>CAYUXV010000110.1:0-4178 GCA_964448875.1 uncultured Verrucomicrobiota bacterium
ACGCCAACTCCTTTTAAAAAATTCCTACGATTTAATGATGAAATCATGTAACGGTTCCCTCTTGACCTAGAATTGCCCAAAAAAAGATCTCAGTAAATTACAATTAATCCAACCGCTCTTTTAATTGCTCGAGCAAGGAAGCAGCTTTTTGCGGTTGAATCTTGGCTAAATTTTTTGTCTCACCCTCAGAACTTTCATGGTCATACAATTCCAGTTCACCACCCTTATGGACTATTAACCGGTGAGTATCTGTTCTAATGGTTTGAGCACCACGTTTATAAGCGAAGGCCGGATGCCCCTTAGCCTCAGGGTTTTTCAGCAAGGGTTTGAGTGATGTTCCATCCAGACCGGTTGGCGGCTTTAGGCCAGCCAGTTCACAAAGCGTTGGAAACACATCCAAAGTCTCCACCATGGCACGAGTAGGCTTACCAGGCACACTTAGACCGGAGTGTGAAATAATCAAAGGAGAACGCAGTGATTCCTCAAACAACGCGTGCTTTCCCCAAATGGCATGCTCTCCCAGATGCCAACCATGATCTCCCCATAAAACAATAATGGTATTCTCACGGAGTTTCAATTCATCCAACCTTGCCAATAATCGGCCCACCAAAGCATCAGCATAAGTCACACAAGCTGCATAGTGTTTGCGCACTTCTAATGCGAAAGCGCGATCATTATTGGGATTACGTTTCCACCGGTTATATTTCATGAATTCGCCTGAACCATGCCACGTGGTTTTCCCTTCAGGCTTCTTCGCGTGAGGAGTCACAGGGAGCGACGCATTCTGATAGTGTTTCATGTACTTGGCTGGCGCACCAAAAGGCAAATGCGGACGAATAATCCCCACAGCTAAAAGGAAAGGCTTACCCGCTTTGGCCAATCCATCCATCTGCTTTAATGCCTCATCAGTAATCAACCCATCGGGATAGGAGGTGTCAGGACCTTCAAAGGACTGATGCACATCCATATCTTTGGCATTCTTACGAATCTCACCATTAGCCAAACCGTGCATCACCCCACGGGGATGCTGCCAAGGCCCGGAAGGTAATAGATGCCGCGTCCACGCTCCGGGCATTTCTGGCTTTGAGCTATCATCCCAATCTGCCCCACCTCTTCCGCCCGGATGGTGAGACACTTTCCCAACTGAGACGGTGGTGTAACCGTGCTTCCGGAACCAGGCGGGGAGACTCTTTCCTTTCATCGCCTCAGCCTGACGGAATAATGCGCCATTATCAGCGAGCCCATACCTCCCGGCAAGCAGTGTGTAGCGCGAAGCCCCACAGGTGGGCGCCTGCACGTAATGCCGATGAAAAGCGCGGCCCTGAGAGGCAAGTTTATCAATGTTGGGGGAATGGATGTAATCCACTCCAAAACACTTCAGTTCCGGCCGCAGATCATCAACGCAAATCAAGAGAACATTCGACTGCTCTTTCGCAGTGGAAACAAGCGGGCAAAGAAGCCCAAAAAGAAGGAAATATTTACGCATAAAGCAGCGCATATAATAAACACTCACAACCTTGAATGCCAATCGACAATTACTCCACATCACTGGCCTTTGCTACTTCGTCAGAACAAACATGCATCTCGGAATCTGGCACTAGCACCCTCATCTTTTTCACGTTACCGATAGTCGAATCAAAGAAAATCAGAATCTTGCTTTGCTCTATGTTACTTGCTGTCCGCAACAATTTTATCCAAAGCCTTACTCAAGCGTTCACGCACAGATGCATGCTCTTTCCGTGAAGCAATATTGACCCATTCATTCGGATCATCCTTGCGGTTATATAATTCTTCACTGCCATCCTGATAACGGATATAGCGCCAACGCGATCCACTCAGAGCATGATTACCCTTATCAAAGGTCGTCACCACCAAGCGATAACTGGCCCTTCCGGGATTCTCAAGCATGGGACGTAAAGAAAACCCATCCAGACGCGCGACCTTTGACAAATTACATATATCCAAAAGAGTGGGGTACAAGTCGATCAAACCAACTGGGTTGTCACATTCGGATCCCAATGCATATTTATCCTTGGATGCAGCAGGAGGAACCACCACTAGTGGCACCCGAGTGGAACGCTGCCACCCAGTCCATTTTCCCCAATGCTCCTTCTCACCCAGCTGCCACCCGTGATCACTCCAGAGAATTACCCAAGTATTCGTTAATTGCCCTCCAGTCTTTAATTGCGCCAACAGTCGCCCCACCTGCGCATCCACAAAGGTAACACAGGCCAGATACGCCTTAACGGCAGCCTGCCATTGATTATGTTTAATGGTTGTGGCATGTGATCCGGCCGTTACCGCTTCCAAGGCCCATTTACGACCAGTAGGACTCAAGTCTTTCAGGTCATCTTTTCGCACTGGCGGAAGTTTGATGTCCATCCCATCGTAAAAATCGAAATATTTCTTTGGCGCATAAAGAGGTATGTGCGGGCGGTAATAACCGACTGCCATAAAAAACGGTTTTGATGCCACATGTTTTCCCAGCTCGCCAATGGCCCAATCGGTAATCTTTCCATCACCCATCGCATTATCCGGTACATCCAATGTCGCCCAGTCAAAAGATTCACCCTTGGGATCATTGGGACTGCGATCACTGGGCATACGGTTAAATGGCAGCACATATTCCCGCTGCCCCAATCTCACGACATGCCTCGGATTTGCACTTCCCTTACTGGATAACTCTGTCTTTGTGTATTTAACATCCTTACTGGGAAAGGGGCTCCAGCGCTGTCCGGTATAATATTCATTTTGAAAGAGCCCCTTGCTCCCGCTGTGCAATAACTTCCCTGTACCGTAGGTGACATAACCTCCTGCCTCTATGGCTTTTGGAAAAAGTCGTACCTTCTTGTGCTTTTTGTACCAACCCTTGTCATCGTTATTGTACATGCCGGTTCGGAAAGGCTGACGCCCGGTAAAGATTGATGTGCGTGATGGCCCACACAAGGGAGCCGCACAATGGGCATTGGTGAAGCGAATGCCGCGCTTTGCCAACTGATCTATATGAGGCGTAATTGCCTGGGGATGCCCTCCAAAACACCCGACCCAGTCATTCAAATCATCAATGGCAATAAAAAGGACGTTTGGCTTTGCACCAGCATGGTGAGGGAGAAAAATTCCGCCCAACAAAATAATAAGACAGATTGAATATAATTTATACCGCATGAGATTCAGCTATTTCAACCTGTCCGGGCTCAACACGACGTGCTTAACAGACTGACGCAGATAGGTATAGGTGACATGTACTTTGCCGTCTCGGGTCTGAATAACAGCAGGATACGAATATTCACCCTTGGCGCGTTCCAAGGTAAGCACGGGCTTCCAGTTTTTCCCATCACTAGAAATGGCCACGTTGAGCATATTGCGGCCGGAAGGAAACTTGAGGCCGCGCGTGGTGTGATTGTAGACGATGAGTTGGCGGCCATCTTTGAGAGTCACCGCATCCGTGCCAGCATTGGGATTAGGAAGTTCCGACGCAATCATCTTGCTCCATATTTTACCGCCGTCCTTTGACTCGCTTTGTGTTACCACCCTTTGCTGACTGCGACACATCACCTGCATCCGACCATCGGCGTATGTCAGAATACTGGGTTGGATTGCGCCAAACTCCTTGCCATCATTGATGGGGCCAATGACTTTCCATGTCTTACCAAAATCCCGTGTGGCTTCAAAATGAACGCGCCAACCTTCATGCTCGGTGCTGGACGGGCAAAGGATGGTGCCGTTGGACAATTGGATTGGCTTATTTTTCACCGGGCCAACCAGATGACCAATCTTGTTGTTCCTTCCGAGTTTGTGGCGATTCCCCCAAGTCTTACCTCCGTCCTTGGAGGTCAAAAGCATACCCCACCAACGGCTGGGCGTGGGTCCCACCTTATAGAAAAGCATGAGCGGGCCTTTCTTTGGCTGAAATAATACGGGATTCCAACATGGATATTCCTTATCCTCTCCCTCCGAACCATCAGCCACCTCGACAGACTTCGTCCATTTGCCATTTACCAGACGTGATACACGAATGCCCACGTCAGTGTGTTTCTCGCGGGTACCAGCAAACCATGCCGCAACCAAACCTGTGGAGGTTTCCGCGATCGTTGAAGCTTGACATTGCGGAGTCGGCTGATCCTCCAACGAGTAAATTAAATTAGCCGATAACAACGCGCCCTTCCCCGGCGTAGCCA
>CAYUXV010000111.1:0-21615 GCA_964448875.1 uncultured Verrucomicrobiota bacterium
CACTCTTGGTATTGGGTAGATTTGAAAACGGCAATGTGCCACAGGGCGAGGATGCAAATGGCCAGGTACCGATCCGTTTCCGAGATATCAACGGGCTGGATGCAGAGGGCATCACTGCTCTGGTGGAGAAGGAACGCGAAGCTTCCCAATCAGCCAAACATGGCGAGTGGAAGCCCTGGTTCCCGGTGATTGACTATGACCGATGCACGAATTGCATGCAGTGTCTCTCCTTCTGTCTCTTTGATGTTTATGGTGTGGATGATGACCAGCAGATACAGGTGCAGAATAATGACAACTGCAAAACGAACTGTCACGCCTGCAGTCGGGTTTGCCCGGAAGCAGCCATCATGTTTCCCAAATACAGAAGCGGACCCATCAATGGCGATGTGGTGAGCGACTCGGATCTTAATCGCGAGAAGATGAAAATCGACATCTCCGCATTGTTGGGCGGGGACATATATCAAATGTTGCGTGATCGCAGTGAGCGTGCGCAAAGCCGTTTCTCTAAAGAACGCAGCTCGGACAAGGCACTGGGCGAACGAAACAAATGTCTGGTGAAGCTCGCTGAGAACACCGATATGGATATTCCCCCGGAAGTATTGATGAGCCTGCCAAGCCCGGAGGAGATCGAACGTAAGTCCAAGGAGGCAGCCGCTAAAGCACAGGCAGCGCTGGAGGCTCAAGGGAGCTAAATATGGAAAATCCATTCAGATTCAAATTGTTGGAGGAATTACGATTGCAGTCACGATTTGCGGCGGAAGCATTTGGGGGAGTGACAAGCAATCTTCAGTTGAATGACTCAGAAAAGGTTTTCTTTTACGCACACGCATTCGTGCGTCACGCCGTTGACATAGGAAAGCTGCTTTGGCCCGAGGCAGAAGAGGCAGCTGAACGAGGAAAAGCTTTGCGCGAGGCATGCTGCGGCTCGGATGAAGCTCCAAAAGAATTTTTGGCATTTCGTGAACTGGCAGATTCATTCGATGAAAAACTCCTATCTTGGTATGGCAGTGAGGAGCATCGGAATGCGCAACAGATGAATCTTATGCCCATAGGAACCCTTGACGGTTTTCCTGCGGAGGATTTCCATCGCAGTCTGGACCCAGACACGCTTCAGTTCGTGTTTGAAGGGGTGTCGGGCAATCTGCGTCAGATGAATGATGCTCTCCGAAAAATCGATGCGGGCGCTGAAAAATGGCTGCGTAAAAACAATCCTTGGTAACAGGAGGCCAAACCATGTCGTCTTTTGCCTCGACAGGATTCTAGCCCCTAATCAGAATCACCACCTTAACACACAAGCCATCGGGCCTTGCCCGATTTTACATTGAGCATGTCGACCGCTACTTCAACTGCATCCGCCGCACCGCTGAAAATTCCGCGGCCGGTGCCACAGCGCACACCACGACCGCCGCGTGAGAATATTCCGCAGACCCGTGAGGAACGGGAAGCTGTATTAAAGGCGGTCCGACATTATGTGGCGGAACAGACACTAGCGCCTCCCGCACCGTTGGAAGAATTGAAGGAGCATGCAGACGTGCTCGTGGCCGCGATGGACTGGAAACCAATCTACCGCGACTATGTTGGCGTGCTGATCAACAACGAGTTGTGGCGCGAAACACTGGCATCCATTCCTTTCGAGCGACGGCTGCTGATGATGCCCAAGTGTCTAAGGGTGGAAAGTCGTTGTCCTGCGCCTTTCGATGAATTTGGGTTGCTGTGCAAGGAATGTGGTCTGTGCACCATACAGGATCTGCAAAGTGAAGCAGAGCGGCTCGGGTATGCGGCACTTGTCGCCGAGGGTAGTGCCATTGTGATGAGTCTCATTCAGACAGGAAAGATCGACGCCATTGTAGGTGTGAGTTGTATCCCGGTATTGGAACGAGCCTTCCCGTATATGGAAGCAGCAGCAGTCCCTGGCGTGGCGATTCCATTGCTCCAAGATGATTGTATCGATACGACAGTCGATGAGGATTGGATTTGGGATTACATCCATCTCACCAATGACGACAAGACACGGCGACTGGACCTAACCACTCTTCGCGACGAAGTAGACAGTTGGTTTGCTGTAGACTCGCTCAACGAAATCATGGGCGAAGCCGATGGTTAAACCGAAGCCATCGCACACGACTGGTTGGCCCGTGCCGGCAAACGCTGGCGACCCTTCCTTACCGTGTCAGCTTTTGAGGCTTTGCGGGCGGATACGGGCAAGGCCTTGCCTAAGGATATTAAAAAGATAGCTGTTGCCATCGAGTGTTTCCATAAGGCATCCCTCATTCACGATGACATCGAGGATAATGACACCGAACGCTACGGCGAAAAGACGCTGCATGAAGAACACGGTTTGGCCGTCGCACTAAACACCGGCGACCTGCTTATCGGCGAAGGCTACCGGCTTATCAGCGAAAGTAACGTCTCCCCGGACCAACGTGTCGCAATGCTGAATGCAGCCTCAACCGGTCAGCGGCAACTGTGCCGCGGGCAAGGTGCGGAACTCGTATGGCAACAAAACCCCTCCCCGATGAAGTCCATTGAGGTGTTGGATATTTTTCGCAAGAAAACCGCCCCCGCTTTTGAGGTTGCCCTTCGCCTTGGCGCAATTTACGCCGGTGAAGAACAGCATGAGGAAGTCTCCGAAGTTGTGGCTTCCTATAGCGAAAATCTTGGTATCGCGTATCAAATCCGGGATGACTTAAGCGACCTTGGCGCAAAAGGCGAAACCAACGACCTCGTGGGCTTGCGACCCAGTCTTCTGCTCGCCGTTGCCCATGAGCGCGCGAAAGCCGAGCAAAAAGAAATCCTTGCCAGCGTATGGCACCGAAAACTTCCGGAAGGCTCGACCTTTGGCGACATTGAGGCCATGTACACTGACCTTAAGGCAATTGATCGAGCCGACACGTTATTGGCCACCTACAAGGAGGAATCCATTCGCTCATTGCGCGACCTGGAAAATGCCAACCTCAAGGGTCTGCTCCGTCGCGTCATCGGTAAAATATTCAACGAGACTGTGGTCAAAGGCTGGTGTAGCGAAGTCCAACAAACCAGTGAACTGGATAAGATTCGCGAGCTAAAAGACACTGAAGTTTCCGCCTAACCCGCCTGATTTCTCATGAGCCTCCGCCTGGAAATGTTGCAGGTGGCGCGCGTTGCGCCCAAAGTTTTGGGTGACACTGCAGAACTCGTTCAAACCTTCCTCACAAACCAACAGAATTCCGATGGAGGTTTTGGCGACCGCACAGGGAAAAGCGATCTCTACTACACCGTGTTTGGAATCGACGCGTTGGCTGTGTTTCAAACAGAGCCAAATGTTGATGCCTTGGAAAAATTTTTACGTACGTTCGAAGACGGAGACACGCTTGATCTTGTTCATCTAAGCTGCCTCATGCGCTGCTGGGGATCGATTGGTCGGGACCGAATGCCCAAGGGATTGCGCAAAGCGTTACTCAAACGGCTCGAATCCTTTCGTAAACCCTGTGGTGGCTGGGACAATAATCCGGACAAAATGCACGGTACGGCCTACGGCTCCTTCCTTGCCCTTGGCGCCTATTACGACATGGGCAAACTGCCTCCCAAGCCTCTGCGTATTTTGCAAAGCCTCAAAGCTTTGGAGACACCCGACAACGCTTGGAACAACGCGCCAGATATGCCTGTCGGATCCACCAATCCCACTGCCGGCGCTGTGGTGCTTCTTAATAATTTACACCTGCCGATCAATGCTGATGTTGGCCAATGGCTGCGGGCACGGCTGCACGCGCAGGGTGGTTTTGTGGCGGTACCGGATGCGCCGATGCCGGATTTGCTTTCCACAGCCACCACTCTGCATGCGTTGGCGGCACTGGAGGTGCGCCTGAACGAAGAGGAAACGGAGCGATGTCTGGATTTTGTCGATTCGCTTTGGGACGCTTCCGGTGGCTTTCACGGGCACTGGTCTGATGATTACATAGATTGCGAGTACACCTTTTATGGCCTACTTGCACTTGGCCATTTAAGCTTATAGGCCACAGGCACTCTCAAGTACCGGAAGATACTTTTACTCCACGTGTTTAGGTCAGTTTTTTCTCTCGCGCTTCATAGAAAGCGTTGGTAAGCATCGTCACCAAAAGCGTGATCCCGCAGCCAATGGCCGTGTACCAGGGCCAATGGATTGCCTCCTTCAGCCCATACTTGATGCCGATCATACTCACTAGGGAAACTACCATCCCAATCATGACCGGCACTCCTCGGCCTTGTTTCAGAGTTAGTGCCAATAATACCCCACCCAATAATCCTCCACTGGCTAGCCCCACCAAGCTGAATGCCGCATCCATCACGGACTTTACCTCTCGACTGGCAAAGGCAACCCCAACAAGTATCACACCCCAGAAAAGCGTCCATCGGCGGCTGCTTTTGAGGCGCTCTTCATCGCTCGCTTCCTTTTTAGCCAAACCCAGATCCATAACCGTGACTGAAGAAAGCGCACTTAAGGCTGAGCTCACTGAAGACATGGCTGCCGCAAAAATGCCAACCAGCAAAAGCCCCTTCACCCCTGCCGGGGCTTCAGCCAACATAAAGATAGGAAAGACATAATCTTTTTGTTTTTTGCCCAACGAATTTTCGGGAATTTCAATCGGGATAGGCGTTTGCTGGTAATGCGCCCAGAGCAACACCCCAACCATGAGGAAGAGAAGCATCATCGGCAGAATCACTGCCGCGCAAAACGCGAGAGCCTTTCGTCCATCGGCAATGGAGCGGCAGGCAAGCACGCGCTGGGCGACCAATTGATCGATACCATGGGTAAAGAGCACGAATATGCCCGCACCTAGGACTCCCATCCAGATATTGTAGGGTGAGCCCAGGGCGAAGTCTGTATTGAGCCAGTCCAGTTTCCCTTCGGAACGGGCCAGCTCCATCGCGCCATCCCAACCACCTTCAATGAGGGTTGGAATGTAGAATAGCGCAAAGAGTCCGCCGGCAAGAAAGAGAAAGAACTGTACCGCATCCGTCCAAACGACTGCTTTTAGCCCTCCCACATACGTATACACCAGTGACAGGCCAACGAAGAGCAGGATGGCCGGCAGCACAGGCCAATCGAGCATAAGTTGCAATGGAATGCAGGTCACAAATACCCGCACTCCCGCCGCCAAGGTGCCGGCAATCAGGAACATAATCGCCGCGGTCTTGTGGGCACCTCCTCCGAAGGCTTTGCCGATTAATGCATAAGGTGAGTAAATCTCGTTTTTGAAATAGAAAGGCACCATCACAATCGCCAACGCGATCCGTCCAATCACGTAGCCTATCACCACCTGAATGAACATTAGGTTTCCGCCGTAGGCCATGGCAGGGACTCCAATAAAAGTAAGGGCGCTAGTTTCAGTCGCCACGATAGAAAAAGCCACTCCCCACCAAGGGAGGTCGCGGCCTCCGAGGAAGTAATCACGAGTGGTTTTCTGGCCACGGCCCAGCCACATACCCAGGCCAATGATGCCGATGAGGTAGATAACAATGACGCCCCAATCAACAGGGGCAAGCTTGGCGGCGGCGAGCACGGGGCATTCTGGCGAGCAGCGGGCAGCGGGCAAGGGCAGGCCATTCACAGGTTGTTCGCTGCGGGTTTCGAGTTGACCAAGTCGGGGGTTGAGTTATGGTGGTTGAACCATTTCAACGGCACAGGACAGGACATTTTATGAAAAAAAACAAATCAAACACGTCCGGCGAAACTCGACGACAGTTTATTAAAAAGTCTGGCGCTGCAACGGCGGCAGTAGCCACCGCAAGTCTGCTAAAAACCCCAATTTATGGCACAGACAAGGCGCCCAGCGCAAATGTGCAGGGAGCCAATGATCGCATCGTGGTCGGGTTCATCGGTGTAGGCGGGCGGGGCTTTGGCGCTCACGTGCGACAGATGCGCCAACACGCCAAGGAAAACAATATTGCGCAGGCGGCGGTTTGTGATGCATCGACACACCGAATCAATAACGCAAAGGCCTTCATCGGCAAGAATTCTGAGGACAAGGTCAAGGGTTACAAGGATTACCGCAAGGTACTGGAGCGCAAAGACATCGATGCGATTGTCTGCGCGACAGTCGACCACTGGCACACGCCGATAAGCATTCAGGCAATGGACTCCGGTAAGCATGTGTATGTGGAGAAACCCATGACGCGCTACCTCGACGAGGCATTTGAACTGTACGACGCGGTGAAGCGCACAGGCAAAAAGGTGCAGGTCGGCTCGCAGATCACCAGTTGCGGCAACTTTGCCAAGGCGGCCAAGCTGATCGCCGATGGCAAACTGGGGCCCCTAGTACTGGCGCAGGGCTCATACATGCGCAACAACCCAAAGGGCGAGTGGAATTACCGTCTTCAAGACTGGGCAACCGCGGATGATATCGACTGGAACGGCGGCGTTGGTTGGCTCGGTCAGGTGAAAAAGCGGGTTCCGTTCAATGCGGATCACTATTTCCGCTGGCGCAAATATTTACCGTACTGCGCGGGCCTTTTGGGAGACCTTATCCCTCATCGTCTCTTCCCGCTGATGCGCGCGATGGGCGGCAAGGAATTCCCAAGCCGTGTCGTATGCCTCGGCACACGCAAGATCACACCGGACCGCGACGTGAGCGACAACACGCAGGTGCTGGCAGAGTTTCCAAGCGGCGCAACGTTGATTGTGACCAGTTCCTCGGTAAACGAACAGGGTCTGAATGAGAAAATTCGCGGCCACTACGGCACTATTGAACTCAGCACTAGCGGCGACAGACTTGAGTACAAGCCTGAGCGACCGTTTGCTGAAGAGTTTGATCCGGAGAGCTACACGAAACTGGAGCCGAGCGGCAACACCACGCCCCAGCACCATACGAACTGGTTCAACGGCATCCGCACCGGCGAAGAACCCAATGCTGGAATCGATCTGGCCATGAAAGTTCAGACGGTGATTTCACTGGCAGAGTTGAGTGACCGCCGCGGCACCATGTGTCACTTCGACCCGAAGACACGTAAAGTCACAGACGGTAGCGGCCGCGAGGTCAAACCAATCGACTACGCCGAGGAAGCGAAGCTCAGTTCGCCCTATGGCCCCAAGCGCGAAGTCGGAGGTTGAACCGGATAAAGATTCAAAGGCTTCGCGGGTAACCGCGAAGCCTTTTTTAATGCCAATGCAAAAGGACGCGCAAATCGTAACGGTGGCCCGTGATGCGATGGCAACACGTTTTGAGGTGGCTCTTCATAACGGAGATCCCGCACGACTTCGCGCAGCTGCAGAAGAAGCACTCGATGAAATTACGCGTATTGAAGGAATCTTCAGCCTTTATCAACCTACCAGCGAAATCTCTCATTGCAACGACCGTGCCGCCCGTGAGCCTGTACAGGTTTCGCCGGAAGTTTTCGCTCTTTTGCAACGCTGTCGCACGCTCACAGATGAAACTTCCGGTGCATTCGATATCACCATTGCACCGCTTATGCGCTGCTGGCGATTCATTAATGATACCGGAGTTGTGCCCGACGAGGACGAAATTGAGAAGGCCCGAGAAAGTATCGGAATAGAACATGTGGAGCTGGACGAGTCGAATAATACCGTCTGTTTTGCCCGTGATGGCGTAATGCTCGACCTGGGTTCCATCGCCAAAGGCTACGCACTTGAGTCTGCCAGCGCTTTGATAGCCGAAAATGAATTCGAACACTTCCTCATCCATGGTGGCACCAGCACTGTATCCACACGTGGCACACAAGCCGACGGAACACCTTGGCGTATCGCTATTCAACACCCTGATGAAGGCGAGTCACCACTTCGAATTGTTGAGTTGCACGACGAATCGCTCTCCGTCTCTGGTATTGGGGGTAAGTCTTTTTTCGATGCCGACGGTAACGAACAGGGCCACATCATTGATCCGCGCACCGGCCGACCCACACAAGCCGCACGAGTTGCTGCTGCCATCTGTGAAAGCGCTACCGAGAGTGACGCCCTAGCCACCGCACTTTTGACGAATGGCCCTGTAATGTTGTCTCATCTTCACCCAAATACCCGCGCCCTTGCTGCGGTCATGGAAGAAGGTCGACTTGCCATTGAGGCTCGTGGTCTTTAACTAGAGCAATCCTCGGCAACGAGGCTCAATTACGCCCCATAGGGATCGAACGACTGGAGGTTCCATTCGTCGATCAACTCGACGGGTAGTTCACCAAGAAATCGCGACGGTTGTTGCATTATGTCTTCGCTGCTGCCAGCGGCAACCGTACGAATCATCGGGTAACTAAGATATAACTCATCTTTTGCACGTGTGATAGCCACGTAAAATAGCCGCCGCTCTTCCTCCTCCCCTTCAATGCTGTCCATCGAACGATTACTTGGAAACATTCCGTCGCATAGCATAATCACAAAGACCACCTTAAATTCGAGTCCCTTAGCCTGATGGATAGTCGACAGTCGCAGCTGCTCTTGATCATCATCAACGGAACGTTCCTCCTCGGCTTCAATGTTTGTTAATAATGCCAGCTCTGCGAGGAATGTCTCAAGGCTTTCATATTGTCGGGCGAATGCACCAAGTTGCTCAATGTCGTCCAATCGTGCATGCACCTTGTCATAATTTCCAGCCACGTAATCCTCGTATCCAGCCTCTACAATCAATTCAATCATCGCGCCCGCATCTCCGCGCACGGAATCATCCTCAAGTTGTGAAATCGTCGCGGAAAACTGTGCCCAAGCCGCAATAGCTTTCTTTGGCAAACCCGCACATTTCTGCAGACACTCTGCCAACAATCGCCCTTCAGTATGATGTTCCAGGAACGAACTCCACAGTTTTTCCGCCGTCTTGCCGCCCACTCCAGGTAACATCAATGCCATGCGCTTGAAGGCCAGTTCATCACGCGGATTAGCCAACCATTTCAAATAAGCGGTAACATCCTTGATATGAGCCTGCTCGAAAAAACGGATACCGCTGGTGATACTGAAGGGAATATTGCGACGCGTCAGTTCCAGTTGCAACTCCAGTGCGTGGAAATGCGAGCGATACAACACCATCATGTCGTCCAGCTCAATACCCTCATCGCGTAGTTCCAACGCGCGCTGGGCGATAAACGCTGCCTGTTCATCCGCGGCACCGCAGGCCACCACCGTGGGCTTTTCGCCCGTTTCGCGAGCAGCTTCCAGTTCCTTTGGAAATTGCTGGGTGTTGGCCGCTATGGCTGCGTTGGCCAGAGCCAATATTTGCGGTGTACTACGGTAATTGATCTCGATTTTATATACCGCCGCACCGGGATAGCGCTTGGGAAACTCAAGGATATTTTGAAAATTCGCACCACGCCATGAGTAGATACTCTGCGAATCGTCACCAACGACCATTACGTTTTTATGCCGCGCGCCAAGAAGGTCAATAAGGTCCGCCTGCAACCGATTGGTATCTTGGTACTCATCGACCAGCACAAACTGGAATCGACGTTGGTACAGCTCGCGCAAATCATCCTGCTCACGCATCAACTTCAACCACAGCACCAGCAGATCGTCGAAATCCATCATCCCATTCGTCTGCTTCCGCGAGGTGTATCGCTTGGCAATATCACCAATCTCTTCACGCAGGTGATCAAACCAAGAATAACCTTCTTCGAGTATTTCAGTGACTTCAACTTGCTTGTTTGCTGCCAACGAAAAAATATCAGCCAATACGTCGGGCTTAGGGAAGCGCGTGACCTTGACGTCAATTCCAGCATCTGCGACGCATGCGTTAATAAGCCCCTTGGCATCCTCACGATCCTGAATCGTGAATCCCTGCCTGAACTTCAGCGCCTCGGCATGTCTCCGGAGAATACGATGCCCAATGGAATGGAAAGTGCCACCCCATAACTCTGTCAGATCATGTCCAATAAGATCGGTCACTCGGCTCATCATTTCTTTAGCTGCCTTATTTGTGAAAGTGAGCAGTAGAATGCGCTCCGGTGAAACTCCTTGCTCCAGCAGATACGCCACTCGGTACGTCAATGTGCGGGTCTTACCTGAACCTGCCCCGGCAATGACTAGCGCTGGGCCCGGTAACGCTGTCACCGCCGCTCGTTGGGCATCGTTCAACTCCGCCTCGTAGTCGATTCGTAAATCGAGCGCCGCACGATAAGGCTGCAGGATGTAGTCCCGGGACATCGCAGCTACGCTAATGTCTGTGAGTTAAAGGATGAAGGACGAAATATAGAGTACTAGCGCGAATAACTTTTCGTCGCTATACGACGACCATAATTTAAGGTTCGTTCAAGGAGGGGGGGACATGTCAGACCAGCAACATCAGGTCAAGGCTCGTTGTTTGCACGTTGTGCGATTTTCCGCATTGGAATTGCGTAACGCTATCGGCCAAGTGATCGAACATCCTCATACAGAAGACTTCCTTGATGGCCTCTCCTATATGCCAGACGACCCAATCCCTTATACCGGAC
This sequence comes from uncultured Verrucomicrobiota bacterium, assembly GCA_964448875.1. Taxonomy (GTDB): domain Bacteria; phylum Verrucomicrobiota; class Verrucomicrobiia; order Limisphaerales; family UBA1100; genus UBA6614. The sequence goes on from CAYUXV010000111.1 coordinate 10,378, forward strand.
GCGCTCAAAGTATCGATGCAGAAGGCCTAGTTATACTTGAGGGATTTTTCCGCGAAGGACGACCCGAAGGGTCCTGGACCCGATGGTATCCCAACGGCAAGATGCGCGCACAGTTCCTCATTGAAGGCGGAGAATGCCATTTCTCCAAACAATGGGACATCGACGGTGACCCTCTCTAGCCTTCTTATAGGAAAACATTGTCTCCCTTCGCTTCGCGCCCCTATTCTTTGCGCGCATGTCAAATCACAGTCACGCTGACCACACCGCATCCAGCGACGATCCTACGTTCAAAGCGCGTAAGCGCTCAACCGGCGAGGTTATTCGACGCGTATGGGTTTACGTCCGCCCGTACTACCGTCTGGCCTTTGCTACTATTGCGTGCGCTGTCCTATCTCTGGCATTCGCACTCATCTACCCGAAGCTCACACAGGTCATCATCGATGAGATTATCAGTAAAAACTCGGAGGATACACGACTACTGGGCTGGGCAGTATTGGGCCTAGCGGGCGCATTCCTGTTACGCGATGTCTTCAACAGCCTACGCATCCGCATCAACAATCACTTTGAGCAAAATGTGGTCTATGACATGCGACGTGATGTCTTCGGTAAACTCCAACGCCTCCCAGTTAATTACTTTGACAAGCGCGCTTCGGGCGACCTCATGACACGAGTAGTTGAGGATATAAATAATGTCGAGCGCGTGCTTATTGATGGCACCGAGCAGGGCACAGTTGCAGTTCTTGCAATCGGTGGCATCAGCACAATCTTGTTCTTAACCAACCCTTTCCTTGCCGCAATTGCCCTCGCACCCATCCCGCTGCTCGCCATCGGAGCACTCTGGTACACCCTCACCGCACATCGCCGCTATCGCAAACAGCGCGAAGCCGCCAGTGCCATGAATGCCTTGCTAATGGATGACCTTCAAGGCATACGACAAATCAAGGCATACGGACGACAAGATCATGAGGATGCTCGATTTGCTTACCGAGCCGAAGGCTTACGTCAAGGCACTCTTGGAATCATGCGTGCTTGGGCTAATTACAACCCCGCCATGAGTTTCCTCGCTGCCATGGGTACTGTCGGTGTGTTGTGGTTCGGCGGTTTGGCCGTCATGCGTGATGAAATGACCACCGGCCAGCTTGTCGGATTTCTTTTTTACCTCATGCTTTTTTATGAGCCGGTCGCACGACTGCACGGCCTCAACCAAATGCTGCAAAGCGCTCGAGCAGCGGGCGAACGCGTCTTTGATATTCTCGACCACTCACCCGAAAATACCTCTACTCGCCCCAGCGAACTTCGTAAGCCCGTCGATGGCGAAGTCGTTTACGAAAATGTTTATTTCGAATATGAGAAAGAGCGGACGGTCCTAAAGAAGATCGATCTGCGCGCCGCACCCGGGGAGATGATTGCCCTTGTCGGCCCCACCGGTGCCGGCAAAAGCACCCTCGTCAATCTCCTCCCTGCCTTATATGAAATCACCAGCGGCCGAATCACAATCGATGGCCAGGATATTAATTCAATATCGCTTGCCTCTCTGCGTCATCATATCGCTGTTGTCAGCCAGGAACCTTTTCTTTTCAACGGCACCATTCTTGAGAATATCCAATATGGTAAACTCGATGCAATCGAGGTTGAAATCGTATCTGCAGCCAAGGCAGCCAACTGTCATACCTTTATCACCCAGTTATCAAATGGCTACCAGTCCCGAGTAGGCGAACGCGGTGTCAAACTCAGCGTAGGAGAAAAACAAAGAGTTAGTGTCGCCCGTGCACTGTTGGCCGACGCCCCAATACTGATACTCGACGAAGCCACCGCTAGCGTAGACACGGCCACTGAACGCCTGATTCAGGAAGCTCTCGAACGATTGATGAAAGGTCGCACCACTTTTGTTATCGCTCACCGTCTCAGCACTATCCGCAAAGCCGACCAAATACTTGTATTGAAAGACGGCGAAATAACTGAACGTGGAACCCATCCCGAACTACTTGAGACAAATGGACTCTATGCCAAACTAGCTCGAATCCAAAATACCACGTTTATTGAGGAGAGCTTCCAAAAACTGGAGGCTTAGTCCGGTTTCACTAATTGACTTTCAAGCTCCCTATGATTGATTTTGCCTGTACCTAGGACTGGGATTTCCTTGAGCACTTTGAGTTCGCGAGGGACGGCAAGATTAGGGAGGCCTTTGGCCTGAACAGCTTTCCGAATTTCGTCCATCTCAAGGTCAGCCTTGTTGGTAGCCGCAATTAAAACTTCACCTTTGTCGGCATCGGGGCGGGCAATAACGGCGACTTGGCAATCCTCGCCATGATTTGGGAACGCGCCCGCCAAGGCGTCTTCAACCGCAGTAAGGCTAACCATTTCTCCACTTATTTTCGCAAAACGCTTTGCGCGACCCTGGATGGTGATGTAGCGATCTTCATCCACCGTCACAATGTCGCCGGTGTCATACCACCCTTTTAATTTCTTGAACTGCGCGTTGGCGTCCTTGTTCAAATACCCTTTCATTATATTGGGTCCACGAACAAACAAACGGCCACCTTCAGCCACGCCCTCGATGCTTTCCAATTTATATTCTATGCTGGGGAAAAGTCGGCCGACGGTGCCAGAACGGCTCTCAAAGATGGTGTTTGTACTTAATACCGGGCTCGTTTCAGTAGCTCCGTAGCCCTCGAACAAGCGTACGCCGTACTCGCGTGCCCAGTGCTCGCGAGTTGCTTGCTGCACTTTTTCTGCTCCACAGATTAAATAGCGCATATTAGTAAAATCTGCCGGTTGTGCGGCGCGCGCGTACCCATTAAGGAAAGTGTTCGTGGAAAGCATCACCGTGCAATCACTGTCATAAAAAACCGCCGGAATGACCCGATACTGAAGCGGGTTTGGAAATAGGTAACAGAACATACCTCTCACCATCGGCATCAGAAGACCCACCATGAGACCGAAACTGTGGAACAACGGCAGGCAGTTGAATACACGATCCGTATCCGAGAGATCAATTACAGCAGCACATTGCCGGGCGTTGGCGAGGAGGTTTTTATGAGTAAGTTGCACCCCTTTTGGGACTCCCTCAGAACCGCTGGTGAACAGTACCACGGCCGTATCATGAAATGGCGAGTACTGCCCGGCCCACGGATTTAGTTTATGGTTTAACAGTGCGGCAATTTTGCTTAGTCCCGAGATTCTTTCACGGATGTCTTCTAAATATATCAGCTCGATTCCAGCTTCTTCAAAGGGCTTCGCTTCTAACTTAAATTTTTCAAAAAACTCACGTGATGTGATGATCTGGCTCAAATTTGCCAACTTAGCGCAGGTGAGCATAGTTGATGTGCCTGCGGTATAGTTCAAAACTGCTGGCACCTTGTCAGAGGCCCAGAGGCTGAATAAGGTAGCAACCATACTGTTGACGTTGGGCAGAAGCACGCCTACGTGCTGATTTTCACGCTCTAGTTGCGTTTTCCACTGGGTCGAAAGCAGGTCGACGCCTATCAACAGACGGCGATATGTCAGTGTCTGGTGGGTCATGTCTTCTAGCACAGTGTGATGAGGAATTTGCTTTGCCACTTGTGCAACGGCGGTGAGTACGGTTTTTTGGCCAAACTCCATGTCCACTTCATATTGCTGCCTGACCATTAGATCTCGGAGCCATTGGGTGAGTCGAGCGCGTTCGTCGGAGGGTTTAAGCCCTTCGAAGGTAGGAGGATCCAAAGGATCGCTAAAATGTGCACTGACTTTTGGAAACCATTTTGTCCAGCCGCGATGCGGCGAGCCGAGAACACGTTGAGCCCCATGCAGGCGACAGGTAATGACTTTGGCCTTGGTTTTTTGCAGCAGAAAACCTGTGCCCTCGAATAGCCTTTGTAGAGTCCCCGTGCGAGACATACGCCCCTCAGCAAAAAGGATTAACTTGCCGCCCTTCTCCAAGTGCGCCGCCATTTCCTTCACCGCGTAGGGAGACTGGTTGTCGATCAGAAAGATGCGCGGGTTTGACAAGATCCATGCATGTAACTTGCTATTGCGTGCCGGCACAGATGAAGCCACGAATTTCCATTCTGGATCCACACAAAGGCCGACAAAAAGCCAATCAATCCAAGACAAGTGATTGGGAATCAGCAACACAGGTCCCTCGGTTTGCGCAGCCTTCTCGTTGTACGCACGAAAACGAAACCACACCCTCAGTACCAAGCGCATCAACGCTAGAAATGGTCTACATGCCCAAATGTTCATCGATCCGCAGAGGATAACGCAACTTAAGCATCGGGGCGAATCGATAAAATCAATAAATGATCCTTCAGGATCAATAGACCTCTAAAAACATTTTAGATTGTAGTTGCGATGATTTTAGTGATCGGAGATGATGAGACAACAGTTCAACAAAAACCCGAAGAATAGGTATTGTCATGGGATGGTTTTCTGGTCAATTCATAGACATCATCGAGTGGACAGATGATGGACAAGACACAATGGTGTACCGCTTTGAGCGGCACAACAATGAGATCAAAAACGGCGCAAAATTGGTCGTAAGGCCGGGGCAAGTTGCAGTTTTTGTCAACGAGGGCCAAATACAACCTGGATCGGGAGGTGGTTCGGAATCCGGTGTAGCGGATGTATTCCACCCCGGCACTCACGATTTAACCACCGCAAACATGCCGGTCCTGTCCACTTTGTTGGGCTGGAAACACGGATTTGAAAGCCCGTTCAAGGCAGAAGTATATTTCGTCAAAACTTCCAAGTTCACCGATCTGAAATGGGGAACTCGCGGCCCTGTTACGGTAGAATGTGATGGTTATGGCATGTTCGAACTGCGCACAAACGGCTCATACGTAATCGAGATCGAAGACGCTCCGACTTTTATCAAGACGATCGTGGGTACGGACGGAAAATTTGATGTCGATGATATTTCCAATGATCTGCGAGAAGAAATTATCATGCAGGTGAGCGATCGTTTGGGTGAACTTGAGTTAAACCCAGGCAAATTAACCGGCCAGATGAAGGATATCTCCGAAGAGTTATCTGCTCCGTTACAGGAATATTTCCAAACACTCGGGTTGAAGCTATCAAAGTTTCGCGTGGTGAGCCTCACCATGCCGGAGGATGTTCGCAAAGAACTAATGGAACTCAGTCGCTTGGGGGCAACCAAACTGGCAGGAGCAAACCCCGCCGCAATGCAAAATCTCACTGCTCTACGGGCTAGTCGCGCCATGGGCGACATGGCTAATAATTCCTCCGGGACGGGCGTCGCGGGTGCCGGAATGGAGATGGCCATGGGAGCGATGATGGCCAACCAAATGGGTGGTGCCCTTGGAGCCGCAGGTTCCAGTCAGCCACAGTCTGCACCACCGCTTCCGGGTGCCACTACACAAACTCAATATACGGTAGCCATCGGCAATGAAAAACATGGGCCCTACGGAGTTGACGCACTACAGACAATGGCGACAGACGGTAGTTTTAAACCTGAGCTGCTAGTCTGGGCAAAAGGTATGTCAGGCTGGACCAAGGCTGGCGAAGTCCCGGAACTTTCGGAACTCTTCGGCCCACCGCCTATACCGGGTGATTCTGGAGACGACGGTGGCCCTCCACCACTTCCCTGATTTAGTTCATCCATCCGTGGAATAATGAGTAACCAGTTCGCATGCACCAATTGCGGCGGGAATGTCGTCTTCAGTCCCGGCCAGTCTCAATTGGAATGTCCCTTTTGCGGCACACTCGTCGCCTGCCCAGAACCACAAGCTCCTGTTCAGGAGCATGACTTCGATTCACAACTTGCATCACTCGAATTGGGCGCAGAAACACAGGTGGTTGCTCAGCTCAATTGTGACGCATGTGGTGCGGAGAATCAATTGCCTCCCGGCCAGACATCCGGCGAATGCGCCTTTTGCGGCACGCCTTTCGTGCAACAGCCTCAATCCGTTTCCATCATCAAACCACAGGCGGTGCTGCCATTCAAAGTTACCAAGCAGGATGGCCATAACCATTTTCGCCAATGGGTATCATCGCGCTGGTTTGCTCCCAACAAACTTCAACAATACGCGAGGGATGTTGAGAAATTAAAAGGCCTCTATTTGCCGCATTGGACCTACGATAGTAATACCACAACCGATTATACCGGTCAGAGAGGCGAGCATTACTACGTCACGGAGACCTACACCGACAGCGAAGGTAAAAGCCAGACCCGCCAAGTACAGAAGACCCGGTGGTATCCCGCCTATGGCCGTGTGTTTGTATCATTCGACGACATACTCATCCCGGCCAGTGACACACTGCCGCGAAAGTATGTGAACGCACTGGAACCTTGGGATCTTCCGGAATTAACTCCGTATGCCGACGAGTATCTCAGCGGTTTTCAATCGGAAAGCTATACCGTCGACCTACGAAATGGATTTGAAATTGCCAAGGGAAAAATGGAGCCGGACATCGACACAAAGATTCGGTGGGACATTGGCGGCGACGTGCAACGCATCCACTCCAAAACCACTTATTACCACGAGATTACCTTTAAATACATACTGCTACCAGTTTGGATCAGCGCTTACCGATTCAAGGACAAAACTTACCAGTTTCTCGTCAATGCACGTACAGGTGAAGTTCAAGGTGAACGCCCGTGGAGTTGGGTAAAGATCACTCTGCTCGTAATATTCATTATCGCTCTAATCGGCCTGGTTGTAGTTCTGTCCGACAAGTAGGAACTTGCTCATGGGGGAACCTGCAACGAACCGTCGACAGCTCGGCTTCTTCTCCGCAACGGCTGCTGTAATTGCCACTATGATTGGTGCAGGCATCTTCGGTGCCACTGGCGGCTTTGCTTATCAGCTCGGCAACGACGAAAACGTACTGCTCGTCTGGCTTTTTTGTGGCCTACTCGCACTCACGGGGGCTCTATCGCTTGGCGAACTCGGAGCAATGCTGCCTCGCAGCGGTGGAAGCTATGCCTACAACCGTCACCTCTATGGAGAGACCGCCGGTTATCTCAGCGGTGTGCTTAGTTGGCTTCTCGCATTCGTCGGAGCGGTTGCATATATCACACTGCTACTAGGGCACCATGTGCAGCAACTTATACCCAACCTCCCACCCACGTTAACCGCCGCTATGGCTATTGTAGTTTTTACCTCCATCCATTGCCTAGGCCTGCGCGAGGGCAACCGTGTCAATAACGTCTTCACGATTTTTAAAGTGGGGGTCATTCTGGCTTTTATCATTGCCGGCTTCAGTGTGCCTGCTCAGGCATCAGTAGCTGAAGGCGACAGTCATCCCGGCATCCTTTCAGCACCTTTTGCCGCTGCCATGATATCAGCTAGTTTTGCCTACCTCGGCTGGGAAACTACCACTTGGATTGCTGGTGACCTCCGAGATCCACAAAAAAATCTGCCTCGCTCACTTATCGCCGGTACTGCACTTGTAACTATTCTTTATCTGCTCCTTAACGCCGTCTTTCTACGAGCCCAGTCCGCCTCCACCATGACTGGGGAAATCGAAGGCATTGGCCTACACGCAGCCAGTACACTTTTCAGTGGAAACGTAAGCTATTGGTTTAACCTAATGATAATCATAGTCTTGCTTTCCACCACTAGCACGGTGCTAATGGTCGGCGCACGTTTCTTGGCCACAATGGCTCAGGACGGTCATCTCCCTGCACCTCTCGGCAAAACCACGTCATGGAATGCATCAATCAATGCTCTAATTGTTCAGGCATTCCTGACAATCATCTTCACGTGCGCAGCCAGCACCCACGAAAGTGCAGACGCGGTGCTCATTTTTATTTGCCTGCCCACAACCATTGTCATGGCAGCCTCCGTGATCGGTGTGATTCTACTGCGTCACCGCGAGCCGAACACCCATCGACCCTTTCGGGTTCCGTTATATCCACTACCACCACTGATGTTTGTCGCACTGTCAATCTGGATGGTCGTATCCACCATCCAATTCAAATGGCAGGCCTCGCTAGGATCACTAGCCTTAATTCTTGTTTTTTGGTTTCTCAAACCGGTGCTAGCATCTCGAAAAGCAAACGATTCACTCTTAAAAGACACCTCATAAATTGTTTGCAGCAGGCCCGGTTACTATTGTACCGGTGATAAATGACTGACAAAATCGTCGCAGTGGGTAGTCTTCCCTCCATGCGAATCGGGTGTTCCCTAGTAATCTTTTGTACGACTCTGGCCGTCAATGCTGTTGATTTTAAACAAGACATCCAGCCGCTATTAAAAAATAAATGTTCACGCTGCCATTCAGGGCATGAAGCCAAAGGCGAGTTTTCTATCAATACCCGTACCACACTGCTCAAGGCGGCCAAGCCAGGTAACAGCCGTGCAAGTCTGCTTTTTCAGCGCATTACCTCAAAAGATCCTGATAAGCGCATGCCTTCCAAGGGTGAAGCACTCACTCCAAAGCAAATTTCGCTCATTAAAACATGGATTAATGAAGGGATCGCCTGGCCCAAAGGATACAGTTTCGCCGAATGGCGTAAGGCTCCACTTGCTCCACGCGTGGTCAAGCTGCCACCTGTGAAAAACGACTTCAAGCATCCCGTTGATCGTTTCCTACAATCTTATTTTGATAAGAAGGGGGTGAAGCAAAGTAAGCTTGTCGACGATCGAACTTTCCTCAGACGCGCGTACCTTGACCTCATCGGACTTCTTCCTACGCCAGAGCAGTACCGGGTCTTCGCCGAGAACAAGAATCCAGCCAAATACGAAAAGGTGGTGGATACCCTTTTGGCAAATGACGAGCATTATATGCAGCACTGGGTTTCGTTTTGGAACGATGTCTTCCGAAACAGCTACACCAGACAATATCATGGTGGAAACAAATACCGCTTAACAAACTGGCTAAAGACTTCGCTGAAGGCGAACAAACCATACGACCAGTTCGCCAAAGAGTTGCTCAGCCCCAATTCCGGCGAGCAGACCGCCTTCATCGACGGCATAAAATGGCGAGGGACGGTAAATTCCTCGCAGGTTATAGAGATGCAGGCGGCCCAAAACGTCGCTCAAGTTTTTCTCGGCCTCAACCTTAAGTGCGCATCCTGTCACGACAGCTTCATTAACGACTGGACTCTCGACCAATCCTACGCCTTTGCCTCCGTCTTCGCCAACGCCCCCATGGAGAAGCATCGCTGTGACAAGCCCACGGGAAATAAGGTGGCTGCCGCCTTCGTCTATCCCAAACTTGGTAAAGTGGATCCAAAAGCCTCCCGTAAGGTACGGCTCAAGCAACTGGCCGACCTAATGACGAAGAAGGAAAACGGCCGATTTTCACGTGTCATCGTAAATCGAATGTGGGCTTCTTTCTTTGGCAGAGGCTTGGTTGAACCCGTGGATGAAATGGACAACCAGCCTTGGAATACCGACCTTCTAGACTGGTTGGCCCATGATTTTACCTCAAACGGTCATGACCTAAAACATACCATGCGACTGCTAGCCACTTCTCAAGCCTATCGTTTGACTTCTGTGGAACCCGTCCCCAACCAGAAACCGCAAGACTTTACCTTCAAGGGCCCTCTCACGAAACGCCTACGTGCGGAACAACTTCTTGACGGACTAGAGCAACTTGGTGAAGCAGCTTCTGCTCCTGCTAAACGGCCATCCTTCCAGCGCCACGGTCTGCGCAACCTGGATCGACTCATGCGCATCCTCGGACGGCCTAAGCGCGACCAGGTGGCAACCTCCCGCGACCCTAGGCCAACCACGTTACAAGCTCTTGAGTTGAGTAACGGAGACATCATGCATAAGGCCGTTCAAAAGATTGGAACGGAATGGGCCTCCGGTAAGAGAACAACCGATCAATTGATCGAGGATCTTTTTCAAAACGCATTCCTTCGTAAACCAACTCAGGAAGAAAAAACGACCGCTGCAAGCCTCCTTGGAGAAAAGCCGAGTGCAGCCACCATCTCAGACTTCATCTGGGCCCTTGTCCTTCAACCCGAATTTCAACTTCTCTATTGAACACGATGAACAACCGACGCGAATTTCTCAAAACCGCCTCCACAGCCACGCTTACCGCATTAGCTGCAGGGGCTCCGCAAATAGCCCTCGGATCCACATCTCGTTCCAAATGGCCCACGGCCAAGGCGGATTCGGTAATCATTTTATGGATGGGTGGCGGCATGGCCGCTCCAGACACCTTTGACCCAAAACGTTATATCCCATTCGAAGTAGGTGTGCCTCTGGAAAAGATTATCAGCACTTTTCCTGCCATCGACACCAACGTGGACGGCATCAAGATCACAGAAGGCTTGGAAAATATAGCCAAGGTTATGGATCGCGGTACCTTGATCAGGACACACAAGGTCGCAGATTTGGGCCACATCCTGCACAGTCGACACCAGTACCATTGGCACACCGGTTACGAGCCTCCCTTGACCGTGGCGGCGCCACATCTAGGATCATGGGTAGCCAAAAGCCTTGGCCCACGCAATCCCGCCGTGCCTCCCTTCATCGACGTTGGACAAGTAATGAACGCAGGCGGTGAAACGGAAGCTCTCAAGGCCTTTCACACCGCAGGATTCCTTGGCAGCGAGCATGGTCCCTTCATGATCCCCAATCCCGATCTCGCAGCAAAGGCAGTCCAGCCTCCACCGGGAATGGATATCACACGCTTCAGTAACCGATATAAGGCATTTGCAAAACTAGCTGAGACCTCACCCATCGCCCGACACGGATCTTCCTACCAACGGGATTCACTCCTTCGCTCCATGGGCAACGCTTATCGCATACTCAGCGATAAGAAAGCCGCTCGAGCCTTTGATATTTCGCTCGAGGCCAAGGATAGTTTCGCGAAATACAACACCGGCCAGTTCGGACGGGGTTGCCTCTTGGCCCGCCGCTTGGTCGAGGCAGGTGCCCGCTTTATTGAGGTCACTACCGGATATTACCCGTTCAAGAAATGGGACACCCACGAAAATGGGCATACCACGGTGCGCCAAATGAAAAAAGAGATCGATCAGCCCATCGCCCAATTGATCCTAGACCTCGAGTCCCGTGGTATGCTCGATCGAACGCTTGTGGTGCTGGCCAGCGAATTCAGCCGCGACATGAACATCGAGGGGGTCCCCGGTAGTTCGGCGCGCGACCAGTCCCGTGCCAAGACCGACGTACTTAAAGAAATGAAGCATTATGGACAACATCGTCACTTCACAGGCTCAGGTTCTGTCCTGATGTTCGGTGGTGGTATTAAGAAAGGCTTCCTGTATGGCGAAACTGCAGAAGAAAGACCACTACTGGTAACCAAGAACACTGTCACTAT
>CAYUXV010000112.1:0-9781 GCA_964448875.1 uncultured Verrucomicrobiota bacterium
GTGAAATAAACAATTTTCTTCATTTCGGTTCCTTCTTTTTAGTAGATATACTTTTCAACCAACCTAACGAGACCAGAAATTTGTCCATCTTAGCAACTGTATCAGGATAATGATCGTCTTTTTTACCCTTGTTGAAGAAACCATGGGTTGCATCCTTATATAAATGCAGTTCACTTCGGCTGCCAACCGCTTTCATCCTGCGATCGTATTCCTGACCTGTGGCAACTGGTATAAGTTTATCCTTGGTTCCAAGAAAAACAATCGTTGGAGGAGCTCCCTTCGCAATATTATGCATCGGAGAAATCTCCTTCCATCGCGACTTTACGCGGTCGTGGCCGAAACCTTTTGAACTGTTATCATAAACCGGATTAAAGAGCACCAGCGCATTGGGCTTACTGCTAATTTTCATGTTCTCGCCCTTCTCCTCTAATCTTGGGCAATTGCCCGTGGCCGCTGCCACATGTCCCCCGGCTGAGCCGCCACCGGCGGCAACGCGCTTGGCGTCCACGCCGAGTTTGCCTGCGCTCTCCCTCACCCAGCGAATGGCTGATTTGCCATCCTTCACACACTCAAAGGGGGTTGTCTTGTTGCGGCTCTTCACGCGGTACTCTGCGGTGATGGCCACCATGCCCCGGGAAGCCAGATAGCGACAATGCGGGTCAAACTGTTTCGGCGTACCACCATTCCATCCGCCTCCAAAGAAAAACACAATCGCAGGCAGCTGATCCGAGTCCTTGTGTCCTTTGGGATTAAACACGTGGAGAAAGAGCTTTGTGTCACCCACCTGTTTGTACTGATGCACTTTTGCCCCTTCAAGATTCGCCACCTGTGCTGAAGCCGCAACCGGGAGGCACAAGGTCAGCATCTGAAGTAATCGTTTCATTTCTTGTTTTTGTTCTTTTTTGGTTTCTTGGGCGGCTTAGGTAACACGTTGGCGCGTTTTGCCCATGCCTCCCACATTGCCATTAGTTCCTGCGCCTTGTCGGCGCGTTGATTGATGAGATTCACTCTCTCGGTACGGTCAGTTCTCAAATTGTACAGCTCCCATTCCTGCTTTCGAAAACGCGTATTGGCTACCAACTTCCAATCGCCTGAGCGCACCGCGCGGTTGCCCACATGTTCCCAGTAGATTCCTTCACGATCAAGTGGCTCATCGGTGAAAGTCGGCACTAGGCTGCGCCCTTCCATTGGCTTGATGACATGACCCTTGAACTTCTTTGGATAAGTCGCTTTAGATAAATCTACGCAGGTGGCCATGATGTCAATCACATGGCCCGGTTGATGTCGTAGCTTGTCTTTAGCTTCAATTCCATCCGGCCAATAAGCAATGAGCGGGGAGGCAATGCCACCCTCATGATTGTCTTTCTTGAAAAACTGAAACGGCGTATTACTGGCATTGGCCCAGCAGAGGCCGTAGCTGGCAAAAGAGCTATCGGTGCCGAGATTGCCTCCCTTTTTGCGTTCAAAACCAAAAAGGCCAGATTCATCACACCCGCCGTTATCAGCCAAAAATAGAATTAACGTGTTGTCACGCTGGCTGTATTCGTCCAGAGAGATAAGGATACTGCCAATGGCTTGATCCATGCTATCGATCATCGCGGCATATATTGCCATCCGTTCATCCATCTCTTTCTTCTTTGCTTCATCAAGAGAATCCCAAGCTGGAGCCTTCGAGTGGCGTGCGCTGATCTGCCAACGCTGATCGACAAGACCCATCTCCAACTGACGCGCATGACGTTCAGTGCGCAGCTTGTCCCACCCCTTCAGATATTTGCCTCGATATTTTTCAATATCCTTCTCAAGGGCATGCAGCGGCCAGTGAGGCGACGTGAACGGAACATAGAGAAAGAATGGTTGCTCGTTCTTTGCGACCATATGTTCGCCGATGAACTTCGCGGCGTGTTTACCAATCTCGGTGGTGTAATAAAAATCTTTTGGGAACTTCGTAATGGGATCGTTATCGAGTGTGAGGGTATTGGGAGTATAAAAGCTACCTGCACCAGCAATGGTGCCAAAGAAACGGTCAAACCCTCTTTGACTTGGCCAGTTTTCCTTGGAGCCAGTGGCGAGTTTGTTTTTATTCTCAGTCAAATGCCATTTACCCGCCATGAACGTCGCATAACCTGCGGCTTTTAGCACTTCAGCAATAGTCACACATTCTTTTGTGATATGACCTGCATAACCGGGTGTATTAGAAGGATTGGTCATCGCGCCCATGCCTGCCTGATGCGCATAAAGTCCACTCATCAATGAAGCGCGTGTGGGACAACAACGTGCGGTGTTATAAAACTGCGTATAACGCAAACCGTTGGCCGCTAACTTATCCAAATTAGGCGTTTGTATCTCGCCGCCATAGCATCCAATGTCCGAAAAGCCCATATCATCTGCCATTATAAGTACAATGTTGGGGTTTTTCGGTGCGGCTTGCGCAACAAATGCTACAGAAGTAATTAGCGCAATGAGTAATCGTATCATTTCAAATTCTCCGGAATGGATTGAATGATTTTGTCCTTGGGAAACATCATCTTAACTTCTGCCAAAACCGCTGCGCGTTCATCGGTCAGCGAGGTGTAGCTGACTGTCTCGCCATTGAGGTAAAGTGCCCACTTGTTACATATGAAACAAATCGCCACCTGCGTCTCGTGATCACCAAGGCGAAAGCGCAACAATATGCCCGGGTCAAAGTGTGATTTCTCCTCATGTCGAGTAGTGGAATCCGCATCGTCAATCAGCAAGCTGCGTAGACGTATTGCAGCTTTGCCTCTAAGTGTATGGCCATTCCGGCTGATGGTATAATAAAGGAAGCGTTTATCACTTGGCTCAGCATTGAGTCTGTGGGTGGTAATTTGCGGTGACTCGGATAGCAGTTTTCTGAAAAGTTTCATGGGGGGGCGTGTTCGGCCCGATGCTTTCTGTTTTGCTATTTGCTTTTCAAAGGACTCGACCAATCCAGGTTCATCAAGCCATAGATTCTTTGTTTCGGCGATATCCTCTGCCAGATTATAAAGTTGCCCACGCGGGCCCTTTATTGCGGGCTTTTCACGCCGCGGATCAGAAAACCCTCCGGATCCAAGCGAAGGGATGTACTTAAACTGCCCTTGGCGAACAGCCATGTGAGTTGGCTTAGTCCCTGTTATCAGTTCTTGGCGAGCCCCCTTGCGTTGTCCAAGTAACACTGGCAGAAAATTCTCACTGTCCTCTCCTTCGTTGTCGGCCAGTTCTCGTCCGGTAAGTGCGGCAAAGGTTGCCATCATGTCGGTCTGACAGATTAGGGCATCGCTTGTTGTATTTGCCTTTACCTTCTGGGGCCAGCGAACGATGAAAGGCATACGATGACCTGCTTCCCAAGCGTCAGCTTTCATGCCCCGTAAAGGTGTGGTTGCACTATGGCCAAAGCGTTTCGTGTCGGTGTTATACCAAACCGGCCCATTATCACTGGTGAAAATCACGAGAGTGTTTTTCGAGAGCTGGGTTCGGTCAAGGGCAGAGAGAATTTGTCCTACGGTATCATCTACCATTGCGACAAAGTCACCATACATGTTGTTCGTTTTTCCTTGAAACTTTTTGGTGGGTAGCCACGGTGTGTGTGGTGCGGGCAAGGCCAAGTACAGAAAGAACGGCTGCTCATTGCCCTTGCGGCCTTCAATGTATTTCACTGATTCCGCTGTGAATCGTGGCAGCACTTCCTCATGTTTAAAGTTTGGCGCAATCGAGCCACCACGCCAAAACTCTCCTTGAATACGGCTCCACCCCTCTGTGTTGCGGGGGGCAATTTCCCCTGTGGGTGCCATCACCGCTTTGCGGCCATTGATATAATAGTATGGCACAATGTCCAGCGAATGCGGCATGCCGAAATAAAAATCAAACCCGCTATCTATTGGCCCACCAATTAATGGCTCGGCATAGTCATAATTTGGACCGCCATCAAAACCAAGGTGCCACTTCCCTATAATTGCCGTAGCGTAACCTTTGTCCCGTAATGCTGAGGGAACTGTTGTTCGACCTCTCTCAATCAGTGCCCGACTGCGCCAGTTTAACTTGATCCGATGTGGATAACGCCCAGTCAGAATCCCATATCGTGTTGGAACGCAAAATGACGCTGGCGCATGGGCATCCGTAAACCGCATTCCTTCCTGAGCTAACCGATCAATGTTCTTTGTGGGATTCTTGGACTTTGAATTATAGCAACTCGCATCACCGTAACCCATGTCATCAGCCAGAATTAGGACGATATTTGGATTACGTTGGGCGTCCTTAGCGAGGACAATAGATGCAATAAACAGGACCACAAAGACTATCAAACGGTGCATGGGGAAATTGAAGCACTCCAATCATTTTGAAGCAAGAAGCGAGGTGCTACGTTATGACAGGTTCATTATGTGTCAAAAGTTCTCTTGCCGCATTCACAATCTTAACGCGGCTGCCTTCATCAACTTCATACAAATATGGCAGTATTGGTCCGGTATCAGCAATACCAGCTCCAGATACAGCCGCATGAAGAACACGAATGGGATTAATTTCGTTACGCAAGTCTTCTAATGGCTGAAAAATCTGACGTATAGAGGCGGCCAATTCAAGATCTTCGGCTTTCAGGGCCTGCAACATCTTCATGGAAAGGCGTGGAGCCACACATACACAGCCGCTGGTAAAGCTGTTCACCCCGAACCCGTTTAAGTGTGCAATGGCTGGTTGCTCTCCAATTCCACTGACGATGGTCTGGGGATCGACTTGATCCACCAATTCAGACAAGTAATCATCCTGCATTGGGTCCTCACGTACGATGGCGTACTTGATCCAGTTTATCACCCCATCAGCCACCAGTGCCTGCACATCCTTTGGCTCCAAGTAACCCTCAAACTTGATATACAATACGATTGGTTTGCCAAACGCCTCGGCGAACTTGCGAATGCCTGTCGCGCACCCAGGGGACGTGGCGATATCGCGCGCGGGCAACAACATGGCAGTTGGAAAATCAAAGTTCCGCAGAATGGCGGCTTGATCCATTGAGGTTCCATATGCCGGGCCCACTGAAGGCACCACTGTCGTGTCCTCCTTTGGATATTCCCGAAGCATTGTCAGTATTTCGGAATACTCGGCAAGTGCGACATGATAAAATACTGCATTCCCTCCATAGAGGAGTGTGCGAATACCACCGGTTTCAAGATGGCTGATTATTTTAGCGTTCTCAGTAGCACAAAATTTTAGGTTCGCATCACGAGCCAAAGGGGGCACCGCAATAACAGAACCGGAGAGCATCTCAGGAGTAATCTTGGTGGTATTCATCCTAATAAATGGGCGGCTCTGGAGTAGCGGGACCGTGCTGAAGAAAATCAAAGTCACAACCCTCATGAGCCTGTGTCACATGATTGATATACAGTTGCCCATATCCCCTCGCATACTTGGGTTCGGGCTTTTGCCAAGCGCCACGACGGGTCTCCAACTCAGCATCATCCACGTGCAAATGAATTTTGCGCTCGGGCACATTTAACTCAATTTCATCACCGGTTTGCACCAATGCCAGCGGCCCTCCAACAT
The DNA here is from genome assembly GCA_964448875.1 of uncultured Verrucomicrobiota bacterium. GTDB lineage: Bacteria > Verrucomicrobiota > Verrucomicrobiia > Limisphaerales > UBA1100 > UBA6614. The sequence continues at coordinate 5,536 of CAYUXV010000112.1, forward strand.
GGCTCTCGGGTGAGAGATGCAACACACACATCCCGTAGCTCGTGCCGCTCATGCGAGCGTCGGAGAGTCTAACCATGTCACGGATACCTTTCTTCAGGAGGTTGTCCGGTATAGGCAACATCCCCCACTCGGGAAAACCGGGGCCGCCTTCCGGACCGGCATTGCGCAGCACAAGTACAGTATCCTTGGTGACATTGAGATCGGGATCATTCAGCCGGGCTTTGAGGTCCGGATAATCATCAAACACCAAAGCCGGCCCACGATGGGTAAAGAGATTCTGTGCAGCGGCTGAAGGTTTCACTACGCAACCATGCGGAGCAAGGTTTCCGCTAAGCACAAAAGTACCGCCTTCTTTCTGTACGGGGTTATCCGGCAAACGAATCACATCCTCATCAATCAAATCTGCACCCTCGATATTCTTGGTGAGCGTTTGGCCTGTCACTGTGAGGCAATCGCCGTGTAGCTTTTCACCGAGTTGAGACATCAACGCACAAAGACCTCCTGCGTTGTAAAAATCCTCCATTAAATACTCTTCACCATTGGGTCGGACGTTTGCGAGCACTGGAGTGGAACGCGAAATGCGATCAAAATCATCAAGGGAGATATCAAATCCAGCACGCCGCGCCATGGCAATCACGTGTACAATTGCATTGGTGGAACCGCCTACAGCCATGTCTACGGCAATGGCGTTCTCAAAAGATTTACGCGTAAGCAAATCTGATGGCTTTAAGTTCGCCCAAGCAAGATCCACTGCACACCGGCCACACGCGGTGGACATCCGCATGTGTTCGCTCACCATTGCCGGAATACTGGACGCGCCAGGGAGGCAGAACCCCAAGGCCTCGGCAATAGCACCCATGGTAGAAGCCGTACCCATCGTCATGCAGTGACCCGGCGAACGGCCAATGGCATTTTCGAATTTCGCCCAGTCCTCGTCGCAAAGATTTCCAGCGCAACGCTCAGCCCAGAAGCTCCAAACAGAGCTGCCGCTGCCGAGTGCTTCCTTGCCCCAGCGCGCTGTGAGCATCGGACCACACGGGAGGTAAATCACGGGAATATTCGCTGAAATGGCACCCATTAGCAGTGCAGGCGTTGTTTTGTCACACCCTCCCATTAACACCGCGGCATCGATTGGATGGCAGCGCAGTACCTCTTCCGCTTCCATCGCCAACAGATTGCGATATAGCATGGTGGTGGGCTTCATCAGCGTTTCGCCCAGCGACATCACAGGCACCTCCGCAGGGAATCCGCCTGCCTGCCAAACGCCCTGCTTCACCTTTTCGGCACGATCACGCAGATGGGAGTGGCAGGTATTTAGATCGCTCCAAGTGTTGAGAATGCCGATCACGGGTTTGTCTCGAAAATCCTCATCCGCCCAGCCCATCCCCTTGAGCCGCGATCGATGACCGAACGATCTCAAATCATCCGGAGTAAACCAACGTGCACTACGCAATTCTCCGGGTAAAAGTCGCTTTGAATGAAATTCAGTCATTAGAACAAGGTGCTTTTTAGCTGAAAGCAAGGCATCCAGACAATTCAATTAGAAGTATTTACGCATTAGTTAATAATGGAATATTTCCTTTCGATTTGATTTCAGCATCAGTTGTGTAATTATTGTGTAGTTAATTATGAATGATCGAAAGGAGCAATTATACAAAATTGGAGCGGTTTCCCGCCTAACGGGTATTAACTCGGTAACGATTCGGATGTGGGAGACAAGGTATGGGGCAGTCAAGCCAGTGCGCACGGACGGCAAGCAGCGCATGTATACAGAGGATGATTTGGCGCGATTGTCTTTGATGAAGCAGTTGACGAGTGGAGGCGATTCAATCGGGGTCATTGCGGGACTAGCACTGGAGGATTTGGAAGAACGGATTCGGGAGCGTATCAACCCGGGTGAGCCGGTCGGAAAGACTAAAAATCCCATTAACACCGTTGTTCTTGGCCATGGGGTTCCTTTTTTGAGTACAGTTGAGATGTCAGGCGGAGTCGCTCCGCTAAGGCTTGTTGGTCGGTACAATCCAGATGAGGCGTTATCCAAAAATGTGCGAGTGGATGAACCTGAGTTGTTAATTTTTCAAACTGCCACTCTACAGACGGAGACCCCAAGTCGCGTGCGAGAGGCAGTGAATCATTCGGGCGCAAAGGCCGCACTGGTGATCTATGCCTTCGGGCCCAAACGCATCGTGGCTCGCATGACGAACGGAATTTTTCTTCCCTTACGGGCACCGGTGAATACAGTGGAAATCACGTTGGCGGCTAATTATCTGCTTCACCGGCAGCCATCGCCTGAGTCTGATAGTGAATCGACCGGAGAATTGAAAATCCAACCGCGAGTCTTCTCCGAATCTCAACTATGGCAGATTGTCAACCAGCCAAACGGAATTAAGTGCGAATGCCCCCAACACCTTTCGCAAATCCTTTTCTCTCTGAACGGATTCGAGGCTTATATGCAGGAATGCGGCAGCCAAAACACTGCGGATGCCGAAGTACACCGATATTTGCATAAGGTAGCTGCACAATCCCGCACCCATTTGGAGTCAGCCATGAAGCGGTTAGTGGAGCACGAAAGTCTACAGCTCGACAAAAACTGATTCAACAGGGAAAACTTATTCACAATATTTAGCCCCGAATTCAATTTCGGGGCTTTTTCTATTAAAAATCCAATATAAACTGTTAAAATAAAACTTAAACTAAAACCTGTTCAAAACATTGACATAGTGAAAAATACATGTACATTAACTTTATTGACGGGGTGTTAACCCGTAATAAACAAATAAAAATATTAATCAAGCAAAGGAAATCATGGAAAAAATAAGAAACTTCACCTTAGTGGCAGTATTCGTTCTTGGTCTTAGTCAAGCGAGGGCCGTCGACGTAGTAGATGTCGTCTCTAAATCCAGACATTTTGATACTTTAACGGCGGCAGTTAAGGCGGCTGGCTTAGTAGATACATTGAAAAGTGAAGGTCCGTTCACAGTCTTCGCCCCAACCGATGAGGCTTTCCGGATGTTGCCCAAAGGAACTTTGGAAAACCTACTCAAGCCAGAGAATAAGGAAATGCTGAAGCAAATCCTGACTTACCATGTGGTTCCGGGGCGGGTAACAAGCTGTGAAGTTAAATCCGGGGAAGTAAGTACAGCCAGCGGCAGGCACCTTCGCCTCACAAAGCGTTGGGGGCGTGTATACGCCGGAATGTCTAGGGTTATTCATCCCGACATTCACGTGGACAATGGAATTATCCATGTTGTCAACCGAGTGATCATGCCGCACCCACGAGGACAATACGTAGGATTGTCCGAATCGAAGACTTCCACATCCTGCAAAATCTCGAGCAGCGAAACTACCTGTGACTCTGTTGGTGACATTGTAGATGTTGCAGCGGCAAACAAGTCCTTCTCAACACTTGTTGCAGCTGTAAAAGCTGCCGGGCTTGTGGAAACTCTAAAGAGTGATGGACCTTTCACAGTATTCGCTCCCACCGATGAGGCCTTCGCCAAGTTGCCCGCTGGCACCCTTGAAAGCCTATTGAAGCCCGAGAACAAGAAGCAGCTTGCTGGTATTCTCACTTATCATGTTGTTGCTGGCAAAGTGTTGAGCAAGGACGTCAAGAGTGGAATGGTGAAGATGGTGAACGGCCAGAATGCCAAGCTGAAGGCAAACAAGAAAGGCGTCAGAATCAACAAAGCCAAAGTCATCAAGGCGGATGTTCTGACAAGCAACGGTGTGATTCATGTGATTGACACCGTGATTCTTCCGAAGACCAAGTAGATACAGAAAAAACCAACGCAACCGGGAGGGGGCGTTCTCCACGCCCCCTCTCCAAACAAATATAGAAAATGAAACTAAGATTTAGAGGCGACCAAACAGACTCCAAGAGAATTGGAGAGACTAAGGAAGAGCGAAGTTCTCTTGCCCGATACCTCAATGACATTAGCAAGTACCCCCTGTTAAGCCGTCAAGAGGAGAGGGAAATGGGCCTCAAAGCTATGAAGGGCAATGATTCGGCGGTGCAGACGCTGGTGAATTCTAATCTCCGATTGGTGATCGTGATAGCCAAGGAATACAGGAACATCGGACTTCCTTTCCTCGATCTAATTAGTGAAGGGAATGTCGGCCAATTCCAAGAGGCAAAGCGTTTTGATCCGGTAAAAGGCGCGCGTTTCAGCACCTATGGCGCTATATGGATTCGCAAGTATATACGACGAGCACAGGGATCCCAGTCACGTACAATACGAATACCAGT
>CAYUXV010000113.1:0-10405 GCA_964448875.1 uncultured Verrucomicrobiota bacterium
TTTGATTTAGGTCAGTGGCGCAGTCAGGGTGTGGAGCCGGCCAAGCTTAACGTTATTGTGGTAAAGGCCGCCGTGGCACATAGACGGGGTTATGATCCAATTACTACACGTAGTTTTTGGGTGGACACCCCAGGTCCATGCAGCAGCAACTTAAAGCGGTTTTCATACAAATATTTGAAAAGAGAAATGTGGCCACTGCAAGAAAACGATTAACCGGGCTATTTTCTAGAAATTTTTGCCCATGTATCACGCAAGCTAACGATGCGATTAAAAACGGGTTTGTCTTCCGTACTGTCAACAGGGTCGGCAAAAAAGTAACCATTTCTTTCGAACTGATAGCGTTCTCTAGGTTCTGCAGTGCTGAGGGAGGGTTCGAGTTGGGCGGTGATAGTTTTTAGTGAATCTGCATTTAAGTGATCCAGAAATTTGCCCTCGGAATCCGGTTCAGGGTTGGTGAACAGTCTGTCATACAGACGGACTGTGGTTGGCACGGCATGTTTGGCACTTACCCAATGGATGGTTCCTTTGACTTTTCGGCCATCTGGGGCATTGCCACCACGAGTTTCAGGATCATAAGTACAGTGTAGGCGGATGATCTTGCCTTCCGAATCTTTTTCAACACTTTGGCAGGTGATAAAAAATGCATAGCGCAGTCGCACTTCGCGACCCGGGGCGAGCCGAAAGAATTTTTTTGGAGGATCCTCCATGAAATCTGCACGTTCTATGTATAGCCGCTGTGAAAAGGGGATCTTTCTCGAACCTGCATTTTCGTCCTCAGGATTGTTAATTGCATCCAATTCCTCTGTTTGACCTTCTGGGTAGTTGTCTATGATTACCTCAATTGGATCTAGAACAGCACAACGGCGTTCGGCTGTTTTGTTTAATTCCTCGCGAATACTGTTTTCAAGCAAGCCAATGTCACTAAGGGAGTTGTATTTAGTTACGCCGAGATTGCGGCAGAAGTTGCGGATGGATGCTGCGGTGTACCCACGACGACGGAGACCAGCAAGTGTCCAGATGCGGGGGTCATCCCAGCCATCTATATGTTTCTCCTGAACAAGCTGAATGAGCTTGCGCTTGCTCATTACAGTGTAGGTTAAGTTGAGGCGTGCGAATTCATACTGATGTGGGCGTGGCTGGGGCACAGGGAGTTCATCTAGTGCCCAGTCATACAGAGGGCGGTGTACCTCGAATTCAAGTGTGCAGATCGAATGTGTTATGCCTTCTATACTGTCGGAAAGACAGTGAGTGAAGTCGTACATGGGGTAAATACACCACTTGTCGCCTGCGTGATGGTGTTCCTCATGACGTATGCGGTAGAGAACGGGATCGCGCATGTGCAAATTCGGGGATGCCATGTCTATCTTGCCTCTTAGTGTTTTTTTGCCGTCAGAGAATTCGCCTGAGCGCATGCGGGCAAAGAGGTCTAGGTTTTCATCGATTGATCGATTTCGGTGCGGACTTTCCTTCCCCGGCTTTTCTGGCACGCCGCGATACTCTTCCCAGTCTTCAGCTTTTAAATCGCACACATACGCCTTACCATCCTTAATCAGCTGAATGGCGTAATCGTGAAGTTGTTCGAAGTAGTCAGAGGCAAAAAGAGCCTGCGGCGCGAGCACATGATCCGCCCATCCTTTAATTAACCAATTTACGTCGGTCTGGATGGAGTCCACATATTCCGTGTCCTCCTTGACTGGATTTGTGTCATCGAATCTTAGGTTGCAAACACCCTTGTTCTCCAAGGCAATACCAAAATTCAGACAGATAGATTTTGCGTGTCCAATGTGTAAATACCCATTGGGTTCCGGGGGGAAGCGGGTGATAATTTTTTCAAACTTTCCGTCAGTTACATCTGACGCAACAATTTCGCGAATAAAATCTCGCGGCGCATCTATGTTCGATTCTTTATTCATGCCTCCGAACCGTCTGTTTCGGACAAAATACGAGGCTCGTCAATCTTTTCCAGTTCCCTTTGACAATTGTCTTCCGACTTTCTACTTTTCAAAGCCATGGCCGATGCCTTAATTGAAGCTCTAGCTGAACACAACGACGACCTAACAGTAGCACTCAAAGCCATTGTATCTGCAGAAGTGCGTGTGGTTGTAGATGGTGGTGAGATTGTTGGCCTTAATCTTGATGATACCAAGGTAACTGATGAGGCGCTAGAAAAGCTCGTTGATTTGAGCAATCTCCGATGGCTTGGGCTTGCCCGTACAAGTGTGTCGCCGGAAGGAGTTTCGGAGCTTAAAAAGGCACTTCCTTCATGCACCATCCTATCGGATGTGGCAAAATGAAATATCGTCGTAATAGATTTTACGGCTATACTTTGTTGGAAATGATAATGGTTATGGCGATCATCGCCATACTTTTGAGTATGATGTTCCCTGTCTTTGCCAAAGCCTTTAAAAAGGCCCGTTCTTTGGGTGACGAGAATCCTAAAGATCCTGATGGTCCGAGAATTTCACCATCTTCAGTCAATCCAGGTGAATTCGATGATGATTAGTTGAAATAAGTTAAATATTTGAAAGTGTTTCTCCAAAATAGTTTACGATTCATCGTTGCCAATGACAGCGATTTAAAAGGATGTATCAAACGTAACCGGTTTCTTGGTTTTGCCATAATGTTTTGCCAACTGGTGCTGGGAGCATTTGCGGCTCAGCCGGAACTCACATTTTTTGGTTGGTCGGATCAGCACACTAAAACAAATGGAGATACATCGCGTCTTCATCCTTTCGTAGACGCTATGAACACTATGGCTGGAACACCATGGCCCAGCACATTGGGTGGGAAGGTGCCCAAACCTAGTTTTGTTATCGGAGCAGGGGATATAACCGAATGGCCAACCCACGCGGCCATGAAGGGCTATGACACCTTGCTCAAGGAGCGTTTGAGAACCCCGGCATACGACATACTTGGTAATCACGATGATGGCGGACGTGCTTTTTCACCGACAATGATCAATTGGCTGAAGAAAAAGCATGGCGGACTAAGTTACACCTTTGAAATAAGAGGCGTGGCTTTCATAGGCCTTTGGTCAAAGTTTGATCCCAAGGGGAAACCCGCACAACCTCTGACGGAAGAAGCCTTGGCGTACCTCAAGGAGAGACTTGCCGGGTTTCCCAGTGGAAAACCGGTGGTGATCTTTACCCATTTATGTCATGACGCCATTACCAACAGGGACGCCCTTGTAAATACCATTGGAAAGTCCAATGTTATCATGGTTTTGGGAGGTCACTATCATTATTCTAGTGTGAATCAATACCGTGGAATAAATTTTGTCCAGCTGCCTTCGCCCAAATCAAAATTTACGGAGTTCACGGTTTTTAGAATTACACAGACCAGGTTGGTAGCCATGCCTTATGATTTTAACAAGAGGGCCTGGGTTTCCGGAAACAGAAAAGTGCTTGATATAAAAATAAAAGGTCCTCGGCTTGGTCGGCAGGGTCAGATAAAAAAAGGAACACCCAAGTGATGCATCAGGTCTTAAGCCAAAATATTTATCTCGTAAAAGAACATGTGGGCATGTTCAAGGCAGCCAACAACTACGATATTTATAACCCTGCATCAAATTCTGTTATCATGGAGTGCAGGGAGCAACGGATGGGCACGTTCTCAAAGATGCTCAGATTTACCGAATTAAAAAGGATGACCCCTTTTGATATTAGGGTCAGGGCTTCCGATGGGCAGCAAATAGTTCGTGTCAAGAGAGGCGTTTCTTTTTTTCTTTCTGAGGTGGTCGTTCTTGATGAAAATGATCAGCATATAGGTGGTTTCAAGCAGAAGTTTTTTTCAATAGGTGGCGGCTTTAATATTCTTGATACCAACGGAAAATCTCTCTGTCAGCTTCAAGGTAAATGGACAGGGTGGGATTTTAAGTTCATGGCAGATCAAACAGAATTAGCACATATAACCAAAAAATGGACAGGAATTGGCAGGGAGATGTTTACCAGTGCTGATAATTATGTGCTATGCATTTCAGAAGGTGTGCCTAAAGACAGTATGGTGCGCCAGTTAATTTTGGCAGCTGTCATGTGCATCGATATGGTTCTCAAGGAATAGAGGTTTATTTTGTATTAAGTCTGGCGAGGTCAGGCAAATCACTTCAATTCTGTCTTGTGTTATTTTATTGACGGAATTTCTTCCCGCTTTTTTTATGGAGCGCATAGTATCCGCTGTCGGAGGCGAAGATCTTGGGGTGCCTCTGGCTGGTTTTTGAAGCCTGGGTCGCTTGATCAGGCTGGTTAATAAACTGAATTTAGTGTAACTGAAGCTGACATCAGACAGTGGGCGGTTTTGCGCGCGTAGCTCAATTGGATAGAGCAGTAGTTTCCGGAACTGAAGGTTGTGGGTTCGAGTCCCGCCGTGCGTACCATCTGCTTTGAACTGTGCTTCTTAGTTGGGGTGATATTTGTAATAATCTCTATTTATAGTCCTGATAGAAACTTTATCTATAATTGATCTAGATAATTCAATATATGCTGGGTAGTAACTTAGATTATTTATGGTTATTTTTACTTGGTGCAGCAGTAATCGCTATTACTAAATACCTGTTGATTCAAGGTGTACAGTGGACATCTGATGCGTGGCAGATGCCCCGCAAAGTCCAAGGACAGGTATTGGGTTACGCTACTTCTGTTCCAGAATTGGTAGCTACTGTCAGTACAACTTCAAAAGGACTAATTGGAGCAGGACTATGGAATATTGCGGCATCAAACATAATCAACATGGTTTTGTTCATATCGGGTGCGATATTTTACAGTCGCTATGGGAAACTAAGGAACCGTGATTTTGCTGACGAAATATTTTTTGCGTTAGGAGCGATTGTGCTTCCGTTATTATTGGTGACGCGAAAGGAGTGGGCTGAATCGCCTTGGATAGCCCTGTTTTTGTTCGTTTTCTTTGTGATATATCTTGTTGTTGATCGAATGCTCAATGCTTCGGTTGCGGGGGAAGAGCCGGATAATTCTGAAATAGATAAATCAAACGGGAAGAAAGGTATGCTATATATTCTCATTGGAATTATTGGAATTGTAGTAGCCGGCAATTATCTGGGTGTTGTAGCTGAATCTATTGTTAATACACTGAAAGTGCCCCAATGGGCTGTGGGGTGGATACTGGGTTTCATGACCTCACTTCCAGAGCTGACCAGTTTCTATGCCGTTTTTGCTGCGTCCAAAAATTCACCTGAAGATGCTGATTGTCAGCAGAATCTAGATAATTTGGCCGCATCAAATATGTCTAACGTTGGGTTAATATATCCAATAGGTATTATTGTGTTTATTTTTGCGACCCGCTAAATATTGGAATGATTGTTAGGCTTTTTGCTCAGGATTCTGTGCCACATTGTGGTATCCGATTAATCAATTTTGAGGCTTTTTCATCTTTTCCTTTCGGCGTTGACTCTCTAGAGTTCGCGACTTAATCCCAGCTAGGCTTGGGATAAATAATATATATCATGGGTATTGATACATCATCTGGGCTAAAGGCGGTTGATGCACCGCCGTTGCAATCTCTGAAGATTCCGGCGCGCTTGGCCGATACACCATCCGGGGAGCCCAAGTACTCGGTTAAAATTAAAAATGCAGTCGGTGATGAGGTGAGTGTTGCTGATCCCAATGCTACACGTGCGGCGGTGGCATTAATGAATATTCATGCTGTAGCCGGAGGGGCTGCGTGTCATTGGGGAGGGCCAGCGGCATTTGCAGAAATCATGGCTGCGGTCCATGCATTGATGTTTGCGACAAAAGGGCGTCAGTGGCATGAGGCGTTTAATTTTGTGAACGATGCTGGCCACACTGAAAATGGTGTATATGCTCTTCGTGCTAATTACGGATTTGATGGGATGAATTACGAGTCTTTACGAGGATTTCGTGGCATTCACAGTAAACTCACTGGACACGGAGAGAGTCACTTGAACCCGGAAGGTATTCTTATCAGTAACGGTCCGTTGGGTTCTGGATTGCCGCAAGCACAAGGGTTGGCAGTTGGTGACAAGGTTGTAGGTAATGATCGCGTAACTGTTTGCACAATCTCAGATGGTGCAATGATGGAGGGTGAAGCAAAGGAATCTCTCGCTGCCATCCCAGGTTTGGCGGCGAAAAGTCGTCTTAATCCGTTTGTGCTAATTCTTTCCGACAATGACACAAAGCTTTCGGGGCGCATTACAGTGGATAGCTTTTCCATGCAGCCGAGCTTCACGGCGCTAAAGACTCTTGGCTGGAAGGTTGTGTTGGTTGATGACGGACATGACCTTGAAGCGGTTTATAATGCAATAGAGAATGGAATTTCCGATGCACAAAATAATGCTGATCAACCAATTTGTTTATGGGTGAAGACAATCAAGGGGAAAGGCATTGTTGCCACCGAAGAAAATGCTGCTGGTGGTCATGGTTTTCCCCTTGGCAATGCGGAGAATATTTGTGATTGGATTCGGGAAATTTATGGTTCTAAGGAATGTCCTTCAGAGTTTTCTGAATGGGCTCAAGAGTTGCATGATGAGTGGAAGGCGAACCAGTCGGAGAAGGCTGCTGTCTCAATTACTAATGATCCCGTAATAAAAAAAAGCAAAGTGCAGGCTGGGCTTGCTAAGGCAGCTATCCGGGCTGCGCAAGAGGGTGTGCCGGTGTTTTCTGTCTCATCGGATGTGCAGGGATCAACAGGCATTAGCGCTTTTCAGAAATCATTGCCGGATCGATTCATAGAGGTGGGTATCGCAGAGGCAAATATGATTAGCACAGGTGCCGGGCTAAGCAAGGTGGGTTTGGTGCCTATCGTAGATACTTTCGGTCAGTTTGGTGTTACAAAGGGGAACCTCCCTTTGACGATGGCTGCACTTAGTCAGGGCCCGGTTATTGCGATGTTCAGCCATGTGGGATTTCAGGATGCAGCAGACGGTGCGAGCCATCAGGCGACAACTTATCTTGCTGCTGTGTGTGCTATCCCGCATACGGTGGTAGTTGTGCCCTCTTGCTCCGATGAAGCTGAGGCATTTATGTATCAAGCCATCAAACGTTTTGAGGCCGATCGGTCGTCAGGCAAAGATGGCGAAAATTATATTTTCTTTGTAGGGCGCGAGAATTACCCACTCAGTTGGATTCCAAATCAGGAATACGAGTGGGGAAAGGCGCAAATAATGCAGAAGGGAGACGATGTGGTGATTGTGGGCAGTGGGGTGTTGCTTAATCGCGCGATCGAGGCAGGAAAACAACTTGCTGAGGCTGGGATAAAGGCGACTGTGATCAATAATCCGTTTGTAAATCGTGTTGATGTGGAAACCATCGGTGCGGCGGTCAGAGAAGGGGGGGGGAAGATTGTCTCCATTGAAGACCATCAGATTGTTGGCGGAATGGGAGCACAGTTGTCACATGCGCTCTCTGATTCAGGCGTTGCGCATCGTATTAAAACTTTGGGTATTAACGGCGAATTTGGCCAATCTGCGTATAAGGCTGACCACCTTTATGATAAGAATGGCCTCAGCGTTGAGGGAGTGGTTGCAGCTGCGCGGAAGTTGGTGGACGAGTAGGAACTAATTGGTCGGAATCCAGCCTTTTCCCGGGCGGAATTCAAAGTTGCTGTTACCGGTGCTTTGGCAACCGACTAAAGTAAATACGGTCACCGCAAGTATTATGAGCATTATTCGGGACATGTTTAGATTCTAATGAAGATTGTCATGATCGCAAGCTTGTAGGAAAGTTTTCTGATTAATGGATAACGGATTTAAGTCGCTCAAAGCCCAGCTTTTGTTGGATAGCGGAAACTTAGCGGGTTCATTTTTTGTGCGTACGGTGATTCTTGTTTGTGAGCACACTCCTGACGGTGCCTTGGGATTGGTGCTTAATCGTCAGAGTGAAAATACGGTCGGCGAAATGATTATTGCTGATCTTCCGGAACAGGTAAATGAGCAAGAACTATTTGTTGGAGGGCCAGTTCAGGAAGGGGCGTTAAGCTATTTACATAGTGATGATTTCTTGCCCGATGCCAACGTGCTTCCCAATCTTTCCCTCAGTCACTCATTAGAGGAGCTGGCAGCCCTTGGCGATTCCTACTCTAAGACACACCAAATCCGCGTATTCGCCGGATATGCAGGCTGGGGACCCGGGCAATTAGATGACGAAATGAGTCGAAATTCCTGGCTGACTCATCCTGCAAGTGTTGAATACGTCTTTCAATCTGACCCAAAAAACCTTTGGCGGGAAATCATGTTGCAAAAGGGTGGGGTGCACAGGCTGATGGCTGACGGGCCGGAAGATCTCTCATGGAATTAATTATTAGTTCTTTGATTTATTTTAACCCCGCTTTGCTTGCTTGTATTTTGTCTTCCGCTTAGGGCCGATTGTGTCTTCGCCCATGCCTCTTTTGAGTTGGTTGATTTGATCTCGCAGATGCGCGGCTTTTTCAAACTCTAGTTTCTCCGCCGCTGTTATCATGTCTTGTTCGAGGTCATGCAATGTCTCCGTCATGTCAAGATCCTCGGTTCCTTCACGGAGAATCATTACAGCTTTGTCTGTTGCGTCTTGGCGGTTAGATAAGCTTTCTTCAACAGCGCGGGTTACACTTTTCGGAGTGATCCCGTTTGATTCATTGTATTTTAGCTGTTTATTTCGCCTGAAACTAGAAATGGCTAAAAACTCTTTGATGCTTTTGGTTGTTTCATCGGCATAGAGAATGACTTCTCCATTGAGATGCCGTGCAGCTCGCCCTGCGGTTTGTGTGAGAGAAGTTGTGCTGCGAAGGAAACCTTCCTTGTCCGCATCTAGAATTGCCACGAGGGACACCTCCGGGAGATCGAGACCTTCACGGAGTAGATTGATTCCGATTAACACATCGAAATCGCCTTTTCTAAGTGCTCTGAGGACTTCGACACGCTCAATGGCATCGATTTCGCTATGTAAATAGCGAACATTAATACCTATATCGCGTAAGTAGTCAGTTAGTTCTTCAGAGGTGCGCTTGGTTAGTGTGGTTACCAATACACGTTCCTTGAGATCAACACGTTTTCTGCATTCTTCAATAAGATCGTCGATTTGTCCTTTTAAAGGTTTGAGAGATACTTGCGGGTCGATGAGTCCTGTTGGCCGGACAATTTGTTCTGTTACGAGTGATCCGGAAAAGCCTAACTCTTCTTTTGATGGCGTTGCGCTGGCGTAAATCGTTTGAGTTTGAACACTCTGAAATTCATCAAAATTCATCGGCCTATTGTCCAGCGCGCTTGGTAATCGAAATCCATGTTCTACCAACACTGTCTTGCGTGAGCGGTCGCCAGCGTACATGCCATGTAGTTGAGGTAGAGTGGCATGACTTTCGTCTATGATGAGCAGGTAATTTTCTGGGAAAAAATCTATTAATGTATGGGGTCGGCTGCCAGGCTCGCGTCCGCTGATATGGCGGCTGTAATTTTCAATCCCACTGCAGTAGCCCAATTCCTCCATCATTTCCAAGTCATACTCGGTACGCATCTTGATTCGCTGTGCCTCAAGTAGTTTATTGTGTTTCTCGAACCATGTGATGCGTTCGCGCAATTCGTCTCGGATGTGTTTCATCGCACGCTTCATTTTATCCACCTGCGTCACGAATTGTTTTGCTGGGAAAATCGTGATATCCGTCAGTGTCTCGATCACTTCTCCAGTCAGTGGCTCGAAACGGGCAATGCGTTCGACCTCCTCACCAAAAAACTCCACACGAACGCCCACCTCGGCTTGTGCGGGTCGGATATCTACAGTGTCCCCCAGCACACGAAATTGTCCGCGCTCAAATGCAATGTCATTTCGGTTGTATTGAAGATCAATTAGGCGAGAGAGCAATTGCTCGCGGTTGATTTCCATGCCTTCACGTAGTGGCAACATCAGGGCCTCATAATCCTCTCTGCTGCCAATGCCGTAAATGCATGAAACACTCGCCACCACGATCACATCCTCGCGCGACATCAGGGAACTCATCGCGCTTAGTCGCAATCGTTCGATTTCCTCGTTCACCGACGAGTCCTTTTCAATGAAAGTATCCGTGCGCGCGATGTACGCCTCGGGTTGATAATAATCAAAATAGCTGACGAAATACTCCACTGCGTTTTCTGGGAAAAACCCCTTCAACTCAGCGAACAATTGTGCTGCCAGGGTTTTGTTGTGCGAGATGACTAGAGTGGGCTTCTGCACCGCTTTGATGACATTAGCCACGGTGTACGTCTTGCCCGAGCCGGTAACACCGAGCAGCGTCTGGTGTTTTTCGCCCGCCAGCACGCCCTTCGTCAGTTGGGAAATTGCTTTCGGTTGATCCCCGGCAGGCTCGTATGGCGCGCAAAGCTCGAACATTCAGCCGGACACTATGACCAGAGGGCTTGATAATCCAACTCTTTTGGATGAGGGATCATAATTCCTTGCACTTTACTTTAACCCGGTGCTTTCAAATTGGA
>CAYUXV010000114.1:0-2555 GCA_964448875.1 uncultured Verrucomicrobiota bacterium
AGAGCTACATCCATGACATGAAGGAAAAAAAAGGGGAGAAAAGCGCTACATTCACACCCAACCTACCCATCACGAGCCTTTACGAGGTACGCGTGTCGCACAATTCTAACGTCCGTCGGGCTAATGCCGTACCAATCACGATAAACCACGCCAAAGGCAAGAGCGTGGTAAAGATTGATGAAGGGAAGCCTGCCCCTATCGCTAAGCTCTTCCGGTCCATTGGAATCTTCCGTTTCAAGAAGGGCCGCGAAGGCTCGGTCACCATCAGTACCGAGGGTACTGAAGGCAAATACGTGATCGTCGACGCTGTGCAGTTCCTAATCGTGATGCCCTAAGGGCAATCGCTACTTAGCTTCCAGGCAATAGAGGTGCTCAAAGCCGCGGATGAACATGCGGCCGTTACTCACCGCAGGGGTAGCATGAGTCTTTTCGCCTAGCTGACTCACCCCAAGGAGTTCGTACTTCGGGCTGGCCTTGATGACCGTGAATTCGCCAGTGCGCGAGCTGCAGTAAATCTTGCCATCAATGCATACCGGCGAGCTTGAAAAATCGCCGCGGCCCACACGCTCATTCCAAACCTCTTCACCTGTCTTGGGGTTGGCACAAATCACGATGCCATTATCAAGCCACATGTAAATGTGGTCGCCATAGACAATCGGCGTGGGCACATAAGGCAGTGAACGCTGGCGTTTCCAAGCGATGTGCGTCTCGCTGACATTACCTTTGCCACCGACCTTCACCGCCAACATCAACTAGCCCTTGCCACCGCCACCGCAGCTGCCATACACGATTCCCTTCCAGTGCACCGGCATGGCGACAGTACGCAGATCAAAATTGCCCGGCGTGCTCCATAGCACCTTACCCGTACGCGGGTCGATGCCCATCATGCCATCATCAAGACAGGAATTGATGAGCACCGGTTTGCCTTTCACCTCGATGATGATGGGCGTGGCGTAGGTCATGATCTCGATCTTACGCGCAATTTTCCAACGTTCTTTGCCAGTGGCTTTATCCAGTGCTACAATGTAGCCAAGGCCGGTATCGTGCTCGTTCAAGAGAATCACCAGATCCTCAAAGATCACCGGGGAGGTGCCCGTGCCATGCCCATGCTTGCTCAAGGAGGGCTCCAGTTGCTTGCGCCATTTCTCTTTCCCATTCCTGATGTCGTGCGACACGAGGAAATACTCGTCGTTGTCACCCCAGGCCACATACACCAGCTTGCCGTCAGTTGCCGGTGTGGCGGAAGCGTAACTGTTGAGTGCGTGCTTGGGATGAGTGTTGCCACCCAGCTGCGCCGACCATTGCTCCTTACCTGTGCCCACATCAAACGCCTGCAGTACCCGCCGCTCACCCGCACGCGCCGATGAGGTGATCAACACCGTGTTGCCCCAAACCACCGGCGACGAATGCCCGATGCCCGGTAGTTTCACCTTCCAGGCGTAGTTCTTTTCCGTCCATTTCACAGGGAAACCCTTGTCGCTGCTGATGCCGCGCCCACCGGGACCACGCAGTTGAGGCCAGTTCTCTGCCTGCACTGCTATTGCTATTAACAAAAAGAATAGGAGGGGAATTTTCATATCAAAAAGTGTGGGGCAAATGCGACCCCTATTGGGCCACAACCATTAAGCCTTGGCACGCAAATTAGTGAGTCAAATGTGGACGCAGAATTTTGGCCCAACGGGCATAACCTTTGTCATTGAGATGCAGATTATCCCCTGCGAACAAGCTGGGATCCGGCTGGCCATCCTTGTCCAACAAGGAGGTAAAGATCTCGTTAAGAAAAGTGATGCGCTTGTCTTTGTTTGCATCGGCATTAAGGATATTGTTCATCCTGCGCTCTGTGTTAATGATTTCCAACCGCTTTGGGCTAGGCTTCAGAGCGAGAATGATGAGCCTGCACTTGGGCAGGCGCTTGAAGATGCGATTACGAAATTCTCGATAATCTACCATCACCTGCTCGGGAGGCTTCTTCTTCCAAACATCGTTGCTACCACAAAAGACCACAACGATGGACGGCTCATACCGGAGCACTGTCTCCTCCAAGTAATGGTTACAATCGGAAAACTGTGAGCCTCCAAAACCACGATTGAGCGGCTTTAGTTTTGGGAACCATTTCTGTAGATCCCACCGCCGGATGCTTGAACTGCCGGTGAAAACAATGCCGCCCTTTTTCGGCAGGTTGGCCTTGTCCTGCTCAGTAAACATCCCGATGTAATCGATAAAACGCTTGGGATCTGGATCCACCACTTCCACTGCCCACACACGACATGCAACAAGAAAATAAATGGCAAAGCGCATGGCGACATGGTTCACTGTCTCAGCCCAAAAGCAAAGCTGATTCATGAAGAAGATTTTTTTTCTGCTACCTTTCGCCATATCTGTAGCTGCTGCGCCTTGGAAAATGCACATTATCGATAACACCTCGCGTGGTGCTGATGGGGTGCGGCTCATGGACATATATAATGATGGGCTGCCCGACATTGCCACCGGCTGGGAGGAAGGCGGGGTAATTCGCACCTACCTCAATCCGGGCCCCAAGAAGGTAAAACAACCGT
>CAYUXV010000115.1:0-4807 GCA_964448875.1 uncultured Verrucomicrobiota bacterium
TCATCACAAATAATCAGAATGACATTGGGCTGGGATGCTGCCCAAGTGGCTTGCGCAACCGATAGAATCATTGCGAATATTAAAATTTTCTTCATAACAAAAAAATTTAGACCTAAGCCAAAACTTCCTTTACCACGTGCCCATGCACATTGGTGAGCCTGCGCTCTAGGCCATTATGGTAATAGCTTAATCGCTCGTGATCCAATCCCATGAGATGCAAAATGGTCGCGTTGAAATCATACACGCTGGTCCGGTTATCCACGGCCTTGAAACCGAACTCATCACTGGCGCCATAACTCACCCCGGCCTTTACCCCTGCTCCTGCCATAAAACAGGTAAAGGCATCAGGGTTATGATCACGACCAGTGCCATTACCCTGTAAAAAGGGCATACGACCAAATTCTGTAGCCCATACTACAAGGGTATGATCAAGCAACCCGCGGCGTTTCATATCACGGATTAATGCAGCGGTGGGTTGGTCCATGATTTCAGCCTGCATCGCATGAGTCTTGAGAATATTCGCATGCGAGTCCCAGTTCGTAATGCCGTTGCCTCCGGAAGGATCACTCCCATTAAATAGCTGAACTACCCGCACACCTTTTTCCACTAACCGACGGGCAAGGATACAGTTCTTGGCATACTCTCTTTTCAGAGCACTACCACTGTCCGTACCGTATTCGCGTTGAATGGATTCTGGCTCGTTAGCAACATTCATTACCTCGGGCACAGAGGTCTGCATCTTTCCTGCCAGTTCATAGCTGGCAATCCGGGCAGCGAGATTTGCATCACCGGGGAATTTCTCCAAATGCTGACCATTCAACTGCTTTAAAAGGTTAACCGTGGCCCGGTCATCCAAGGCATCAAACCTTGCCGGACGTTCTAAATTATTTGGAGGGTTCTTGGCTGTAAAATCAGTTCCCTGAAAAGATGCGGGCAGGAAACCATTCCCAAAATTATTTTTACCGGAACGCGCAAGTCCACGCGGATCATTAATCGCCACAAAACCTGGAAGGTCAGCATTCGTAGAACCTAATGCATAAGTCACCCAAGCTCCAAAGGAAGGAAAACCCTCCATCGTAAAGCCGGTATTAAAAAAGTTTTCACCCTGTGGATGCGCGGCAGTCTCGGTATGCAGTGCGTGGAAGAAGCAAAAGTCATCAACCATTTCTGCCATGTTAGGCAGGAGATCACTCGCCATCTTGCCGGTTTGGCCTCGCGGTTTGAATTCCCAGAACGCTTTGGCCACATTTCCAGGTGGACCCTCGAAGGTAACCTCGGGAATGTAATCAGGTTTTTGCCCATGCTGCTTTTCCAGTGCCGGCTTATGATCAAAAGTATCCACGTGACTCACTGCGCCCGGGCAATAGATTACCAATACTTGCTTGGCGGGCACACTAAAGTGTGGCGAACGTGGGGCATAGGGATTATCCGGATCAATCTTTGGTCGGATTGGGGTCTTGCCGCTAAAACTAGACGGATCATCCTCAGCCAAAAGACTCGCTAAGCCCAGGCCACCAAGTGAGAACCCGGTGGTGCGCATGAAGCCCCGACGATTCAAAAGTCCTCGTCCAATCGGCGAAACGTGTTCGGCATTATTACTCATGGAATATACGCGAATTCATTGGAGTTGATTAGCGCGCGCGCAACAAAATTCAACCCATGACTTTTGGATACTGCCAAGCAGGACTTTAATTCATCAGCTTGAGGCTGGCGGCCAAGCAGGAGCTCGAAACAACGCTTTACCGCGGAGGCACCTTTTCCAGCCTCCTGTTCAGCGCGCTCAGCGATGAAGGCTGATTGCTCGACCACAAAAGGACTATTCATCAAGTTCAATGCTTGCAAAGGCGTAGTGGAAACTGGCCGCTTCGCACGTACTTGCCCACAGTCAGGAAAATCAAATGCTGTAAAGATCTGGTCGTCCACTCGTCGCATGCGCTCCTGATAAAGCATCCGGCGCCATGTATGAGGGCCATGATTATCAGTGACCTCCCACTGGGCGTACGTTTTCTTCACATTATGAATGCGATAACTTCGACCACCAATCTTTGAATCCAATTTTCCTGAAGCCTGAAGGATCCCATCGCGAATAACCTCTGCTTCAACGCGGCGAGGCGGGAAACGCCAGAACAACGCTTCGTCAGCCTTGCGCGCGGTCGGCCGACTAGAACGCTTAAAGGCATCCGAATGTGCTAGCAGGCGGATCATGCCTTTCACTGACCATGGCTTGGTGTTTACACGCTCCGGTTTCATGAATTCGCTCGCCAACCAATCGAGCAATTCTGGATGGCTTGGCTTGACCCCTGCCCGCCCAAAGTCGCTGCCTGTCGGCACAATGCCGCGCCCAAAGACATACTGCCAAATGCGGTTCACCATCACGCGAGCCAACAAGGGATTTTCCGGGTGAGTAGACCAACGTGCAAAATGGGCACGGCGTTGGGCCCCCGGAGTTTTGGAAGTAAGCTTAAGATCTCCATTGAGTAATTCAGGTGCTGCAGGCATTACTTCAGCCTTTAAGTTTTCCGGACTGCCACGACGCATAACGCGCGTTACCACCGGCTCAACGAAGCGACCCACAAAACTCGGTTGAGGGGCCTGCTCGGCATACTTTGCGATTAAATCCTGAATATATTTTAAGTGAGCGGCACGAGAAGCACGTTCCTTGTTAATCCTAACGATGTAATGTGTGTCGGCTAAAGTACGCCATTGACCATTCAAGTCCTGACCTTGAATTTTCATATGGCTAAAGGCTAGCTTGGGCATGGTGGTAAGGTAATCTACTTCATAGTAATATTCGCGGTTCGTACTAATCCGAATGTGGTTCACCATTTGTGGCTCGGCAAACTCCAGCAGTGTCCAAGGCTTTTCCTTCGAACCCTTTGGTGCGCGCGCACGCCAAGCCATGGTGCCGTATTCTCCATCGTTTATACGGTTGATTGTTGTACGCCCACGTTGAGCCATATGATCAGGCCCACTGACTTTGGTGCCGCGTGAAGCCAGGGCCACATTGCCCTGATTGGAATCTGGCCCGAATAACTCTAGCTCATCAATTCCGACGTAGGGCGTTTTGAAATTGATCCGAATGGACTTGAACTTGGCAGCACCAAAATGCACCTCGCGATAACCTCCCCAGTCCTCCTGCCAAGGCCCGCTGCCGCGCAGCTTCTTACGCTCGGAGGCAATCTCCCGCAGCAATGCCTCACCACGTTGCCGGCGTGGATGATCCGGGCCAAATTCTGGTGATCGGCTCCCAAATTCAATGCCCTGAAAGATGGCTGCCATGGAGTAGTAGTCATCTATTGAAACAGGATCAAACTTGTGATCATGACAACGTGCACAATTCATCGTAAGCCCCAGCAACGAGGAGGCGACAGTTTGAATAATTTCATCCATGCGGTCCGCACGTGCCTGCCGAATGGCCTCCGGAATTTGCCCCACGGTTGCCGCAGGCACATGAGGGCCACTGACCAAAAACCCGGTTGCTTCTCCACGCCCCAACGTATCACCAGCCAATTGCTCACGTACAAATTGGTCGTAGGGCAAATCCTCATTGAAGGCCCGGACTACATAGTCGCGATAAACCCAGGCCATCTTCCGGTAGAGGTTGGCCTCGGATCCATTAGTCTCAGCCCAACGGATAACATCCAGCCAGTGCTGTGCCCATCGTTCACCGAAATGTTTCGAAGCAAGCAGCTCCTCCACCAATGACGAATAAGCCTTATCAGGATTTTGACCATAAGCTTCTTCAAAAGCATGCACGCGCTCCGGCTTGGGCGGCAAGCCAGTGAGAATTATTGATAAACGTCGAATCAAGTCGTGCGGGTTTGCTGGGTCGTTAGATTCAACACCCGCTTTCTCAAGACGCTCCTTCAAGAATGCATCCACCGGATTTTCCAACCCTGTTGGCACTACCGGCCGCTTGACCGGCTGAAAGGACCAGTGATCTTCAGCTGCATTCACCCAACCGGAAAACAACAGCGTGTAGATTGCGATTAAAGAACTTGGTTTCATTGTGCCCTAACAATTTTAAGACACGATGCCTTAAATTCACTGTTCAGGTTCGGATTTATTTTATCCTTGGGGCAGCGAGATTTCAATATTCGTATGACTGGATATTACAGAGTTCACGTGTCTCAGCAGTTTTCGATGATATGTATTAATTTTGGTTTTGCCATTTAGTATCCGGTTTACCGCTTGCGCGGTTACGGGAAATAGGCACAATCCGCTGCCTGACCAAATGCCCACGTGGCGGAATTGGCAGACGCGCTAGATTCAGGTTCTAGTCCCAGCAATGGGGTACAGGTTCAACTCCTGTCGTGGGCACCATTTTTACAGGGAAAAACCCCAATTCCCCATCTACTGAATCAAAACTGAATCAGTTCCATCCCGATGGGGATTTAAATGGGCCATTTAAGGGCCTATCCAAAAAGCGGCACCGTTTGACATCTTCCGGCATGGAACTGCCAGAGACTGTCTCCTACCGGAATCTAACGGCACGAATCACCCATTCGGCGAAGGACGGCCTCTATCATGCCTGCTGGAACTGTGGCGGCCATCGGGGCAAGGCGGCATCAAAGAAGTTTGAACGGGCCAAGGGAAAGGCTCTTGCTGCCCTGAAACTGATCCAAAACAGTAGAGGTCAAAGCCGCCGGCGGTGTGCGCAACATCGACGGACTCATCAAGGTGCGCGATCTCGGTGGCACCCGTTGCGGAGCCACGGCTACGATCGCCATGCTCGATGAATACCACCGCCGTGCCGCGGCTGGTGAAGGCGAGGGCACCGCTTAGGTCGCGTCTAAACACGCTAATT
>CAYUXV010000116.1:0-4542 GCA_964448875.1 uncultured Verrucomicrobiota bacterium
TTTCGACAGCTGTACGTCTATCTCACCATGAAAAGATTACTTCTTATTTGTACGATGGCTTTGGCCACGTTTTCTGGTTCGTTTAGCTCCGTTGCCGGCGGCTTAATTGTCGTTAATGACGTGAGAATTCTGCCCCATCCGGGGCCGATCGTTGAGCCCCCAATTCACCCGATCCGACCGCCACGCCCATGGCCGGTGCCAATGCCGCGGCCGCGAGTTTATCGGTTTGCGCCTATGGAGGTTCAGGAACAAAAAGTGAATATCAAGGTAACCGACCAGATTGCCGAAACGACGGTGAAACAGGTTTTCTACAACCCCAATCGCAGCCGGCTTGAGGGACATTTCATTTTCCCGGTACCCAAGGGTGCTGTGCTTACGGATTTTCGCATGGATATCAACGGCAAGATGATGAAGGCCGAGCTCCTCAAGGGCGATAAAGCCCGCAAGATTTACGAGGACATCGTGCGTAACGCACAGGATCCTGCGCTACTGGAGTATGCCGAGCATGACCTCTACAAGGTGCGCATTTTTCCGATTGAGCCCCGCAGCACCAAGCGCACACGGGTGACCTACAAGCAGGTTCTCAAGAAGGACACCGGTTTGGTTAGCTACAAGTACCCGATGGACACGGGCAAATACTCAGCCAAGCCGATCAAGACGCTCAGCGTGAAAATGGAGATCGAGTCCAAGACGCCGCTCAAGTCCATCTACTCGCCCAGCCATGACGTGGAGATCAAGCGTGATGGCGCAAACAAGGCGGTCATTGGTTATGAAGAAAACAACGTGCTGCCGGAAAATAATTTTGCGGTTTATTTCACGCCACAAAAGACCGAGCTGGGCCTGAACCTGCTAGCGCATCGGCCTGATGGCGACAAGGACGGCTACTTCCTTCTGCTACTTTCGCCGGGCATCGATGTGAAGCAGGATAATTTGGTGGAGAAGGACGTGGCGTTTGTGCTCGACACCTCCGGCTCCATGGCCGGCAAAAAACTTGAGCAGGCCAAGAAGGCACTGGAGTTCTGCCTGCATAACCTCAATGAAGGTGACAGGTTTGAAGTAGTGCGTTTCTCGACTGAAGCCGAGACGCTTTTCTCTGAGCTTAAGGAAGTCTCCAAGGCCAGTCGTGAGAAGGCACTGGGTTTTGTGAAAGGTCTTAAGCCGATTGGCGGCACGGCCATCAACGATGCCATGGCCGAGACACTCAAGCTGCGGCCCAAGGACAGCAAACGCCCGTTCGTTGTAATCTTCCTGACCGACGGCAGGCCGACGGTGGGCATCACCGGCGAAAACCAAATTGTCAAGAATGTGAAAGATGCTGCCGACAAGACACGCGTCTTCTGTTTCGGCATCGGCACCGACGTCAATACACATCTCCTCGACAAGATCACTGAATCCACCCGCGCCTTCAGCCAGTACGTGCTGCCAAGCGAGGATATCGAGGTAAAGGTTTCCCAGTTCTACACCAAGATCAATCAGCCGGTGATGGCTGATCCTGACGTGGTGATTTCATGGGAAGTCGCCCTAAAGCAATTCTACCCCATGCCGTTGCCCGACCTTTTCAAGGGTGACCAGCTGGTGGTCGTTGGCCGTTACTCCGGCAAAGGCAAGGGTGACCTGCTGCTGGCCGGCCAGGTCAATGGCAAGCAGGTGAAGATGGAATACCCGGTGGAGTTCTTGGCGGAATCTGAAGAACACGATTTCATCCCGCGCCTCTGGGCTACACGCCGCATCGGCTATCTACTCGATCAAATTCGCCTGCATGGCGACAACAAGGAGTTGAAGGATGAAGTGACCACGCTGGCCAAGAAATACGGAATCGTCACCCCCTTCACTGCCTACCTGATCCTTGAGGATGACCGGCGCCGTGACGTGGTGGCAAACCGCCGTCTGCTGCCCGGAATGGACAGGGATGAAGGCGCTCGGCGGGCATTGGACGCCAACTTCAGAGCGTTGAAGGAAGATAAATCCGGGGCAGGCGCTGTTGCCGCTGCACGCGCACAACAAAGTCTGGCACAGGCCAAGAGTACTACCTCCAGCTTAAAGCGCAGCAATGCCGAAGCCGCTCGTGGCGCAGGCAAACCCGGTGCTCTGGGTGGTGCAGCCGCCAACGGATATTTTGCGCATGGCGGTGCGGCGGTTCAACAGAACATCCGTTTCGTTTCCGGCAAGAGTTTCTACCAGAACGCCAATTGCTGGATTGACTCCGATGTTCAAAACCAAAAAGCCGGCGTCAAGAAGATGCGAATCAAATTTGGTTCATCTAACTATTTCAAGCTTTTGAAGGACAAACCCGCTGCCCTGAAATGGATTTCATTGGGCAAACATGTGGAATTTGTGCTAGAAGGTACACATTACGAAATCTACGAGGACAAAAAAAATGAAAAGAACTAGTTCAGCAATTACCCTAATGCTGTTGGCAGTCGGCTTGTGCGTACAGACGCAGACAGCTGAGGCTCATCAGGATAACCCACCGGCTTTCAAGGCCCCCAACGGCAAGGCGTTCCCAGCGAATTGGGGCCGCCCGCCACTGCGGCAAACACGAGATCTGCGTCCTTTGCCAGGTGGTTATGGCCGTGGCAGCGGCACTTTGGCCCGCTGGATTCAGGAAAATCTGGATAAAGACGCCAAAAAAGGTAACCCGGATGTCAAACCGCGCCCGATTCGTCCGATTCCCAGGCCACTTCCTGTTCGTCCGGGTGGAGTTAGAAAAGCTTATCCCAAGCACTGGGGCGCACCACCACGACTGCAGACCAAGGACTTGCGACCGCTGCCCGGAGGTTATGGTGTAGGAAGCAGTACTCTGGCCGGGTGGATACAAAAAAATTTGGATCAGGATGCCAAGAACGGAGTGCCGGCGGGTCCTGCTGTTGATCCTCCAGCACCTGTACCGGTAGCTCCCCGCCCTGTGGAACCACCATTATTTGATCCCAACGCCAAGGCCAGGGAACAGGCCAAGGTAGATACAGCTAGAGTGCAGGCGGGCATAAAGGCATGGGATGCAGCCAAGGCAAGGTGCAAAGGCAACTACAGCTACAAGATTGGCTTCCAGAGCTGGGTTGGGTTTGGCCACGAAACGGTAATTGTGGTGACCAACAATAAGGTGACGGAACGTCATTATAAGACGTTCAACCGTCGTCGTCCGGTCCGTGAACCCCGCCCCGGTGGCGTGGCTCCCCCGAAGCCCGAAGGGGAAAGTTGGATGGAAAAAGGCAAGGCCATTGGGACCAACAAAAAAGGTGCCCCAGCCAAGACACTTGATGAACTATACGTGATAGCCTTGGAAACTGCCAAAAAACCACTGAAACAGTTCGAGCGGCGTTACATTCGTTCCGACAAACAAGGGTTGCTTGTTTCCTGTTATATCATGGATCGACGCATTGCTGATGACGCACCCCGCAACGGCTTGGTTGTTTCCAGTATCCAACTGGGAGGTGGCGGTGATGCTGCTGCAGCCAAACCCGCCACTGGTGGTGGTGACTGTGCATTGTGCCGCACCGAGGCCCACCAGTTGCACCTTGGAAAGGCCGAAAACGGTGGCACCATCACCGTTAAGAAAGGCAGCATCCTTAAGGTCAAACTCAGGGGCAACCCGACCACGGGTTTCACATGGAACGACAGCACCCCGGCAGATGTAATCAAGCTTTCGGGCAAAATCGGTCACCAGGCCGGCGGACCTGCCTTGGGCGCGCCGGGAATGTCCACGGCAACTTATCAAGCCATGAACACCGGCAAAACCCAGATCGTTCTGGAGTACAAGCGGGTCTTTGAAAACAAACCACCAGTTAACACCGTGAAGATCAATATCGTAGTGACCGAGGACGGACGCGCAGTGGTTGATCCTGCTCCCAATAACAACAATCTGGCTCGCATTGCCGAGCTGGAGAAGGAAATCGCCCGCCTGAAAGACTTTGCGAAGCGGGCCCGGTTTACCCCTGAGGGACTTAAGAAGCACAATGCCAAGCTCGCCGAATTGGAAAATGAACTTGCTCAATTGAAGGGTGGAAAAGCAGGTGGAGACAAACAAGCCGGCGTGCCCACCTTTGAGGAATGGGTCAAAGGCGGCAAAAAGATTCCGGCAGGCAAAGTTTTCATAGGTGGTTCACCATGGTTTAATGAGAGCACAGGCAAACGCCGCCCCGCTGAGGAAGTCTACAAGATGCTCTTCGGGAAAAAAGCCGCTGGTGACAAGGACAATGCAAAAAAAGTATTCAATGCGCCCAACGGCCAGCCGTTCCCTGAACGCTGGGGCGCGCCGCCTCGCATTCAGGTTCGCGACCTGCGCGTGCTACCCAATGGTTATGGCCGCGGCAGCAGCACGCTGGCCAAGTGGATTCAGCAGAATCTAGACAAGGACAAACAGGCAGGCATCGCGCCACCAAAGCCGGGAGGGCCGGTCGTCGTCCGTCCTCCAATCCGCCCACCCATCGTGCGTCCTGGTGGAGGCCGTAAGCAATACCCCCCTCATTGGGGTGATCCGCCCCGCATCCAAACGCGTGATATGCGCCAGTTGCCCGGCGGTTACGGAATGGGTAGTGGTACACT
>CAYUXV010000117.1:0-6650 GCA_964448875.1 uncultured Verrucomicrobiota bacterium
AATAGGTCTGCCATGAGGCAGGATCAGGGTATTTCCCATGATAGATCTTTCCTGAACCGGCCGACCAATAACCGTGCTTTGCAAAATGCTGCGGCAAGGTCACCGCCTTGGGCATCGCCGGCCGCCACGGCTGCGAATTGTGATAGACGCCGCTGGTGGAAGGGAGAATGCCGGTCATGAGCGAGGCACGGGAAGGATTGCAAGAGGGGGCTGTGCAATAGGCGCGAGTAAAGAGCGCCCCACGCTTGGCCAACCGGTCCAGGTTTGGCGTGCGCGCCTGTGGATGCCCCCCGAGGGCTCCGATCCAGTCGTTCAAATCATCAATAGCAATAAAGAGCACATTGGGCTTCGCTGCCTGCAACGAAGCGCTCAAATAGATAACAAGGAGGGTCAGGAATATACGTTTAAGGGTCATGTGATCTTTAAATTATACGAGGCTGTGTTGCCATTGGCCACCTCTACTTTGGAACCACGGCACGGGCAGCCCGGTCACCAACTTCAAAATAGCCAAGGCTGGTACCCGCTTTCGCACCTTCAGCTTCAGCGATCATCCAAACCGCACCAGGTCGGGTTTGTTGTGCAAACTGTGCGCCGGGAGCAATCAGAGCATACGGTTTGCGGCTACCAGTGCGGTCCATCCAAAATAATTCCACTTTGCGCTTAGTCTGGTTAATAAACACCACATCAAAGGGATTACCATCAGGTTTTGATGGTGGCGCTTTTGCATCCCCGGCCAACGGATTCCATTTTAGGGTCGGCAACGTATCCACTTTCGGCTTTACCAGCTTTGCGAATTTCTTCGGAGCTAAGGCACGTAATCGCTCCAGAGTTGTCTGATGCTTTTTTTGATTTGCCAGATTATTCCATTCATATGGATCATCTTTAACGTTATAGAGCTCTTCCGATGCCTCTGAATAGCGTATATATCGCCATTTATCTGCGCTTAGGCCGAAACTACCCGGGGTGTCGAGGTGGGTGATTGCCACGTGCGGCCAGTCTTTCATTGGATTGCTCAACAAAGGCAAAATTCTTGGACCATCATGAACCTTGCTGGAAGGAAGCCCCGCCATCTCTAAAAGTGTTGGAGCCAGACTAAGTAAACTAACAGCTTTTGAACAGGTGCCCGGTTTTGTGCCCTGAGGAAGCCCATGGGTTCCTCTTGGCGCACGCACAATTAAAGGTACACGGGTGCAAACACGCCACGCGGTAAATTTCTGCCAATGTTGTTTCTCGCCCAGATGCCAACCGTGATCCGACCACAACACAACGATGGTATTCTTGGCATTCGGCCCTTTCTCAAGTGCATCTAGGACATTGCCAAGCATGGTATCGGCAAAATAGATCGAGGCCAGATATCCCTGCACCGCTTGCTTCCACTGCTTGTGGGCGCGTATATGGGCGAAGTAACGATTCGGCCCTCTTCGTTTGCCTTGGTCGGGTAAATCCTCAAGATCATTCTCCTTATACCCAAGCGGCAGCTGGATATTCTCAATCGGAAAAGCATCAAAGTATTTCTTTGGTACAAACCAAGGTTCGTGCGGGCGATAAATTCCGCAGGCGAGGAAGAAAGGTTTATCATGTTTCTTTAAGAGCTGCGCCCCAACCCACTCAGATACAAGGTAGTCTCCCCCAAACTCCTCATCAGTGGCATCCAATGGCCCCCAGTCAGTCTCAATGTACTGCCAAGGTCCGCCACGCGGCAGATTCACTGGCCGTTTCTTTGGATATAATGTTCGCGGAAAGGGATTCTCAGTCTTTTTATCTGGAAAGTATTCATCCCAGGAGCGCGCATCGATAAAGTAGTGCAACATCTTACCAGACCCGACAGACCAATAGCCGGCACGAGAAAATGTCTTGGGCAATAACTCGGCTTTGGGAAGGACTTGGCGCATACTTTGCCCATTGCGGTAAAGCCCCGATTGATGGGGAGAAATTCCGGTAAAGATCGCTGAGCGCGAAGGGTTACATGCCGGAGCCGGACAATGAGCATTAGTGAAGAGTACACCAGAGGCAGCAAGCCGGTCCAAATTTGGCGTGCGTGCCTGCGGGTGCCCTCCCAGACAGCCAACCCAATCATTTAGATCATCGATGGCTATAAAGAGTACATTGGGCTTGGCCGCATGAAGCGAAAAGGCCAAGAAAAAAATAACCCTAAAATTAATGGCATGTCGAATAAGGGTAAAACTATGCGATGATATCATGGTTCACGAGGCCATGCACGTCCGTCAGACGGAAATCCCGACCTGAATAACGATAGGTCAGTTTCTCATGATCCAGCCCCATCAGTTGCAGGATAGTGGCATGCAGGTCATGAACATGCATACGGTTTTTCACAGCTGAACAACCAAATTCATCGGTAGCCCCGTAAGTGAACCCTGGTTTTACCCCTCCACCCGCCATCCAAACGGTGAAGCCGTAATGATCATGGTCCCGGCCCTTTTGCCCTTCTGAAGTCGGTGCGCGCCCGGATTCGCCTCCCCAAATCACCAGCGTTTCGTCGAGTAAACCGCGGAGTTAAAGGTCCTGAATCAATCCAGCAATCCCCTGGTCACATTCGCGGGCGAGATGAGCGTGGCCTCCCTTGATATCCCCGTGACAGGTGTCCCACGCGATATCGTAGCCACTAATCGACTGCGAGAGCTGTACAATGCGCACACCACGATCGACAAGGCGCCGGGCAATCAGACAACCCTTTGCAAATTCACTTTTACCGTAAAGATCCTGAGTCGGTTTGGTTTCGTGTGAAGTATCGAAAACTTCAGGAACGGCGAACTGCATTCGGAAAGCCATTTCCATAGCCTGAATGCTCGACTCAAGCTTTTGATCCTGTTTTTGACGTTCGAGATCAAGCCGATTGAGCTGGGCTAAAAGATTGGCTTGGTGGCGTTGTTCGATTCGGCCGAGATGGGGGTTCTTAAGGTCACGTAAAATACTGTCCGGCTTCATACTGGCAATATTGGCGTACACCCCCGAATACGCACCGGGCAGAAAAGCGTTCCCCCAATGGGCGGCTTTGCCTCGAGGCTTCGCCCGCGGGCTCATGGCAACCAAACCGGGTAATTCCTGATTCTCCGTACCCAGTCCGTAGCACAACCATGAGCCAAGACTCGGGCGGCTGGGTTGAAGGTGCCCTAGATTAAACATCATCATAGCTCCCGCATGCTCCGGAATATTAGTGTGCATGGAATGAATGAAACAAATGTCATCAGCGCATTTACCGGTATGGGGAAATATATCGCTGACCCATTTGCCACTCTGACCATACTGTTTAAACCCAAAGGGTGAAGGCATGAGGCCATTCTTTGTGTTCCTCAGAGTCTTTCGGTTAACAATACTTGGGCGTTGACCAGCATGCTCAGTGAGCTTGGGTTTGTAATCAAAAGTATCCACCTGCGAGGGGCCTCCAGGCATAAAGAGCTGAATCACATGCTTGGCTTTGGGAGCAAAGTGCGGCGCCTTTGGCGCGAGTGGAGAGGCTTCTTTGGCATTAGTGCCCTGAAACATCCCGGCCAAACCGAGGCTGCCCAAACCTGCGCCGATTCGATGCAATGCATCGCGCCGCGAGAGAGGTGGCAATGGATTACGGTGTAGATTCATCTTATATTCTTTACCGAATGTACATGAATTCATTGGAGCTAAGCAAGGTCTGACAGTATTGTTGCCAGCGCGTTATTTTTATCTCAGCAGTAGGTTTCCCTTCAAGAAACTCAGTTGCCACACTCAATTCCCGTTCTGTTGGTTGGCGACCATAAAGCAATAAATAAGCACGCGTTATTCGAGGGGGTTGTTCAGGTGATTCTTTTTCCAACCGAGAAGCCAAAGCCCTCGCCCGATCCAGCATAAAGCGGCTATTCATCATGAAGAGAAACTGTTGAGGGATCACATTGGCCGTGCGTTTGGCTGCGCTTGCCCGTGGAATTGGAAAATCGAACAAGCGCAGGAATTCATCGGAGGACAGCGGTGCATTGCGGCTGACCTTGGCATAAAGCGTTCGACGTTTACTGTTGACGATATTATCTACTGCCGGTCCACCAGACTTAAGATCCAACTCGCCAGTCACCGCAAGTAATGAATCGCGCCAAGTCTCCACATCCATGCGCCGCGGTGTCACCCGCCAAAACATGCGATTGTCCCCATCCTTGTCAAAAGCACCTTTATTGAAAGTGCTACTGCTTTGGTAAGTTGCAGAGGTAAGAATGATGCGGTGCAGTGATTTAACCGACCAACCGGATTCCATAAAGGTTGCCGCCAGCCAGTCGAGTAATTCCGGATGGGTTGGAGACTCACCTAGTTTACCAAAATTATCGGGCGAGCGCACCAGTCCCTGACCAAAATGATGCTGCCATATACGATTCACAAAAACTCGCGCGGTAAGGGGGTTTTTCGAATTAACTACTGCTTCTGCCAGTTGTCTGCGACCACTACCCTCTTTGAAGTGTTCACGTTGTTCACCCGTAAGAATCCGAAGGAACCTGCGCGGGGCCAACTCACCTCGTTTAAGCATATTACCTCGAGGAGCCACATGCATATCCTTATTTCCGCTATCGTGAATGGTGTGGGCTACGGGAAATTTGGGAGGTGACTTTTTCTCCAGTTCCTTGATCTCCTTTTGCCACGCGGCGATCTGCTTTTTTATCTCCTCAGTCTGCTTTTGCTTTTTGGCCTCCCTAATTTTGTCGTGCAGCCGGTAGATCGGCTGGCGCGCATGATGATAGGCCGCGATGGCCTTCTCATCTGCTAAGGGAGTCTCGCCTTCGCGGGTGTTCTGAAACACGCCGGCAATCGAGTAGTAATCCTGCGTGGGAATAGGATCGAATTTGTGATCGTGGCAACGTGCACAGGCCAGTGTCATGCCAAGATACGCGCGTTAGATCGTATCGACACGATCATCAAGTGTCTCACCCTTTGCCTGTGCAGTACTCTCGGGATCCCCACCATCGGATGAATAGGTCGGCCCCAACGCAAAAAAACCAGTACCTGGAGCCGCCTTGTAGCCGTGCTGATCGCCTACAATCTGATGTCGCACAAAATCGTTGAAGGGCAGATCTTCATTGAAGGAACGCACTACCCAGTCACGGTATTGCCACGCGGATGGCTTGGCTCGGTTATCCTGTGTCCATCCTCCAGTATCACTATAACGCGCTACATCTAGCCAATGGCGGCCCCATTTTTCACCATACTGCGGTCGCTTGAGTAAATCATCTACCAATGCCTTCACTGCCTGATAATTAAGATCAGCTGCATCATTGCCTCCCAGTTGCTCAGTCCATTTCTCTAATTCATCCGGTAAAGGCGGAAGGCCAATCAAATCCAGAAATACGCGACGCACAAAAATCGATGCGCGAGCTGATGGGGGTTGTTTCAGCCTCACCTTATGTAAACCAATCACCACAAACTGATCAATTGCGTTAACAACACGTGCGCCTTTAATTGGCGGTGGCATCATCTTGCGCACTGGTTGCCATGCCCAATGTTTACTGACCATGCCCCAGTCGTAGGTTTCCTCTTTGGATTTAACTTTGACTGCAGACCATGGCGCGCCAATTTCTACCCATTTGGCTAGGGCAGCGATTTGATCATCCTTTAGTTTTGGTTTGTCGAGACCGGGCATCTTTTTACCCTGGTGCCGCACAAACTGGATCATTCGGCTCTCATCGGGTTTACCGAGAATAATCGCCAGACCAGAATCACCGCCTTTTAAAATCGCTGCACGACTATCCATCCGCAGCCCCGACTTACCACCTTTCTGATCATTGCTGCTGTGGCACTCGTAACAGTGATCAACGAGAATCGGACGCACTTTCTTCTCAAAAAAATCCAATTGGGCCGAATCCGACTTTAGTTCCTCCGCATACGCATTAACCAACAGACCTGCCATTCCAACCGTGATCACAGAAAATGAATTGCGACTTAGATTAAGCACGGGAAAAATACTACACGACTAATGAGGCCGCTGCAGTGGAAAAATTATTTTGCTTTGCGCACAGGTTTGTTGCGATGAGCAAACGCATAGAATTTTTTATGCAACTCAAGTAACCGTGCGAGTTCCTTTACTGGTGTCTTGTGATCTTCGGCGCGAATGTCAATGAAGCGGTCGTTGAGTCTTGCGTAGCCGCCTTTCTCCCGGACTACTAGGAGGGCACTGGACTGTCGCCCTCTTTTATCGCCACCAGCGGCTTCAGCGGCAGTAAGTCCGGCGACCAGCCAGTCGGCCAGCTCGGTGTCAGGGTTTTTTCGCGCCTTCTCGAAGGCAGCAGCCATGTCAGCCACGACCGCTTCACCGGCGAGAATATTGCCCTGTGCGGCATAGTGTTTACCCACTTTGTGTCCGGCCCACGCATTGCAACCTCTGCCGGTGAAGCTGGCGGCGCGCCCCTTGGCATCAACCATGCCTGCCTGCCGCTGGTCTCGTCTGGGATCGGCAGCAGTTAGGATTTTCAAGGCTTCTTCCGATGATTTGCCCTCTGCCATTAGCTTGAGACCATTTGGACCATAGGTGGTATTGGCATAAGATTGGGTGGCGACTGCTCCAACACCAGCCTTGGCCCAGGGTACGACGGAGCCAACCCCAAAAAATTTACTCTGAACGGCGATACCTAGATCGCCAGTCACCGGATCAAAGGCGACAATGGAATAGGTGGCCACCGGCT
>CAYUXV010000118.1:0-3728 GCA_964448875.1 uncultured Verrucomicrobiota bacterium
CTTTGCCCTCCAGTCCAACGACATTTACGATGGCGTAAGCCTCCATGGCCATGCCCGCATAAACGACATAGGAAACAAAGCTGAAGATCATCGCCACCTTGTAGCCAATCCGGTCGATGATCAGGCTGAAGACAATGATGCTAATGGCAAAGGGCCAAATACCAGCGCCAAACAATTCCTGAGCCTGAACCTTGTCCAACCCGAAATCAGCTGGCCAGAGATCGGGAATATTGATGAGGAACGCGCGCGTAATAAACGCAAATGCAGTGGTGATTAAGGCGATGAAACAACCCCAAAACAGAATTGGGTTGCCCTCTTTACTATTGGTATCAGTACTCATTGGCCAGTGTATACAGAATATATAATTGCGTCGGGAACAATGCCGCTTCGAGTCGAAACAACAACTGCACACCCTCCTTAGGAGCTCGGCAGTATGATATTTTAACTAAAAAGTCAATGTTAAAGCCTATTTCCGAGGGCCGTAGCCCTTCGTCGGCTCGCCATTTTTATCGAGTTTGCCACAGGACCAGAGAAGGCCTCGGGTGAGATAATTGATATAGGTTTCACTTTCCATTGTCTGGTTGTGATGTCCGATGGTGGTGCCGAAGACCCGGGCTTTACCATACTGGTTGGTCCATATACAGGGATGATTCTTTTTGGTGCGCACACCAAATGCGTGGCCTAGCACCTTGGTGTTGGGCCATACCTTCACAATCTCATAGAGTTCACCGGCCGGAGTGGTCCAGCTCTTGCCAAATTTTTGCATGATGGGGTGCTTGGGCTGAAGGTTCTTGATCTCGACAGCCACATGCTGTTGGTGACGCACGGTAGTCACACCCAAGAGCTTGCGCCATTCATCGGTAATTTTATCAGCTGCGCGGTAACTGTGCATCGTGCAGTGCAAAACCACTGCCGGCACGCCCGAATCGCGATGTGCAACCGCCAAGCCCTCCACAAACTCCTTGTCGCCAATGGCTCCGAAACATTCGTTGTGTACCACCACATCATATTTCTTTATCCAGTCTTTCTTTAAGTAAACAGAAATCTTATGGGTACGCCCTTTTCCTCCTTCATGAACAATCTCCCAATCCACATTAGCACGCTTGCTGATGCCCTGGCTGATGATCAATTTTTGCTTGGTGTAATCGTGACAGCAACCGCCGGTAATCAGCAGCGCCTTGATTGGTTCCGCCGCGCTCAGGGTCAAGGACGCAGCAAACAGGAAAAGAAGGGAGAGTTTTTTCATAAGAATTGGTTCAACGCGGATGCTAACAACCCGCACCTGCCCGTCAACCCGCGATAAATTCAACGCACGACATTATTTGTGCCGAGCAATTCGTTGAGCGCTCGATTCGCCACGCGGACAATGTACTTGTTGGGCTGATTGACCAGCGCCTTTTTTAATGCGGGGATAGCCGGCCTCGCCCACCCATCCATTTCATCCAAAACGATGGCGGCAGCAAGCCGGCCCCATTGGTGTTCACTTTGCAGTTCCGCTACCAAAACCGGTAGTGCAGATTTTGCATCACCCAGCTTGGCCAGAGCTCGCGCAGCTGCAATGCGAACGCTGGGAGATTTATCTTTCAACGCCCTGATCATCGGCTTCCGAGCGTTGGCGGCCTCTCGACCGTCGTTTCCCACGCCGGTTGCAGCCCAATATCTCACGGCGGCATCCGGGTGCTGCATGGCTTGCAACATCGACGGAAGAGCATAAACACCGGAAGACGCCATTGCGGCAACATTACCGAGTTGGGCGTTTAGTTTGTTTTTGCCCTTGAGAATATTGAATCGGGCGCCAGCTGCCTTCTCACGAATCTCAATCTCTGCTTCAGGCAACAGCCCAAGATCACCAGTCTCACGCACCCATTGCATATGTGCCTCGCGCAGCTTCTTTAAGCTCTTGGCATGCTTTTTATCTCCAGTCAGATTCCTGATTTCATGGGGATCAGCCTCCAAATCGTACAGCTCCTCCACCGGCTTGCGGGGCGCCAAAAAGAGCGCGGCAGCAGGCGGCATTCCCCCTTTCGCAGCCACGCGCCGGATCTCCTTCATCGTGGCGCCTTTCTCCGGCGTGTTCATGTACTGATAGTAGGTCTTGAGCGGCTCGTAGTTTCGAATGTAGCGGTAACGCTTGTCGCGCACACTCCGGATGATGTCGTAGCGCTCATCCATCCGATCGCGCGCGCCATAAACGTAATCGCGCGGTTGACCATGGATAAACGATCGTCCCTGCATGTGTTTTGGAACCTCAAGACCGGCCAATTTCAGGGCCGTGGGTCCAAGATCAATGGAACTCACCAGCCGATCACTCACGCCCGCCTTGCCACCGGGTTGGCGCACAATCAGTGGAATCCGTGTGCCTGAGTCGTACAGCCAACGCTTAGCCCGCGGCAGGCCCACGCCATGGTCACTCCAGAAAATGATGATGGTGTTCTCATAAAGCCCATCGGCCTTTAGTTGTTTTATCAGGTCACCCGCCCACGCGTCCATGGCCGTGATCAGCTCGTAGTTGCGCTTCCAGTCCTCACGAACAATCGGGGTATCCGGGTAGTACGGCGGCAATTTCAGTTCACTGGCATTTTGCCGCTGCGAAGCCTTCAGATTTTGTGTGACTGACTTGTATTTCGCCTCGCCCGCGATACCGCTCTCATGGCAGCCGGTAAAATTAAACACCGCAAAAAACGGTTGCCCTTTCTTGCGGCTCCGCCAGTGAGCCTTGCGGCCGGAAATATCCCACGTCTCCTTGGGTTCACGGAACTGGTAATCTTTCTTGGAGTTATTGGTGCAGTAATAACCAGCCCGGCGCAGGTAAAGTGGGAAGGGCTTGATGTGCGCCGGCAACTGTGCGTTGCAGCGCATGTGATGAGTGCCCAGTGTTGTTTGATACATGCCAGTGATAATGCCGGAACGGCACGGCGCGCAAACCCCTGCGGTGGTGAACGCATGGGTGTAGCGAACTCCCTCCTTTGCCAAACGATCCAGATTGGGCGTAATCGCTTGCGAATCGCCGTAGCAACCGAGGTGCGGGCTTATATCCTCGGCCGAAAGCCAGAGAATATTCGGCCGCTGGGTCGCCTGCATCGAAAACGCCCACGTTACCGCAAGGAAAGCAAGGAATCGCATCGGCCCATCGTACGAATGGCTCCGGATCTGTCACCCAAAATCATTGCTCCCGCCTGTTGTCGCACTACACTACCGGCAACACGCCATGAAATTTTCACTCTCACTTTTGTTTCTTCTGGCCACCTTCCAGTCCGGTTTTACCGCAACTCCCAAGCCTGCCGCACCGGCTGTCGGCCGGCTTCATGCCGGCTGGGCGATGACCAGCATCACGCCCGACATGCCGGTCGCCTTGGCTGGCCAGTTTCACAAGCGTATTTCCGAGCGCATTGAGACACCCGTCACTACCACTGCACTGGCCATCGAGACGCGCGTTGGTGACCAGTCCATAGATCAGGCCATCATGGTTTCGTGCGATCTGGTGATTATTGCTGACCACATCCAGCCGCGCTTGCGCAAGCTGCTGGCGGGTCGCCTTCCCGGCTTTGACTTGAAAAAACTTTTCCTCAACGCCACGCACACACATTCGGCACCCGTCACACGCGCCATTGCTTGGTACGATGTCACTGAACCAGGCGTGATGAAGCCCGATGCGTACGTGGATTTCATGCTCAAGAAAATTGCTACAGCGGTGGAAACGGCGTGGAAAAACCGCAAACCCGGCGGCA
>CAYUXV010000119.1:0-2986 GCA_964448875.1 uncultured Verrucomicrobiota bacterium
CATGTGGTGGCCAACACCGAGACCGAGAGTGGTCGAAATCCCACCCCACTCGGCATTCATGCTCTGTAGCATGTAGGTCGCATACCGGGTTGAATCAGTTTTGAAGGCCAGATAGATCAGGTTGTACATCGTGCGGATGAAAGCCGCCGGATCCTTCTCGGAGGCGTTGAGCGCCAATCCATCGCTGGGCACCTGCGGCCTGGGGGTTGCCACCCAGCGCTGCATACGCTGAATCTCTTTCTCCACATCTCGTAATGCCTGCATGTACTGGTCCAGCTTCTGCGAGTCGTTGCGTCCGAGTTGGCGTTTCAGCCCGTGGTAAGACTCCAAAACGTGATCGAGCCGATGCTTGTCGGAAGCGAGCCGTGAACGCTGCCCCTTCTGCAGTTGCGGATCGGAATTGAACATGGCGTCGTAGAGGCCGCGGATGTCATTGCTCGCGGGGATCGGACGGCCAAACTGGTTATAAGACAACGTTTTCGACAAACCGATGCTTCCCATTCCACCTTCGTTACCGAGCACGAGACTTGGGTATCGTGTCTTGTGCCCATGAGTCATCGATGCAATCTGGTCGAACGACGGACTCTTGGCCGCGCGATTGACATGGCTCCCGGTTAAGAACGAATCGCCCGTTTGGTGGCCTCCGGCACTGATGCAACCGGGATGCTCTAAACCTCGCAGGACCGTAATCCGATCGGCAAGAGGATTGAATGCGGCCATTGACTTGCTAAATCGCATCTCACCATCGACCACGGTCGGGTACCAGGACCATTCACCGCCCAGGGAAAAGCCGTGTCCGATGTAAAGACCCAGAAAACGTTTTGGCACTTCGGGTTCTACACCGGCCGCCATGCATTCGAGCAACGGCAAACTCAAAGCCACGCCACCTGCACCGCGGAGAAATGTGCGTCGGTCAATCTTCGTTCTCTTAGCCATCATTGTTATCTTTCTATTCTGCCTACGTTGGCGCAACCATTACTTGTGGGTTTTTGGTTGCGAACCTTGTCTGAAAACGCTCGACCTAACAATCGCTTTGATCAGGCTCCGTATTTTGTATCCGCTTTCTTCGAACTCCGTTTGCAGAGCCAGTACAGTCTGGTCATCACGATAGGTGAGCGGTCGGCCCAGCGCAAAAGAAAGCATGTGACGCGTAAAACCCTGAGCGAATTGCTCGTGGCGATGGGTGAGTAAAAATTGTTTCAAGGGCACCAGGCCGTCAATGGCCTGTCCGTCGATCACCACGTCTTTCACGACGGTGTCCCCGCCGGCTCGCGAAACACTGGGGTGAAGATCACTTTTTTTGATATCGGGCAAAAGCTTGATCTTTGTTCTCGGGAGACCGACAGCGTCAAATCCCTCCATCGCAACGCCCCATGGGTCGATATCCTTGTGGCAGTCGTAACACGTTGTGCCTGCCTTGAGATGCGCCTCGAATCTCTGTTTGATCGATGCGGGGCCGCCAGGTTTGCCATCGCTGGACGGTTCTGGTAGTGAAGGCACACCCGGCGGTGGATCGGACGGCGGATCGCCCAGCAGACGCGAACGTATCCAGACTCCACGATTCACCGCGTGCGCATCCTGGCCGGTGGAGTACGCAAGCAGGACCGATCCCTGAGCCAACGCGCCACCCCCGCGAGATTTTGGGGCGGCAACATGTGTAAACCTCTGGGTATGCACTCCCGGGATGGCGTAATGCTCAGCGAGCACCCCATTGACCATCACAAAATCCGATTCCAGGAAATTGAGACAACTCAGGTCTTTAAAAAGTATCTCGGAGAAGAACTCGATACTCTCCTGCTTCATGTAGTCTTTGAGATGGGTGCGAAACTGCGGGTAGAAGTTCGGATCAACGGCCGTCTGATTAACCATCGAGAATCCGATCCAATCCGCAACAAAGTTCTCGATAAATCGTTTCGACCGCTGGTCCGCCAGCAGCCGATCCACTTCACGTTCAAGTGCGGCGGCGGGAATCTCGTCGCTCGACGCGGCCAGCGCCAGCGAGGTTTCATCGGGTGGGCCATTCCAGAGAAAATAGGATAATCGCGAGACGAGGTCGTATTCGTTTGATTGACGAAGATACAGGAATCGCGGGTCCGAGAGGATCGTGACCACCGTCTTGTGCAACGCATTGATTGCCGAATCGTTTACGACCAATTCATCGGCAATCACTTTCTCAACGTAGCTCGCCTCTGCGGGATCCAAAGGTCGTCGCCATGCCTTGGCAGCGAATGATTTCAGCTTCTGAGGCAGGCTCTCAGGTGTGAGCCGGCCCTGGTCGAGGAACTGGGCACTACCCATCGGCGGCCAACTCTTGTGGTAGGGCGATTCAAACTCGATCTTTTTGATCATTGCATGCCCGTGCGTCTTCATCACCTCGGAATAGACCGGCGCCCCGCCACGTGACCGTTCCTCGTTGGAGTCACCCCGATTAGACCCACCCAGCCCCGGCTTGTAACCAAATGCTTTAATCCATTGATCATCCGCCCGTACACAGAAGAATGGCTCCGTCATGCGGTGCCTGGCGGGCATCTGGTATCCAGGAAGTTCGTTGTGGTTGGCGATGATGAGCGTGCGGAATTTCACAAAATCATGGGGCTGTGGATCGTCTGGCAGGATTGGATCCGTCGAAACACCCAAATGGTCTCTGAGGTTGCCAAATATCTCAAAGTGCTGGGGGCCTTCCCTGGGGGACACCGAGATTGCCTGAACCAGCTTGTACAGCTTATTGTCGACGCCTTGATCCAGATAGATCGCCAGCTCCTGCGGCGTGCGAGCGGTTCCCCGCTGTTCAAATTTTCTATATTCAGCAGCGAACTCACTCTTGGCAGGCATTGGAGTAAGGACTATCCGATGAGGAGTTAAGCCGTCTCCATAGCGACCGCTCACCTGCAGTGGCCCCGCTGGTAAGCGAACTCCCAAAAATGCCGGTTGATGAATGCTTCCGGTAAATTCACGCCCACCCAAATTCAAAGTCAATTCCTGTGGC
>CAYUXV010000120.1:0-5529 GCA_964448875.1 uncultured Verrucomicrobiota bacterium
ACCCACAGGTGGCCCAATCAGTGGTGCCAAAAACTGGACCAGTGGATATATGCCTGCGGCTTATCAGGGAGTTACCGGAAATGCTAGTGGCACGCCGATTCTTGATCTAAAAAATGCTCGGGGTATGAAGCGAGAGGAACAACGAGCCATGCTCGATGCGCTGAATAAGTACAATAGCCGGCATCTGAGTGATCGGACTGACAACTCAAACCTTGCTGCCCGTATTGCCAGCTATGAGCTTGCTTACAAGATGCAGATGAGCGCGCCCGAGGCAGTGGACTTTGATCAGGAACCAGAGCATCTCAAACAGCTTTATGGCATAGGGGAAAAACGCACCGATGACTTTGGCAAGAAATGTCTACTTGCTAGGCGTCTTGTTGAACGTGGTGTGCGCTTTATCCAGATATACAGCGGAGGCAATCACAATGATGCAAACTGGGATGCGCATGGCGACCTCATGAAGAACCACAGTTCCCATGCCGGAAACACAGACAAGCCGATTGCCGGTTTATTACAGGATCTTGAGCAACGTGGTTTACTCGATGAAACGCTTATTGTTTGGGGTGGTGAGTTTGGTCGTCAACCCACGGCCGAATATGCGAAAGGAACTGGGCGCGACCACAACAGCTATGGTTTCACCATGTGGATGGCTGGTGGTGGTATAAAGGGTGGAGTGAGCGTGGGACAGACTGAT
Organism: uncultured Verrucomicrobiota bacterium; assembly: GCA_964448875.1. Classification (GTDB taxonomy): domain Bacteria; phylum Verrucomicrobiota; class Verrucomicrobiia; order Limisphaerales; family UBA1100; genus UBA6614. Next base: position 695 of record CAYUXV010000120.1, read on the forward strand.
GAGATTGGCAGCAAGGCTGTTGAAAACCGATTCCACGTGAAGAACTTGCACGCCACCGTGTTAACACAGTTGGGTTTCGACCCCAACAAATTGACCTACTTCTATCGAGGCTTAGATCAAAAATTGGTGGGGGTGGAAGGGGCTGAGCCGATCAAGCAGATTATCTAGCTTCAGACGTTAAATCGAATCTCAAGAACCGTCTTCTCAGGTATGGAGAAGTCAGCATCCACCAGTTTTGTTAGGCCCTGAGAAGCTGCATCTTTGAAGTTGTGCGCCTTCATCAAATCCTCGTGAGGCACAATTTCCGCCTTGATGAATCCGCGCGCTAGGTCTGTGTGAATTTTACCAGCGCATGAAACTGCATTTGCATTTTTCTCAGCAAACCACGACCGCACTTCTTTTTTGCCTGCTGTATAAAAGAACATGACCTCTGCCTTCTCCATTACCGATTCAAATACTGCATCGGGTGTCATAGACTCCTCCTCAAACACCATCGTTGGCTTGTAGCTCAAAAGTCCAAACGCGTTTACAATTTCTCTTTCGGCTGCATCCAGTTCCAAGTCGCAAACAGGTTTTTCCTCCTCCAGTTGCGTGAGGCATTTTTCAAGCACCGCTTTCTCACCTCCATCCTCAACCACTGAAAGTCGACTCTCAATTTTATCTATGTCAAAGATGAGCACATCCAAGATACGCTCTGCAGTGATCGCAATCCCTTCTGCTTCTTCAAACCCATCTGGCAGTAGTTCAAAATAGAATGGGGATACTTTGTCCGGTTTAAATTTTTCCTCAAGATCAACAAGAATCTTGTCATTGTATTTCACTTTGCCTTCCGGCAATTCCAAACCAGTATATGCTATCTTCATTCAAAAATCAGTGTTTTGGGAGCATGTCCCTCGTCTGAAAAACCCTGCAGGATTTCCATCGTACAGTCGATGAAAGAGATGATTATGAAACTGGAGACTTCTCTTTTACAAACCGCGCCGTTAGGAGTAGAATGATCCAACCCGTCGTTCCAACTCCGAAGAATATTTTCGCCATAAGTGATAAAGCCGTCCAGTCGGTTTTGCCTTCTCCAACGACAAGTGAAATGGCTAGGAGGCAAGTCGCAAAAGCCAATCGACCTGCCAAACTTTGAACGGAAAGATAAGTAGCCCGAAGGTTTGTCGGTATACGTTCATTCACAGCCTCGCTTAAGGGTGCCATATATAACCCTTTGGGGGCATTTCGAAACAATAAGACAAACACAACTGCTGGATGTAGGAGCAATGCAGCAGGGAGAAAAAGAAGGTTTTGGAAAAGCACGGACAGAAGAAAGGTTTTTCGAAGCCCAAAGCACCGTCTAAATTTCATGCTCCTTGCCGCTACCCACGAACCAATCAACATAACAATGAACGCATGTATGCCGGCAATTAATGAACTTTTATTTAGTTCTTAATCATTACTGTGCCACAATAGGTCCACATAGGGTTGGTACAGCTCGTAGGGAACATGAACGAGTACGATGGAGAGCACTGCCACTCCAAGGAGCCAGGCCAGGTTCCAATCTCGCAACTGGCTCAGAGTATTTCCAAGCTGTCGACCAAAACTCACGCTTGAGCGCTCATCAGATTTTGTAGGTTCTATACAAGTCGTCATCAATCCGGCAGCGATTGTCGCGCCGACAGCCGAGAAGGCGAATGGTAGTGAAAGTTCATACATTCCAGCAAAACCACCGATGAGCGCAGCAATGCCCGCTGCACGCAGGTTCAAGCTTGCTACGTGAGCTTCTGCATCGCCAAATTGACCTGTGATCCCGAGCGATTGATGGGAGTCATAATGAAAAGAGGCATCCGTCCCGGACTTGAATGCAAAACCGGCAGCCATCAGTACTTTGGCTAAAGCAAACAATTCAAAAGTGGTCCCCGTAAAAAAAAGCAAATAAGAACAAGTCAGACAGAGAGCCGAAATAATCAGGGTCGGTTTTCGACCGAGCCGATCAGAGAAATATCCCGACGGCACTTCCAAGATAACGACAGCCAAATAATAGATACCCTCCAATTGCAGTACTTGCTCTAGTGGGAACTTACTTGAAAATAAAAGAAAAAAAACCGGTGCAAAAAAAAGTGCCTCCAGCACCATGGCAAACCACGGATAGAGCTTCAGATTTCGCTCAAGACCCCGTTGTGACATTTTTTGTGGTCCTTTTTAATCGATTTAACCCTAATCCATCTTCATGGAATCATGGGCGAAAAGCAGGATTGTTATGATTTTTTCTAAAAGATTTGGTACCAAATGGAAGTGCGTTAGGCTTCTGTTGGCTGTAGAATCACTTTCATCAATCCGGCTTCGTTGGCATAGAGGCGGTTGAACCATTCGGCACCTTTGTCGAGTGTGGCCGTAGCGCTGATGAGAGGATCGACCTTTATAACGCCGCTGGAAAGGAGATCAATGCACTCGGGATATTCTCCATTGGAACCGCAGGTGCCGTAAATAGTAAGTTCGCGCGTCACGACCGACTGCAGTGGAAAATCGACTTTTGGCGCAAGGTTTCCGACGAGGGTAACGGAGCCGCCCTTGCGAGTGGCTTCAATGGCAGTCTGCACAGTAGGTGTTGCGCCCACGACTTCCATCGCGACATCCACGCCATCGCCGTCAGTAGTTTTTAGAATGGTCTGAATCGCGTCGGTGCTATTGGGGTTGATTCCGAGGTCTGCACCTAGTTCTTTTGCCAACGACAGTTTCTCTTCAGCTAAGTCGACGGCAATAATTTTACCACAACCCGCCGACTTTAAAGCTTGCACAACCAGCAAACCAATCATGCCCGCACCCACCACAACGGCAGTATCATCTTCGGTGATAGGTGTGCGCTTAACTGCATGCACGGCAACGGAGACAGGCTCAATCATGGCAGCATGCTCGAACAGGAGGTTGTCGGGTATCTTATAAATAATGTGTTCGGGCACTACTGTGTACTCAGCAAAGCAACCGTGCTGCCGATAATCATTGCAGGACACACCGAGCACACGGCGGTTATTACACAGGTTCATTTGGTCGCGTTCGCAAAAGCTGCATTGGCCGCACGACACCATTGAGTCGAACGTAACACGATCTCCTGCCTTTGCCTTGGTCACAGCACAGCCAGTTTTGACCGCCACACCGCTGGCTTCGTGGCCCATGATAAGTGGAGGAACACGCCGTCCGCTAGAGCCATCAAAGCCGTGGATATCGCTGCCACAAATTCCGCAAGCACGAATCTGCACCAACACATCATGCTCACCAACCTCTGGCTCAGGCATGTCAGTGACTGTTAGGTTCTTATATTCCTTAAGTAACAGCGCCTTCATTTAGGCTCGAAAAGATATTAAGGAATTCATAGCTAAGCAATGACCATCGCAACAGTTTTGAAACCATCAATCAGGCTCTAATCTCGATCATTTCCTGGCACCTCGTTTACGGTATAGTAAGCGTGGCGATGGAGGAGTTCCTCCTGATCGCGGTCACGCAGCAGGCCAAGGTCAAATTCATGCACGTGCCCGCGCTTGAGCTCACTTAAGACAATTTGCGCACTCAGGCCATCCGCCGCGAGCTTGGCGCTTTATACTTCCGGTGTGGTTTGATCCACCTCCGGACCCCCATAGCCGCCATGATAGATATGGGTAAAGGTGCTAACCTTATAGTTCTTGGGATCATTACCCATCTTGGCTTCCACAGGCTTGGTAAAGGTAACCTTGAATCCATCAGGCGTAATATTGATCCGCTTAATTTCGAAGGGCATCTTGCCGGTCCAGTCCAGCCTTTCCAGAGCAAAAGGTTTAATGCCGCGCACCGGCCATCCGCGATTGGTTCCTCCGGCCAATAACCGGCCCTTTGGTGTAAACTGCACATTCAGGATTCCTGTAGACAGCCCCTCACGAAACGGATAGCACGCACCCTGCCACACGCCATTGATCTGTTCAGTGGTCGCGCGCATGATAATTGACTGGGTGTAGTCACCGAGAAATATCTGGTTTTCAAACGGACCGAACTTGCCACCCGTACGATCCACCACATAACCGGTAATTGAACGTCCCATGCGAATGTAGGGAAAGATCACTGCATAAGGCACCAGTTCCTTGACCTTTTCTTTCTCGGTAACAATGCGCGTACCGCTCTCAGGCTTGGCTGGTTCCTTGAGGTGCGGCGCAAATTTATACCAGTTAAAACTAACCGGGTGCCCCATGAAGCCACCTGGCTTGAGAAACTTGAGGCTACAGGAGGAATTCCATGGGCCCTGACTTTCAATATAAAAGAGTGCGCCATGTTCATTAAGACCAATCCCACCGGGACTACGCAGGCCACTGGCAATGGGAATGGAATTACCCTCAGGAGTAATCTTCATCGCCCAACCACGAAAGAGGGCGCGTGAATGATAGGAATTGGAGAGGCCCAGAGCCACGTAGAGGTTGCCTTTTTTATCAAACTTGGAGCCAAAAGCATACTCATGATAATTCCCGTAACCCCACGCGTCAGACACCGTTTCAAACCGGTCAGCGCGACCGTCATTATCAGAATCTACGACCCGTGTGAGCTCGGCGCTGTGCGTGACATAAAGAGCCCCCTTTCGGTGAGCCAATCCGAAAATTTCATCCAACCCCTCGGCAAATTGATGGAACTGCGGTCTGGGTTTATCCTCATCGATACCTTTGACTAAAAAGATATCTCCCCGACGAGTTCCCACCGCCAAACGGTTATCAGGCATCAACTCAAATGCCCCGGCTTCAATCACCTGACCCTTGGAAATCGGGATACTTACCACGCGATAATATTCACGTTCGCGCTTCTCGGTCCCCCACCGGTCTCCCACTTCCTCAGCAAGA
>CAYUXV010000121.1:0-11550 GCA_964448875.1 uncultured Verrucomicrobiota bacterium
GCAAACTGAAAGCCTGCTTCTTCATCCTTTTGAGAAATCACAATTGTGCCAATGAATCCAACCAAGAGGATTATGTAACCACAAACACGATACAGTGTGGCCCAACCTGAACTTTGGGGAGGTGAAACTTGGTTCCGTATATTTTTTGCAACGGCACCAAGACTTTCACGCCATTCAACGCCACCATCTGATCCTGCTGGTTGCTGCGAATGCGACTCATCTACTGTTTCCGAAATTGCTTTTTGGGGCTCAACATAATGCGGATTCTCTAATTTCGACGAAAACAATCCCCATTTCGTCTTTATACTCACCCACTTATGAGAAGGATATTTAAATTTCTCCACAGCCTTTTCAAAAGCCGCAGTTTCATTTTGAGCCTCAATGCAATGAGAGACCGAGACATAGTCTTCTGCCCCGTACCACTCAACTGTATATTTAATCATAGCCCACCCACTCTATGCAACGGGGAGCGGCTGGCAAGTTTGGGGGGAATGAAAGCTAGCCAAACATTGGCATTGTTTTAACGAGACACAAGATGCCATTTAGTTCCGTCATTTTCAATGAGACTCGAATCTGAAATTAAAAACTTATTTGGCTTTGATCCAAACCCACCTTCGATAGTTACGGTGACAGATTTCTCGGAGATAAAATAAGTGCCCATAAGGTTTTTGTTCCCAAATGCACTAGTCATTTCTACAGAGGATTTTGAGGTGAAAATCAATTTATGATCTAGACCACTGTTGCCAATTTTTCGTTCGAATACTTTGCCTACAAGTTGCCGTGAGCCTCCAAACATCACTGCCAATAGCAGCAGAGCAATTAAACTGCACCCGATAACCAGCCAAGTTCTTTTATTATGTTCAGGTTGTTCATATTCCCTATTTTTTTGATACGAGTAGCTCGGGTTTACAGTTCCTGTGTGTTTCTCTATGCAATCTTTGATTAAAATTTTTCCTTTTCCAGAACCTATTCGACAGTACAGGTCGGCTGTTAAAAGCCCGCTTGTCCACATACTCTTAATCTGTTTGTAGGTGTATGGCCCTGCATTCTCATCTTCTTTAACAACATAAATATCATCTCTATCAACAATAGATACGGTTTCTTCATTCTCACTAACCATTAACTTCGGTTTTGCTGACTCCTTTGCCGCGACGGTTCTTTTGAGGGCGGGATCGCAATTAGGATTGTCAAAGCGTTGCTTTCCTTCATCCCAAGTTATAAATATATGTGGATAGGATTTGTGTTCATGTTTGTTCACGGCTTTGGCAAAAGCATCTTCCGCGCAATCTGCTTCAACAATATATTTTGCGGCAACAGCCAAACTTGGGTTTGTTCCCCTTAACCATTCAACTGTATATTTAGTCATAGCTCACCCACTCTATGCAACGGGGAGCGGCTGGCAAGTTTGGGGGTGTCTATCCAGAAACGAGCCCGCCAACGATAATCGGAATGACTATTACAATGACAACGGTACTCACCACATACCGCTTGATGGTTCGTAGTTCCGCCAGTTGAGCGAGTAGGATTTGTTTCTCTGTCATGGTAGAGCCTTCAGCATTCTCAAACCATCCGACAGAGCCATCTGATCTTGTGGGTTTTATAGACCGCCCAAATTTTCTATTCTCCGATTCTAAATCAGCACGGTCTGAGCCAAAGTGGGGATTGTTGAATTCTACCCAATCTGCACAACCATCCCAACTTATACAAATGGTTGAATATTTTGGATTTTTGTACCGCTTTACGGCTTGATCAAAAGCATCACTTTCACTTTCTGCGTCAAAAAACTTTGTGATACTAATTTCACCCTTTCCAAACCATTCAACTATATATTCCTTCATAGTCCGCCCACTCTATGCAACGGGGAGCGGCTGGCAAGTTTGGGGGAGGGAGACTGATTAAGTGGTTTTCTTTTTTACATACCGAAACCGCGTCGCCTTATTGGTATGCGGTCCGCCCTTCTCAATCTCCTTTAGCACCCCGAACCGTACTAGCCCGCGCAACCGTCTGGCTGCTTGAGCGTGTGTTTCTAGCCCGCAAAGACGCTGTACAGTGCGCGTGCTGAGGTAGAAGGGTTCAGCCTTAGCCAGTTGCTGCAAGTGCCAACAGAGGGCCGTCAGCTGCTTGTACTCCAACGAATCAAACTGTTCAGCCTCGGGTGGCGGCGGTTCGGATTGTGCCAGCTTCCACGCCACATCAACGACGTCCGAGCCAAGTGGCGTGCCCACATAATTATACAACTCAAGAAATTCCATCAAGTAATCATCAGAGATTTGGTTCTCGCGCACATAAGGTTTTGCGGCGGCATACCATTGGTTGAAGACATCCCGCAGTTCAGCCCGCGAATAGCATTTACCCCGTTCTGCTTCCAGTGCCAGCACCCCCCGAGCCAGCAAAAAAAGACAATGGTGATTCGTGTGCTCTCGGTTGGGTTTTGCCATTAGAAGAATCTTTTTAAGATTAACATCCCCCAAGCACATACCTCTTCCGTTCTCCTTTGTTCTCTGTGTCCTCTCTGTCCTCTTTGTTCTCTCTGTCCTCTCTGTCCTCTCTGTACGGGTGTCAGCGGGGAATTGTAACTGGTTGAAGGAGATTTCTCTCGGCCGCGCCTCTTTGATGAACTGGTACTGGCACCCCGATGGATGTTGCCCGCTGATGATGGTGTAGCTGCCATCGCTCCGAAACTCGCCGATGGTGGCACCATCCTGCTTAATGTGATGCGTTCTTGGATACTCGCCTTCAATGCGTATCCAGAGGTTGCAACCACGCTGCCCTTTAGTGCGCAGGGTATCACGCAGGACAGGATTCCTTTTCAGGAACGGCTCAACCAGTTTATCGTCGTCGATGTCGATGCTGCACAGGCCGCCACTGACGCGACCAAGAACGACCCCAATGTTGGTGGCCCGATTCAGCCTGGACAGATGGGCAGAGTCGCTCATGTCGGCGATGGTGAGGTGTCGCCATTTCGTCGTGGGTTGCTTTGTGCGTTTGCGACAAGCAATTAAAAGAGCCTGTGGCCCAAGAAGGGCGCACAAGCGTTGTAGCTTAGGCATCACTGCCCCACCTCATGTTTCGCCTCCTTCGTTTGCTCGCGCATAAAACGGGTTAGAGCTTCGGGCTCAATGAATACGCAACGACCTACCCGTAGGATTTCCAGCCCCTGTTTTTCCCAACGATGAAAGCTGGCGCGTGAGCCGATACTGAGGTTGATGAAATAACTCAACGGCAAAGGATGCCCGCTGACCACTTGAGCTTCTGTGATGTTTCTCATATCACCCTAACTGATCCATTCCCAAAAACTGGCGAGCTTTAAGTGCGGTTGATGGAGTGAATTTTCCGAATATCTTCTCTTATACGACACGGCACCCCTTGGTGTATAAAGAGTTTCATGGAAGCACAGTTGCCTGATGAAAAAGCTCTTTCTCCAGAGCTGTGGGCGTTCTTTGAGGACGCGAATGTTGCAAACAAACTGACCAACTTCCGAGCTTCGATGCCTTACCGAATCGGGTCCGTGATAACTCGGGCAGTGAATGGGTTGCCTGTCACGCTTAGGGCACTCGACCACTATGACGGTTGTGTCCGAGAGGCGTTGATTAGCCCTGACCCAGCACAATCCATCCGGCAGTTGCTGGAAGACGACAGTTTTTTCAAGGCTTACCATCCCGAAGGCTATCATCTCGAAAAATGTCTGCGTTATTGCTCCGATGGACGTGGGGGTTATGCGACACTGATTGCAGCCCACGCTTTGGCGGTGCGGGCGTATGCCGCTGGTGAAGGCAAAGGAGACTACCAAGCCCTTCTGCTGGACTCTTGGCGCATCATTAATGCCAAAGTCATCGCAAACCAAGAAGCTCCCGGTTGGCACGTTGACGATAATGACTGCTTCCGTCCGCGTCTTCGCTGGAATCAGGGTGGCAAATCGTCAATGTACAGAGAATGCCCTCGTCCCCTGCAAGAGGAATCGAGAGCTGAGGCACTTCGATTGCTGAGGAGTGAATCCGATTAACCAACGGCACGTATTGCATCGCCGCCGTCGATGACCGTTGATCCAAACTGAACCTGCTGGGCCGCTCGTTGCAGGTGCGAATCGCACAAATGACCGTACGTTTCGAGAACTAGCTGACCTTTGTCCCGGTGTCCAAGCCATTTGGCTACGCTCATCGGATCGACACCCGACATCAAGCTGAAGCTGCAAAACATGTGCCGCATGTCATGGAATCCCACGGCTTGACCAAGCGGCCCGTCTTGCCCGGCTTCCTTTCTAGCCTTGACCAATATTTCCCGGAAACTCTTTACCGCTCCTTCATTTCCAGAAACTTCGCTGGGGAAAAGCCACTCCTCGGATTTGCGATTCTCGTACATTTGTTTCAGGTGACTTTCCAGCTGCGGATTGAAATTCACCGAACGTGGTTCTTTGCCTTTTGCCATACCGTCGCTGCCGAAGCACAGCGTTTGCTGCCTCCAATCCACGTCCCGCCAGCGCAGGCGTAATGTTTCGCTCATGCGACCACCCGAATAGGCCAATAGGGTGACAAAATTGCAGAATTGTTTGCCCCGTGGTGAAACCCGCACGGCCGCGTCGCATAGCTGCTTTAACTTTTCCGACGTGAACAGTTGCCGTTGTTTGCGGCGTGGTTTTCTGCTCATACCCGGAGTAACCGGGATTTGCCTGATCAGATTGTCTTGGACGGCCAGATTCATCACGTTCCGCAAAACGGTGATCGCCAAGTTGCGAGTGCGCTGGGCTTTTCCCAACGCGACCATGGCGGCTATCCCATTGCGAACGCAGGCCGGAGTTATGCGGTTCAGCCTGACCTGCCCGAACTGAGTGATCCAGAATCTAAGGTGACTTGTTTCAATAGCTACAGTTCCATCGGCTTTCTGCCCCCGGATTTGACTGATGTACATCTCCGAGAACTCACCGAACTCTGGGCAATTGGCATAGTGGGTGGCGGTCCCCTCAGTGCGCTGCACGAGCAACTTTCGGTACGCATCTCTTGCTTCCGTCAAGGTCTTTGCTTGGAGTGCCACCCTCGTTGCTTTCTTGTTCCCATCCGGGCGAGTGAGTGTCATCTGGACGTAATATCTGTCACCTCGCTTCCACAGGCCGCGGACGCGTTGACGTTTACCATCAAACACCTTTTCAAAGCGTTTTGGTTTTTTGCCGGATGTCTTTTTCGTCGTCTTCATTTTCAATTTATTTGTTACCGCAGGATGTTTCCCTGCTTGCCCTTGGGCATCTATTCCCAAAAACTGATTTGTATCCTGCTGGAGTTTGGTGTGAACTGCGTTTTCAGCTGTGTGCTCGACGTTGCTGGAACGTTCTCAATCCCTTTTCAGCACAAAAAGTAGGACACTGCTGGCGGTAAATCTGGTGAAACGCGAAAAACCCCGGTAAAACTTGGCTTATCACATTCGCAACTTACGACTCCATGAGATATCTAATATTATTCGGTTTAATCAGCTGCTCCCTATTATCCGCCGCCGACCGATTGCCTAATATCGTAATTCTTTTGGCTGATGATCTCGGATATGGCGAACTGGGCTGCCAGGGCAATCAACAGATTCCAACACCCCACATTGATTCCATTGCGAAAAATGGTGTTCGTTTTACCCAGGGATATGTAACTGCGGCCTTTTGCAGCGCATCAAGGGCTGCTCTACTAACAGGACGCTACCAGCCACGATTAGGGTATGAATTTAACCAAACAGGACGCCACAACGAGGATCCTGAGGCCGGTTTACCTATAGGCGAAAAGACTTTGGCCGATGTACTGGTTGATGCCGGATACATCACCGGACTATTTGGCAAGTGGCATCTGGGTGGCACGGCTAACTTCAATCCTATTAGGCGCGGGTTCGACGAGTTTTATGGCTTCCTTCATGAAGGCCATTACTTCGTTCCTCCTCCCTATAAAGGAGTTACCACTTGGCTCCGCCGCAAGACTCTTCCCGGAGGAGGTTTAGGACGTTGGACCTCTGCCGACCGTAAGCTAATTTATACAACGCACATGGGGAACACTGAGCCTGATTACGATGCCGATAACCCAATCTTAAAAGCGGGCCAACCCGTTGAGGAACACGCTTACCTGACCGATGCCATCACTCGGGAATCCCTCTCCTTTATTGATCGCAACACCAATGTTCCTTTTTTTCTTTATGTCCCCTACAACGCGGTTCACAGCCCCCTTCAAGGAGCAGATGTGTATATAAAAAAATTTGCGCATATAAAGGATATCCAACGCCGCATTTTTGGCGCGATGCTGGCCAACATGGATGACAGTGTCGGTGCAATCCTAAACAAACTTCGGGCAAAAAATATTGAGGAAGACACCCTCATCTTTTTCCTTAGTGATAATGGAGGCCCCACTGCCGAACTCACTTCCAGTAACGCCCCACTACGTGAAGGCAAAGGAACGGTTTATGAAGGGGGTTTACGGGTTCCGTTTTTAATGCAGTGGAAAGGAACCATCCCAAAAGGGCAGACATACAAAAAACCGGTCATATCGTTGGATCTTTTTGCTACCAGCACAACTCTCGCGAAAGCCAAAGTAAAACGTCCTCTTGATGGGGTAAATCTCATTCCTTATCTCACGGGTCAAAACAAGGACATCCCACATCAAACCCTTTATTGGCGATTAGGGAACCGAACGGCCATACGACACGGTGATTGGAAATTGCTGCGCAATCCTAAGCGCGGAAAGAACCCAGATTGGGAATTATATCACTTGGCTCAAGATACATCTGAAGAGAAAGATCTCGTCGGTAAGCGCACAGATAAATTTGATGAACTCCTTGCCGAATGGGATAAGTTGAATGCGGAAATGATTGATCCCATCTGGCAACCAAAACGAAGATGAGTCTGCCTAAAATAGCCATCACCACGGGTGACCCGGCCGGCATTGGCCCGGAGGTTTGTCTGCATCTCTTGCAAAACAAGGAAGTAGCCGAGCAGTGTGTGCCGATTGTCTTTGGTGACAAGGTGGTGTTGGAGCAGGCAGCTGACCAATGTGGTTTGCCGAGGCCTGCAAAATACGCCGGGAGCCTGAGCGAGGCCAATGAGCCTTGTGCATTGGACTTTGGCGCGATTGCTCTGGATGAATATGAAACGGGCAGCATCAATGCTGCCACGGGACGGGCAGGTTATCATTACGTTGAAAGCTCGATTGATGCAGCTCTGGGTGGACAGGTAGCGGCGGTGACGACAGGGCCTCTCAACAAGGAGGCCTTGCGAGCTGCAGAGATTCCGTTCCCAGGTCACACCGAAATCTTTGCCGCCAAGACTCACGCCCAGCGTGCGTGTATGCTACAGTATTCAAGCGAAGTGCGTTGCACGTTTGTGACCACACATGTTGCGTATGCTGAGGTGCCCAAGTTGCTAACCAAGGAGCGTATCCTTGACACCATTGAGTTAGGTGCACAGGCAATAAGACGTATTCGCGGTAATGAGCCCAAGATTTGTGTGCTCGGACTCAATCCGCATGCAGGGGAACACGGGCTCTTTGGCAAAGAGGAAGAGGAGGTCATCATTCCAGCCATTGAGGAGGCTCGTGAACGTAGACTTGATGTGGAAGGGCCCATCCCACCGGATACGGCTTTCCTTCCCTCCAAGCGCCGAACTGCCGATCTCTTCGTGTGCATGTACCATGACCAGGGTCATATTCCGCTCAAGGCGCTTTGTTTTGATGAGGCGGTGAATACCACATTGGGACTGCCGATCGTGCGCACTTCAGTTGATCACGGCACCGCACTGGACATCGCAGGCCAGGGCAAGGCCAACCCGGGGAGCTTATTGGAAGCCGTGAAGCTTGCTGTGAAGCTTGCCGGAGGTAGTCGGTGATTGTCGTAATTGCCGATGATCTTACCGGCGCAGCGGAATTAGCCGGCATTGCTTTTTCTAATGGACTCACTGCCGAGGTGCAGACCGAGTTCAACTCAAAAACTGACGCGGATATTATCTGCCTTGATACCAACACACGGATTCTTAGCGCCGAAGATGCTACTGCCAAACTACGCCCCCTCGCCAAGCGCATTGTGGCTGCCAAGCCGAATTGGATTTACAAGAAGACCGACTCGGTGCTGCGCGGCAATATTGCAACCGAATTGCATACACTGCTTGAAGCCACCGCCCGCACCCGGGCCATATTTGTTCCAGCCAATCCCTCTCGCCAACGGGTGATTCGTGAGGGCCGCTATTACATCCAAGACACGCCATTGCATGAGACGGATTTTGCCAATGATCCGCATCATCCTGCCACGACTTCGGTGGTTTCGGAAATCGTTGGCAAAGATCCTGCGATTCATATCCCCGATGCCCGAAGCAAATCAGATTTGGATGAACATACCCTACAATGTGATTCGTTAGTGCTGCCTGCTGGTGCGGCAGATTTCTTTACCGCAAACCTGCGCGCACAGGGGCATGTGCCTGTGCCTGTAATAACGAAACCTCATTCAGGTTGCACTTTGTTTGTGTGTGGCAGCATGTCCGCCTGGGCCAATCAACGCGCGCAACAGTGTGAGACACACGGTGTGCCGGTTTGTTCCATGCCCGAGGAGTTACTCGGGCAAAGTAATAATCCGAACGCATTACACGATAGGGTTTCGGGAGCATGCGCGGTTTTGCCTGCAACCAAATCGGCGATGCTCGCCATCGGCAGGCAAAAAGCGCTCGCTCACCCGGCTCTGCTGGAAGAGCGCCTTGGCCAAGCGATGGCCATGATTCTTGCCCAAATGGAGGTGAAACGATTATTACTTGAGGGTGGCTCCACAGCCAGTGCTGCATTGCGAAGAATGAGATGGGCTCAGCTGTGCGTAGTTGAATCGGCGGCTTTCAATTTACCGGGACTGGAAGTACCCGGCAGAGACTCACCACGTGTCTTTATGAAACCAGGCAGCTATGATTGGCCGGAAACAATTTGGCCTCGCGGCTAGTGGACGTTACAATCTCCTCACATGAAACAAACCCTTTTGATTTATCTCACGGTTGGATTCTGCCTTGTCGCGCACGCGGCTTATCAGGTGAAGCCGTTGACCGAATCTCAAGCCAAGGAATACAAGCTGGACCGAGGGTTCTACAAGAAAGCTACGTTGGTTCAGGATATTCTGATTGTGACTTCAGGCAAGGTCGCAGACCTCGCCCATTTGGAAACGGCGTACCAGTTTGATATGCTGATGCAAAGCATCAAGCCAGCGATTACCGATCAAGTACGGAAGAAGAAAGTGCTTTGTCTTCTCATAGGCCACAACGAATTTACGTCGCAGTTACCGCAGTTCACCACGGACAAGAAAGGCAAAGAACTGGATTTCTACAACTGGCGTCAGCGCGGTTTTCTGAAGTATATTGGTTCGCGACCCACGGTGGTGTTCGCGGAGGAGGACGTGATGGAATACGAGGGCGGCATGCAACTTGAGAGCATTCTCATCCATGAATTTGGTCACGTGATTCATGGTGCGGGCTTTGATGCCTCACTGCAAAAACGCCTGACCAAGACGTTTGAAAACGTGAAGAAGACGGGCATCTGGAATGACGGGCGAGCAGCACAGCGTTATCGCCGCATTAAAAGCAAAAAGCCAGTGAGTCTTTTTTTGGCACTCAAAGATTCTTTTCCCCATGAGTCTCCCCAGCTCATCGAGAAATGCCTAAATAGTGGCGACATCCTTGTGAACGGAAAGAAAACCAACGCAAAGATCAAGGTCAGCAGAAACGACAAGGTGCTGATTGTTTTCGATGGACCCAAGCGTTGTTACGCCTCGCGAAACCGTGCCGAGTATTGGGCGGAAATTTACCAGTGCTGGTATGACACCAACCGTACGATGGATCATGACCATAACCACATTAATACCCGCGCCCAATTGATCAAATATGATCCGCTAGGAGCGAAACTCTGCGAGGATGTATTGGGGAAACCCGAGTGGCGGTTCGTTTCGCCACGTCTACGGGCTGGTCAGAGACACTTGAAAAACTATGATCCGACCAGAGCTCCCAAGGTGAGTGACCTGCCTCATATCAAGAAAGCAGCCAATGATTACTATGACAAATATTGGAATGATTTCTGGCAACGTCTGTATGACAAGCATGAACTGAAGCGACCGGAACAGAAAAAATAAATGCATAAAAATCAGATGAGACGATTTAGCTTGGAGATAATCTTGTTCGGCTGTGTTCTGGCCGGGCATTTCATTGATGCCATGGAAATGAAGCTACCAACTCTTTTGGCTGAGCCAGCGGATATTTTTAAGGCTGAAACATTTCCAGAAGGCAAGAATAATGACACGTGGTATTTTTTGGAATGGTGGGAAGCACGAGATGGTGTATTGGTCCGCAATGATCTACCGGGGAAAAACAAGCGTATCTTTATCAAGAAACCGGAGTACAAGGATGTGGCTATCCGGTTTGACTTTCAGTTTCGTGGGGCAGAAGAGATTCGGTTGGTAACCGGCGGAGGAGGGCACTACAACTTTGGTGTCCACATTCGCCGCAATCGATTTCGGGTGAAGACAGCCGATGACAAGAGTGTGCCTTATTTTCCGACAATCCTTGGAGAGTGTTCGGTTAAGTTTGAGAAAGGCAAATGGTACACCATGCAGGTAGAGGTGATGGGAGAGGAAATTCTGGCCCGATTGGATGCGAAACATTTTGTGGTGGGTAAACACCCGATGCTAAACCGGAAAAGGGAATACTTTGCCTTTCAAGTGGAGCAATCCGGGGCGGCTTTTGATAATGTAGGGATTTGGCATGCCAAAGCAAAGAACGGCTGGGAATCTGCGGTGCAGTCATTGGTGAAAAAGCAATCCGCTCGGCCGTGGTCATATCGGGCTCCAGAGGAAGAATTGAAAGATTTGAAATTGACCACCATAGATCGAGTGTATCGGACTGATGCAAAGTATCGCGCGATTGTGGCACGTCATGAGGAATTGCAGGCATCAGCCAAGAAAAAATACCCGGCGGCCTACAAGAGCTCCAAGGAAGGGAATAAGGAAGTGACCAAACTCAGAACCAAGCTGCGCCAGGAGAATCCAGCGTATAAGGGATCAGTAAATGCCATTAATAAAGCCAAGCGGCGGGAGGTTGATTATCTGGAAGGTAAAGTGAAAGGATTGGCGGAATTGCCATCCAGTCAATATCGTGCTGCGTTGGAAAAGGCACGACTTGAGGCAATAAAAGAAGATGTAGTCTTTGGGGAACTGGTCGCCAAGCGTGAAGGACTTGAGGAAAATTTGGAGAAGGCATATCCGCAACTCAACGTATCCAATGAGGATGTGGTGGAGGGACGAAGGAAGACGCATTTGCGATTGAGAAAAACTGACCCGGCTTTTGTGATGTTACAGATTGAGATTGGTCAAGTCTGGCGCGCGCGTTCGGACTATTTACTGACAGCTGAACCTCGCTTGGCGGAACTGGAGAAATTGGTAAAAGAACGAAAGAAGAAATGAATAAATCTTATGTGACCATCTTGGCTTTGTTGCTACCTCTTGCAGTTTGGGCCGAGGCAGAAAAGCCGAACGTCATTTACATCCTGGCAGATGACTTGGGATATGGGGATCTATCCTGTT
>CAYUXV010000122.1:0-6688 GCA_964448875.1 uncultured Verrucomicrobiota bacterium
AAAGGTGATTGGCATATCCACGGACACAAAGTTTAGCCACCTTGCGTGGTGTCGTGAAGAAAAGCTAATGGAGGATGTAAAGTATACGCTCGGCGCAGACACCACTGGTGTGGTCTCCAGCCTTTTCGGCGTATATGATGAAGAGACAGGTCTTGCCTTAAGAGGCACCTTCATAATCAATCCCGAAGGCAAGCTCGTAAGTGCTACTGTTAATTTTTACAACGTGGGTCGCAATATGGAGGAATTGACGCGGGTGATTGAGGCAAATGTGCATTGCGCTACAAATCCTGATGAGGCTTGTCCCGCAAAATGGGCTCCTGGCGACAAAACCCTCACCCCGAGTGAAGGCATGGTCGGTAACGTCTACAAGGCTCTAAACGACTAAGGTAAAACAAAATTATGAAAAAAAGGCGGCATCCAGGTGCCGCTTTTTTCATTTGTTGAATGTAGGCAGGATGCGTTCCGTCGGCCCAAAGATTAGATCAAGAAATCGTCGTATTCAGGCTGATAGAGCTTGGACGGTGCTTGAAGCATGCCAGCGGCCACTGTGGCGTTTGTGCTCTGCTCGACAAGAACAATTGAGCCGGTGAGACGATTCGTCGTGTAACCGTCAAAAACCAGTGGCTTGGCGGTTCGAAGTCGGACTTCGCCGATATCGTTCATGGCCAACTCGGTTGGTTCCGACTCCGGGTCATACGTTCGGATGTTTATGCGGCTGTCCAGATTACTGACCATCGCCTGTACGGTTTGTGTGCCATGTTTGAGGAAATATTTTTTGCCACGTTGAAGCGGTCGTTTATCCATCCAGCATACGCGAGCGGAAAGGTCTGCACTGTGGCCGGGCAGCAGATCCATACCCACAATCATGTCTCCTCGACTGATGTCGATGTAGTCTTCCAGCACTAGCGTCACGGATTGTGGTGAAAATGCCTCCTCCAGCCTGCCGTCGTAGGTCCAAATTTCCTTCACTTTGCTCTTCTGGCCACTAGGTAGCACGAGCACTTCCTGTTCCACCTTTACGATGCCGCCAGCGATTTGTCCGGAAAGTCCACGGAAATCATGCAACGTCTTGTCAGTGGGATTATTTGGACGATTGACCCATTGCACTGGGAAGCGAAAAGCATTCAGGTTCCAGTCGCTGGCGATGTGTACGGACTCAAGATGGCCGAGTAGCGTCGGGCCTTCGTACCATGGCGTGTGCTTGGAAAAGGTAACGACATTGTCACCCTCTAGTGCGCTCAATGGGACGAACTTTACGTCCTTAAACATGTCAAGCTTGGGGAGGTAATCTTCAATGCCATCACGGATTTCGAGAAAGCGTTTCTCACTCCAGTCTACAAGATCCATCTTGTTGACCGCGAATACGATATGCGGAATACCCAACAGCGCGGAAATGTAACTGTGGCGGCGTGTCTGTTCGGACACACCATTGCGCGCGTCAACCAATACGATTGAAAGATTCGCCGTGCTTGCGCCGGTAACCATGTTGCGTGTGTACTGCACATGGCCTGGCGTATCTGCAACGATGAACCTACGTTTTGGTGTGGCAAAAAAGCGGTATGCTACATCGATAGTAATTCCCTGTTCGCGCTCGGCCCGCAGACCATCGGTAAGATTGGCCAGATTCACCTGGTCGCCGCCGGTGATATCCGCCGAGCGTTCCAGCGCCTCCATCTGGTCTTCCATGATTGATTTTGAATCATAGAGTAATCGCCCGATTAGAGTGCTTTTGCCGTCATCAACGGAGCCGCAGGTATTAAAGCGGAGTAACTCAATGGGATGTTGAGAGTCGCTCATGGCTTAAAAATACCCCGCTTTCTTGCGGTCCTCCATCGCTGCCTCACTGGCCTTGTCGTCTGCTCGGGTGCCTCGCTCCGTAACACGAGCAGCGGCTACCTCTGCTATGATGTCATCAATACTTTCCGCAGGGCTTTCAATCATACCAGTCGAAACCATGTCGGCAATGGTGCGTACGCGACAGGATGTCGTTCGACGCTTTTCCTGTTCTGTAGGGCGGGCACCTTCGTATGGATCGGCCTTGCCGTTCTCCAAGTACGTTGGTGGCACTGGCAGCCATTGGTCCCCACGATAAAAACATTCGCGCTCGTGGCTGAAGTAAATGTTTGGCACTTCAAGCTCTTCTTTTTTGATGTACTCCCACACATCCGTCTCCGTCCAGTTAGAGAGCGGAAAGACGCGCATATTCTCACCGTGGTTGAGGCGTGCGTTGTATAGGTTCCAAATCTCAGGGCGCTGATTCTTGGGGTCCCATTGGCCAAACGCATCACGAAAGCTGAAAAATCTCTCTTTCGCGCGGGCTTTTTCTTCATCACGCCGTGCGCCACCGATGCAACAGTCGAATTGAAGTTCTTCAATTGCGCCCAGTAATACGGGAATTTGTAATTTGTTGCGGCTGATCTGTCCCGGCGTAAGGGTTGCGAGCCCCTTCTCAAGAGCCTCATCTACCGTTCGAACGATGAGTTTGGCACCCAATTCCTCCGCACGGCGATCACGAAACTCAATCAACTCGGGGAATTCATGCCCAGTTTCCACATTGAGAAACGGCATCGGAATGTCTGAAGGACGAAAAGCTTTTTCTGCCAGGCGTAGAATACAGATGGAATCTTTACCGCCAGAAAACAAAACTGTCGGTCTCTCAAACTCTGATGCCACCTCACGCAGCACGTGAATCGCCTCAGTCTCCAGATATTCCAAATGGTCCAAGTGGTAGCTACTCATTTTCCTCAGCCACCTTTCCGCCCCAAGCAGCGTGTAGGCCACATTCGCGTTTTTCATCAGCCTTGGCGGGATCGAAGTAGTCCCACTCGTTTGGCAGGTTATGCTCTTTGAGATAGTCATCCATCGCCTTGTCGCTCCAGTTGATGACGGGACTGATCTTGAGCGAATTGAAATTCTCGTCGGGACTTACAATATCCAGATTTGCGCGGTTCGGGTTTTGCACTTTTCGTAAGGCGGTACTCCATACTTTTGGCGCCAAGTCCTTCATGCCGCGCTGGAACGGCTCCAGTTTCATGACCGTGCTGAATGTCTTGATGGCCGCCTCATTCTCCTCCGTTGGTTCTGGCATGCCGCCGGATACCGCATCGTAATGCGCTGCTGTGATCTTGGGTACAAAGGCCTGAATATTGAGATCAAGCAGCGATTTCAGCTTTTCAGCGTGCTTGTATGTGGCTTTGCGGTTGTATCCATGATCTACCCATAACACACGTATATCCGGTTGCACGCGCGTGACTAAATGCAAAATCACAGCCTCGTACGGACGAAAGTTTGTGGATACAATCGCGTTCCCGTCCGTCTGTGTAATGGCCCATTCAATCACTTCTAGCGCCGACCGCGTATGCAATGCCTCATTAGCCTGTGAAATTTCTTCAGGAGTCATTCAGGCTCCTTAATCTCTGGCCACACAATGCGTGCGCAAAAGTCACCGAAGCCTTCGCTGTCCCTTCTCTGATCTTTGAAGCGCGTAACAATCGGCCGAATTGTGTTTGCCATCTCGTCGACTTTTACCACTTGGTTGTATAGTTTTCCCAAACGAGTGCTGGATGCGTTACCACCGAGGTAAATCGCGTATTTTCCAGGAGATTTTCCCACAATGCCAAGCTCGGCCATGTACGGCCTGGCGCACCCATTGGGGCAGCCGGTCATGCGTACGATGACCTGTTCGTCCGGCAAACCTACTTCTTCGAAAAGCTTCTCCACTATGCCGAGAAATTCAGGCAGATATCGTTCGCTCTCCGCCAGCGACAATCCGCAAGTGGGCAGTGCTGGGCAAGCCATCGCACCACGTTCCAAAAGGGTTCCTTGTTTCCTTTCGTCTACTGAAATGCTGTGCTCAGACAGGATGGATTCGATAGTACTCTTGTCTTCTTCTTCCACGCCACATAGAAGGAGATTTTGAGAAGGCGTCAGTCGCACCTCGGGGCGATGCTGTTTCACGATTTTCCGCAGGGCTATTTTCATCGCGCCTTTTACACGTCCCGACAATACGTGTAAGCCGAGAAACCAAGTTCCATTTGCCGCCGCGTGCCAGCCGAAAAGGTCACCCTGTTGATTGAAGTTAAATGGACGCGCATCATCCAGCGTGATGTCTGCGCGTCGCTCAACCTCATCTCTGAACCAATCAATACCACGTTCGGCTAGCACATATTTAAGCCGTGCATGGCGACGATCGGCACGGTCACCAAAGTCGCGGTGTACAGTCAACACCGCTTTTGCCACCTGCTCGATGTGTTCCGGTTTGAAAAAGCCGATGATGTCCGCGACACGCGGATATGTCTTTGGGTTGTTGTGAGTCATTCCCATGCCCCCGCCGGCGGTCAAATTGTATCCGGCTAGCTTGCCGTTTTCCTCGATAGCTACAAAGCCGAGGCAGTTGGTCAACACATCTGTGTCATTAAGTGGCGGCGTGGCAAAGGCCACTTTAAATTTCCTTGGCAAATAGGTTTTGCCATACAACGGATCCTCGAAATCCGAATCATCGAGTTTGAGCTTAACACCTTCCACCCAGATTTGATGGTATGCTTTGGTGCGTGGTAGAAGCGCTTGTGCTACGAGTTTGCAATCTTCGAGCACATGCGTCGCGAGACCATTCTGCGCAGGTGTGGACGGTGCCATTACATTGCGGTTTACATCTCCGCATGCAGCTAGTGTAGTGGCCAGTGCATCGTTAATGGCTTTCATTAACGGTCCCAAACCTCTTTTCACTACACCGTGAAATTGAAAACTCTGGCGCGACGTAATACGCAATGTCTGATTCCCAAATTCCTCAGATAATTGGTCATAAGTGAGGTATAGTTCCGGTGTCAGAACCCCTCCCGGGTTCACTCCGCGAATCATGAAAATAAACTTTTTTCCTTGCTTGCGCACATCACGGTCATCCTGCTGATAAATACCGTGAAACTTCAAAAACTGCTGGTCATCCTTTGAAAATTCCTCCGCTTCATCGTCGGCCAAGGTTGGTGCAATTTCCCCCGCCAAGGACGGATTTTCCACCTTGATTACCTCATTACGGCTTAGTTTAGGCTCTATTTCAGGCATTTAAAATAAAATTAGTAAAATTGTAATGTTAGTAATGTTATATTAATTTTAATCCTCGTCAAGGGTAATTAACGGATCGGACAGTGATATTCAGGGATTGAAAGGGCAAGTCTTGAGTTAAGTGTTAGGTAAATTCTCGAATATTTTGCGTCATTTTGTCAGGTCACGAAAATAGAATTTTTTCTTCGTTCCAAATCAATTACCCGTTGTTACTCTTTCCCGATGATCCGAGTATTGATGATCTTTGTGGCGACGACCTTATATTTAAAGGCAGCGGAAAAAGAGAGTGAATGGAAGCTTCTCTTTGATGGCAAGAGCACCAAAGGCTGGGAACCTCGTGCAAAAATCGAGTCTTTCAAGGCGGTGGATGGCGAATTACATCTTGTCTCAAAGGTCAATGTCTGGGTTGTCAGCGATGTAAAGTTGAGCGATTTTGTGGCGGAACTTGAGGTTAAAATTCCCCAGGAAAATTCCGGCTTCAATTCCGGACTTGGATTTCGCCTTATTGGCGATAAGGGCAAACCCAAGGGATACCAATGCGAAATCGACCGAAGCAAACCTGGTGGCGTTTATGGCATCGGAATGGGCGGCTGGCTGTATCCAAAAGGCAAAGAGCAAACAGACGCATACAATAAGGCGGCCAAAGGGCTTTTTAAGCCCGAGGAATGGAATCATTTCAAAGTAGAAGCTAAAGGCCCTCACATTCGTACCTGGCTAAACGGTAAACTCATTGCCGACTTGGAACATAAGCAGTCACTTAAGGGCCATTTTGGTATCCAACATCACGGTAAGGGTGGCACGGTTAAGTTTCGCAATCTGCGCGTACGCGAATTGAAATAGCACTGATGAAGCTCGGGCTGTTGCAGTGCGACTTTGTCCCTCCGGAATTTAGCGACATAGACGGAGAAATTCCGGATATGTTTGGACGGCTGCTTGGGGAGGCAGGCATTGAGGCCGATTTGTGCATCTATCGCGTATGGGAGAGAGAGTTGCCCTCGTCTACTGAGGTGTGCGACGGATGGTTGACGAGTGGCGCGCGCGCGTCAGTATTCGAGGATGAGGAGTGGATACAGGATTTCGAGGGATTTATCCGTGCCCTCCATGGGGACCAACGGAAAACCGTTGGTATTTGTTTTGGACACCAGATGATCGCCCAGGCCTTGGGCGGCGAGACGCGCCGAGCCGAAAGTGGTTGGGGTATAGGAGTGCAGCCAGTCACTATTCACAAACAAAAACACTGGATGCAGCCACCGATTGAGTCTTGCCGGCTGCTTTTTTCGCATCTTGATCTAGTCATGTCATTACCGGAAGGCGCAGTTTTGGTTGGTAGCGCTGAGCATTGCCCCAATGCCATGTTCACCATTGGTGATCATATCCTTTCGATTCAGGGTCATCCGGAATACTCACGACCTTATTTGCGTCCGTTGATTGAATCTCGTGAGGCCATCATTGATCCCATTACATTCAAGGCTGGGTTGGCCTCGCTTGAGATGGAACATCACCGCAGTGAGATGGCTCAATGGCTGCGGCTTTTCCTGCAGGGCTGAAGCAGATTGCCAACTGAGGCATTCTTCGGCACGATTCACCCAAACAATCTTATGAAACGGATGCATTTACTTTTGCTTGGGCT
>CAYUXV010000123.1:0-30258 GCA_964448875.1 uncultured Verrucomicrobiota bacterium
CCTCTTTTGCTGACTCATGGCAATATCGAAATGTGTATGGCCCCGGTCCACGCGTGGCACCGCAAATTGATGGGGATCTTGTTTTTGTGCAGGGGGTCAAGGGTGTTTTGGCTTGTTTGTCGCTGGCGGATGGGAAGCTTCTCTGGAGTAAAAACTATGAGAAGGATTTTGGCGCCAAGTGGTTTGGAGGCAACGCACCGGGTAGTGGTGGTACTGCTGCCAGTCGACACGGCAATAACGGTGCGCCTGTGACCGACGACAAATATATTTATGCACCCGTCGGCAGTCATCTCGGTGCCAGTCTGGGTTGTCTGGAAAAACTGACCGGAAAAGTGGTCTGGAAAGCAGGCAAGGACTATGCCGCATATGCTGGCCTGATGCTTGGAAAGTTGGCCGGAGTTAAGCAGGTCGTGATGCTAACCGCAGGTCGGTTGATTGGCTATGCGGCCAAGGATGGCAAAGAGCTTTGGAGCGTCGAAGCCAAGACAGGGGCGGCCCGCAACATTGTAACACCCATCCTGCAGGGTGACACCGTCACTGTTGCAAGTCATACTTTTGGTACGTTTCAGCTGCGCATAAGCAACTCTGCAGACGGGCAATCAGCAGTGGAAACATGGAGAAATTCCGCAGTACGAACCAATATTACCACCCCGGTCTTAATGGATGGGCATCTGTACGGCTTGGGTACTTCACGTGGGAAATCTTCCGAGTTTGTCTGTATTAACCACAAGACAGGCAAGGTGGCGTGGAGTCAGGGAGGTTTTTCTGATTATGTATCGGTCATTGGTTTGGGTAATCGTTTGATACTGCACTCCTCGAATGGCGACTTGATGTTGATTGAGGCTTCTCCGAAGAAGTACACTGAGCTCGGCAGGTTGAAGGCCAGTGGTCGCTCATGGAATTTCCCCATCTACTCTGATGGTATCCTGTATGTGAAAGACGACAACAAACTTACAGCTATCAAGCTGCAATAATTAGCGGAGCTATACTTTGAGTTCGACAGAAGCATATATTAAGACAGTAACCGCGTCTAATCCTGTGGATATTGCGACGTTGGTGAACCATATTGTACAGGATGCTTTGGATCAAAGTTCGAGTGATATTCACATAGAGCCATGGGAGGATATTATCGGTGTACGTATTCGAACCAGCGGCATGTTGCGACTGTTGTGTTACATACCATTGGAATTTCATTCCTTGATATGTGGGCGTGTAAAAGTCATGGCAAACATGGCAAGCCACAGGCATGACGTCCCGCAGGACGGAAAAGCAGCGCCGCCGGAGTTTGATGGTGTACAGTTGCGTGTTTCAATTTTTCCCACCGTCAGAGGCGAGAAGATTGTCATGCGTATCTTTAATCCGCAGGCACGCACCTTTGATATCAACAGCCTTGGGTTTGACGAGGAGACTCTGGATAAATATACCACGATCTTAAATAGGCCGACCGGGCTGATACTTCTTACTGGACCTACGGGATCAGGAAAGACGACGGCTATTTATGCTTCTATTGGGCATCTGCTGGAAAAGCACCAGAATGCGGTTGCTATCGCCTCGGTTGAGGATCCCGTGGAACAGAATTTAATGTGGGTGAACCAGTCTGCGCTTAACCCTGCACAGGATTATACCTATGTGGCTGCCTTGCGCTCGCTAATGAGACAGGACCCCGAGGTAATAATGATCGGCGAGATTCGGGATGTGGATACGGCGACTATTGCTGTTACAGCAGGAATGACTGGTCACCTTGTGATTAGCACAATTCATAGTGGAACCACAGCGGGTGTGTTCGCGCGTCTCATCAATATGAACATTGAGCCATTCCTCCTGGCATCAAGCATCATTGGGATTCTTGGTGTTCGCCTTGTTCGACTAAATTGCCAGTATTGTACGAATGCCTACACACCAGAAGACTATGCATTGCACCATCTCCGCACACATGAATCTGATGAGTTCGTTGATGAATGTTTGCAAGGACACCTTTTCAAGTGCGGTTGGGGCAGTTACACCGACGAAAATGGAGGCAAGGTGGCCTGTAGTAATTGTCAGCAGACTGGCTTTGATGGTCGTGGAGCAATTACCGAATTGATGAAAGTGGATGAGGCAGTAAGGGAAACGGTGATGGAAAAACGACCCACCCGTGAGATTCAAGAAGCAGCTGTGGGCAATGGAATGCAAACCCTATGGGCGGGTTCCCTGCGTCGAGTGACTGCTGGTGAGACGACTATTGAGGAAATGCTCATGAAAGTTGCAGCTGAGATGCTTTAATCGGTTCTTTTTGCGGCTAAAAACAATTCTATGGCCGCGCCAAATTGAAATATCACACTTTGTTTAACAAGGTATCCGTGTGAATGTGAATATGGCCGAGGAAAAACACGAGACAATGCGCGCCATGATGGAGCGTACAGCGCTTTATCGCGGTACGCTTGCCCCGATCATGATTTACTTGGGCACGATCGCCATCATATCTGCTGTAGTTGCAGAAGTGGGGTTTTTTAACGGCAACAAGCCTATTCGTGCGCCAGAATCGATTGCACTTTTCTGGTTGTGCGTTGGTGGAGTTGCGCTATTGGGCGCACTAGTGCTGGCACGACATAAGGCGATAGGTGTAAGTGAACCCTTTTGGTCAGCGCCCACTAGTATTGTCGTTCAGTCGATTGTTCCGCTGCTGCTGGTAGGGTTTGCTTTGGGGTTGGTCGAGGTTTTCTGGCCATTAGACGCTGATAATCCGCTGCTTGCCAGCGCATCTCAACATGGTGCGATTCGCCTTATTTCGCTCTGGTTGATGTGTTATGGATGTGCATTGATTTTGATCGGATCCTTGGTGGGGTGTGGATTCAAATTATTTGGTTGGTGTTTTCTAGTATCCGGGATTGCACTCTATTTTATTATGAATGTGTCAGCTTTGGCCAAGGAACTGCCGGGATCTCCAGACCGATACGCAAGTTTGTTAATGGGTCTGTTTTTCGGCTGTGGCCATTTAGCCTGTGGAGTTTATCTGTACTTCACCCAAGACGAGGATGAAAAAAATGGTGAGCGGGAGGAGCCACTCAAAAAATTGGAGGAGGAGGCATGAAAATGATGCCGCACCGGTCACTAAATCTAGTCTAACAAAGACGTTGGCAATTCAAGAAAACTAACGATGTTGTCCAGCGAGGATGTCTCGTGGTTTTAATGTGAGGTCGAAGGGTTCCAATGCCATAGGGTCATCGTGGTTGAGATGGTCTTCGCAAATGTCGAAAAATTCAACCTTGGTTTTTGCACGACGTATCCGATGGAGAAAATCTCCGGTAGGTTCAATGCCGATGCCAATATAATTCATGAACTTCTTCATCCGGGTGATGTGCGACTGTTCCTGGAAAATCGGTTGGCTTACGGTTTTGTATAATTTACTGATATACTCAAGTACGTTTCGCCCTGTAGGGGTAAACTGTATTTCACCTCGTTGATTTTCGCGAATTTGACGGAATAACCACGGGTTACGGATAGCGCCTCGACCGATCATTAGTCCCGCAGCACCAGTGTCGCTTAGAACTTTCATGGCCTTTGCAGCAGAGTAAACATTGCCATTAGCGAGTACAGGGCAGGGTAGAGCTTCAACAGCACGACGGATGTAATCATAATGAACGCTACTGCGATAGCCTTCGACAACTGTGCGGCCGTGAACAGAAAGAAGATCTATTTTATGTTTTTCAAAAATCGGCAGCAGATCTTTAAAGACATTTGGATTGTCGAAGCCTATCCGTGTTTTAACGGTTAAAGGCATAGGCACGGCTTCACGCAAAGCGCCAAGGATGGCATCAATACGAGCGGGTTCGCGCAAGAGTCCGCCGCCGGCGCACTTTTTGTATACCACCGGCGCTGGGCATCCCAAGTTGAGGTCGATGGCAGCGATGGGGTGGCGCATAAGTTCATGTGAGGTGCGGACAAGCGATGGGATATCACTTCCAATCATTTGTGCGAGGAGAGGTTTGCCTGTGGGGTTTTCAATGACAGATCTAAGAATGGGTTTTTCCAGCCGCGACTCGGGGTAGACTCGGAAATATTCAGTAACATAAATATCGCCACCTCCGTGTTCGGTCATGAGGCGTAGAAAAGCAAGATTGGTAACATCCTGCATGGGTGCTAGAGCCAGAATAGGCTCCGAATCACTCAGTCGATGTTTTAATTCTTCTGAGGGGGTCATCTCACAGGGTGCAATATATCTTGGGCTTTTGCAAAACACCGGCAAATTTTCTTGGTGCGAACGAAGCGGGACGTTACCTTACCGCTACTGTTGTCCGGTGGTGTAATGGTAGCACAGATGGTTTTGGTCCATCCAGTTGGGGTTCAAATCCCTGCCGGACAACCATTTTATTGGCGGCGCGAAATGCGAGAGTTTTTCCAGAGGTTCCAGAGTTTTAGCCCAGTTTGAATGGCGGCGGTAGCTCTGGAAAATTTAGAGTCGTACCCCGTCTTTCTTCCTGCAATCAATTGGGAGGCAGTAGAAACAACGGATCCGACCAGTGGACTCCAGGTTTGGTAAAACTGATAGCCACGATCTGCCCATATCGATTGTGCTTCGAACGTTTCAAGACGCTCGGCTAACACCTCACGGTTGGTTTCGCTCGTTGCGACGAGACGCTCGATGCGTGCCTCAATTGCATTCATTTGAAAACACCAAGTTTATTTCGATCCTTTTCAAATTCTTCGATCGTACGCGCGAATGGTTTTTGATTTGCGATGCGATTTCGTATCGTGACAAACAGAAGGATTGCTAGAACAAAATATCCTCCCGTGAACCATTTAAGTGCGGAAACTCGCCCATCTTCCGGGAGCGTGAAGATGATGCTGGCTGTGATACCAATGAGGGCAAGAACCAGAAGTACACCGGCAAAAACGGCCAGGATGATCAGTTGGATAAGCCGGCCTTTTTCCTGCTGAAATTCAGCGGACATCAGCTCTACACGGTTCTTGACATTGGTCAGAACCGATGAGAGCACCTGCCGCACGGACGCAAAAAGTCCGCGAGAGGCTGGACCGGGCTCGGCCATCTTTATCGGCGTCCGATCAGGACTCCTACCACTATGCCCACCGCAAAAGCGATGCCGACAGACTCAAACGGGTGTTCGTGGATGGTCTGCTCGGATTTCTGCTTGGCTTGATGTAGCGACTCCTTGCCTCGTTCCCAAGCCTCAA
This sequence comes from uncultured Verrucomicrobiota bacterium, assembly GCA_964448875.1. Taxonomy (GTDB): domain Bacteria; phylum Verrucomicrobiota; class Verrucomicrobiia; order Limisphaerales; family UBA1100; genus UBA6614. Next base: position 5,173 of record CAYUXV010000123.1, read on the forward strand.
CCGCTGTGTCTTTTAGTCCCTTGTGTGTGCCTTCTTCGCTCATATGGTTTCTCCAGTAAAGATTGGTTATAGTTGAATTATCTCGGCAGCATGCCGTTGCTATATATAGCAACTCTCGCTGCTAGGATTGGTTACTCGCCCACTCTGCACTGCTGGCACGAAGCTGTCAAAGCGGAACTTGCTGAATTATGTACAAGCAGCCGTCAGTCCTCCGAGAAAAGGAATTCGAGGTCGTTTTTATCAAGGCTCTTGGCAAATCCTTCCTCACCGAGGACATCCTTGATGGTCCTGCTTTTAGCCTGTTGCAGGTTCCATATTTTTTCTTCCACCGTGCCCGGAGCAATGAGCTTGTAGGCATTTACAGTGCGAGTTTGGCCTATGCGATGCGTACGATCAATAGCCTGAGCCTCAACAGCAGGATTCCACCACGGGTCGTATAGCACAACGTAGCTGGCATTCGTAAGGTTTAGGCCAGTGCCGGCAGCGCGAAGACTGAGGAGGAAAACACAGGCATTATCCGCCTGCTGGAAAGTGTTGACGACCCCTTGCCTGTCTTTCGTTTCACCAGTGAGCATTTGAGTTGGAATCTCACGTGTGCCGCAATCTTTCTCGAGGATCTTCAACATCTGTACGAACTGGCTAAAAACAAGCACCTTTTCGCCTTGTTCAATTAGAGGTTCAAGTAGATCAAAAAGCGCTTCGGTCTTGCCAGATTCAGAGTTGTTGCCAACGAGTGTCGGATGGCAGCAAATCTGTCGGAGCCGTGTGAGGGCGGCAAGAACTTGCATCCGACTTTTGGCAACACCCTGTTTGGCGATAGTTTGCATCACTTGGTCGCGGCTTCGCCGTAATTCGGCAAGGTAGAGCTTGCGCTGGTCTTCAGCGAGATCGCAGTCGTGTCGTTGTTCAATACGTTCCGGCAAATCCTTAGCGACCTGTGATTTAAGGCGACGCATAAGTAGCGGTCGCAGGCGCGAACCAAGTCGTCGTCGGGCTATAGCGCGATTGGCAATAGCTTCGTCACTGTCCCCCGGCGGTTCATAGGTTTCGTGGAATTTTTTTGCACTACCAAGGTAGTTAGGTTGCACAAAATCTACTATACTCCACAAGTCGAGGAGTCGGTTCTCTAGTGGTGTGCCGGTGAGCGCTAGACGATGCTCGCTCTCAAGTTGTTTGACTGACTGAGTCACCTGTGCTCCTGGATTTTTTATAAACTGAGCCTCATCAAGAATGACAGCACGGAAATCAAATTTCTGTAACTCCTCCAAGTCGCGCCGTATCAGCGCGTAGTTGGTTACAACAATGTCGTGTTGTGGAATTTTTTTGCGAAGACTGTGCCGTGCTGCGCCGCTTTCGAGAACCAAAACTTTCATGCCCGGTGTGAATTTCTTCGCCTCTCGGCGCCAGTTATGCATCACAGATGCCGGGCACACGACGAGGCTCGGTTTTGTTTTTCTCCGGTGATGCTGTTTGAGCCACGCTAACCAGGTGAGTGTTTGAAGCGTTTTTCCTAGACCCATATCATCGGCAAGAACGCCGCCGAGTCCTAGTGTTTGTATGTGGCAGAGGAAATTGAATCCCTGTACTTGGTATGGTCGGAGGTCGGCTTCCAGTTTGTTCGGCAACTTAACGTTGGGTAGTCCTTCAAATTTTGCAATGCGTTCGCGTAGTTTTTTCGCTTTTGCAGATTTGCCGAAGCTTTCGATCGAATCATCATTGAGATGCACTGCCTGTTCCATGGAGACCCGTTGGTCTCCGGGGTTAAGGCCATCAATGCCAAGGTCGGCCATAGTTCCTTGTGCTTTTTGTGTTGCATCAACATCCAACTCCACCCAGCCACCGTCGGGAAGTTTATGAAATCGGCTAGTTGCGGCGGCTAACGATTGCAGGTCGGCCGTGGTTAGTTTCATGCCTTCCTCCTCCCACTCAGCACTGACAGAGAGCCAGTCAGTGCCGCTGCCTTTAATTACGAGCTTGGGTTTGAGACGTTTGGGCTGGAGAAATAGGCGTTGGAAATTCTGATTGCCTAGAAATTCAGCGTCCCTTGGGCGGTCGCTCCAAACACCGGCAAGCACGTTTAGGAAATTTTCATTTGCATCACCAATCCACAATCCCGGCTCTGGTGTGAACCAGTCGAGCTGTCGTAACCAGTCAATGGCTGGTTGCAGGCGCGCGTCGTCCAGGATCTGTGGTTTCCCTTTTACTTTTTTACTTTTGGTTTTTAGTTGCCATTCGTGTCCGGTCCATTCCCATAGGCTTTTGTCGACTTCGCTCTTCGCCTGAAGTCTCAACTCAACGCGATCACCATTCATCTCAAAGACAAACCTTGGTTTTGCCTGATGGGATACGCAAAGTTGATCCCAGTCTGCGGCCCCTTCGCCGTGTGTTTTGCGTAGTTGTGTGATGAAGCGGTGACTAAGCTTACGAATTGGCGCAAAGGGTTTTTTAATCCAGCGTCCCAACAGTGAAGAAGGCGGGCTATTACGTAGGAAGTAAAATGTTTTGTCTACCAAGACAAGTGTAGGTCTGCCTGCAAAAAACACGGATTCAACGATAGGCTTGGATGAGCCGTCAGGTAGGCGCAATTGGTGAGTGAAGGCTAAATCGCTCTTTCCGTTTTGTAAATCTGGCACCAATTCAGCTAACTGACCGTGGAAATGAAAAGTTTTATTATGCTCCTCTGATAGCAGTCTGCCATTGTCCCCCCAGTGGGCAAGCCATGTTAAAAGCTCCTGCCCTTCTAAAACTAGGCTTGTGGTGTTGCCGACTTCTTCCGAGTATCTTTCGTTGATCCATTCAATAAACTCCCAGTCTGCTGGAGGAAAAAGTTCCTTTTCATGGGCTGCCCGTGTGATGAGATCTGCTATGTTGTCCAACGACTTTTTCCGCTCGCCGGCACGCGGACGCTTGACAATAAAATTTGCAACTAGGTTATGGAGTCCAGGCTCATCTTTGTCGGCCTTGGGTTGGCACAGCACGCTGAAACTTGCGCGCGGCGAGTCTAGGTAATTTGGTGCTGAAGGGAATAGCCACTCTTCCAGTTCTGAGAGTACTTTACGTTCCTTTTCGTGTTTCTCAATTTCAGCGAAACGGCCTAAGTCAGCAAATTCATCCAATTCTGCAGGTAGCGAACGGCCAGTGCGGAGGAACACAACTGCCAATTGCTCGAGACGTGCTTTGCCTTTCAGCTTCTGTAAATCAGTCCACCATTCGTCACCTGGGAAATCCTTGCGAGAAAGTTTAAGCTTGTTGAAATAATCCTCAAGGAGCAACCAAGCGCGCTGTGGGTCTTTACAATTGCCAAACATTTCCAGCAATTCACGTCGCTCATCAACCTCTGACTTTGACCCGGCTAATTCGCGTCGTAGACTTGCCAGCATGCCATACGCGTCATCCAAAGCCGCATTGTGTGCGTCGTATTTTTCTGCTGCGCCTGATTTAGGTGCAGCACGTTTTTTTCTTTTGGTTGCTCTCGGCATTGTTCCAATCGATTCGAATGGGAAACATTATCTCTATCAACTGGAGAATTTCCGTCAAACGAAATAGAAAAAAAAATGTTGTCTGCGAGGCTGAAAACCTTCCGAGGGTCAAGTGAAAACGAAGAGATGTATTTATTTTAGTTCTTTTTTTGAGCGAGGCGGGGGGGCGTTAAGCTTCAAATACAGCCATGTTTCGAGCGGGCGGAAGGGTTGCAGCCAGCCGTAAAAAGGAGAGTATACCAATCTCAAACGCACAACCGACAGAAACATTACCAAAGAAGTTTTTCCGAGATTTACTGTTACCTTTGAGCCAAGTTTGTCCGACCACTCAATGGGGATCTCCTTAATAGAGAACCCGGAACGTTTGAGTGAAAACAATAAATTTACGTCAAATGCCAAGTCGGCAATGCGCAACGATTCGAGAATTTTTTCCACTGCCTTTCTTCGCATAACCTTGGCAGGGCACTGTGTATCTTTGATGCCCATCCAAAACAACATTTCTACAATCATATGAAAACCTCTGCTGAATATGCGCCGTAGGGGCGTCTGGCTTTGATGCAACACAGCTCCAGGAAGCCAGCGCGAACCGATGAGGCAGTCGGCTTCCCCAGTCGCACAACGTTTTACTAATTCGTGAAATGCCGATGGTGGTGTGGCACCATCGGCGTCGACGTAACCAGTTAAAACCGCTTCAGCTTCAGCAGCTTTTTTAAAGCCGTCAATCAGTGCGCCACCTTTGCCAATAGGATCCAGGAAATTCAACAGTTCAATTTCAGTGAAGTCTTTTTGCGCTTTTTTTACTATGCCTAACGTATTATCCAGACAGCCATTGAGTACAACAATTATTCGGAATTCGCCGTCGTAGTGCTCGCGAAAATATTCGGTGTATTCGCGTAGTACTGGACCTATGCGTTTCTCCTCATTGTAAGCAGGGATGAGCAACAAGACGCTAGGTGATTTCGCCATGGTCACAGTAGGTTCATCGGATCGATATCGACCGTTAGTTTAACATCCTCCGGTGTTTTCAGATCGGTGATGACACTATCTAGCATGCGACTAAGTGTGGTCATTTGCCCCGTTCTTAACATGATTTGATAACGGTAAAAAGACTCTGCGCGTAACAATGGTGCCGGAGCTGGACCAGCGATTATTAGATCGTTGATATTGCTCCCATTTTTTTCTACGACCTTCTTTAAGTGGTCGATTGTAAAGCTGACCTTCTCCTCATTACGTCCTCGTACAGTCAACATCGCCGCGCGCGTGTAAGGGGGGTATTGCAGTTGTTTGCGGAATTCCATCTCCTCGTCATAAAACCCTTCGAAGTCATGACGGCGAGCGAATTGTATGGCAGGGTGGAATGGCGTAAATGATTGCACAATAACTTCACCTTCAACATCTCCTCGCCCTGCACGTCCGGCGACTTGGGTTAAAAGTTGAAAAGTTCGTTCGCCTGCACGGAAATCTGCCAAGTGCAGCCCCGTGTCTGCGTAAACGATTCCCACTAGCGTCACACGAGGAAAATGTAGACCTTTTGCAATCATTTGTGTGCCCACGAGAATATCAATTTTGCCGCGTCCAAAATTGCCAAGGATGCGACGGTAATCGTCTTTGCGCTTCAATGCGTCGGAGTCCATGCGGCAAATGGCAGCGTCCGGAAAAAGTTTCGTCAACACGTCTTCGACCTTTTCTGTGCCCAGACCGTGGAAACGAATTCTTCGGCTATGGCATTCCGTACATTCTATGGGTGCTTGGGTGCTGTGGCCGCAGATGTGGCAACGTATCACCTGTTCGCGTCGGTGATAGGTCAACGACAGGCTACAATTCGGACACTCTACCACAAAGCCGCAGTCAGGACATTGCATAGATGTTGCAAAACCGCGCCGGTTTAAAAAAAGGATCGTCTGTTCGTTGTTTTCGAGTCGCGCATGAATAGCATCCTTAAGGCGCTGCGAAAAGATCGGCGTGCCCTTGTCCTTGCGGGATTCCGTCCGCATATCAATCACACGCACAATCGGCATCTTTTTGTCGTCCACACGATGATGTAGCTCCAGCAATTTATACTTTCCCCGTTTCACATTGTAATAACTTTCAAGTGACGGTGTAGCCGAGCCAAGCACCACCGCAGCACCTTCGCGTTGCCCGCGTACCACCGCTACATCGCGTGCATGATAGCGTGGGGCTTCTTCTTGCTTGTATGAATATTCATGTTCCTCGTCGACGATTATGAGGCCTAGCGGTTCCACTGGAGCAAAGATGGCTGATCTCGCTCCTATGACAATCTTCGCGCGTCCTTGACGAATTTTGTGCCATTCATCGTGGCGTTCGCCGGTTGATAAATGGCTGTGAAGCACAGCTATTAGTGTTTGTAGAGGCCCCGAACTAAACCGTGCTTTGAACCGCTCCACGGTTTGGGGTGTCAATGAAATCTCAGGGACCAGCACAATCGCGCCTTTTTTGTTCTCTAATGCATGAGCAATTGCCTGTAGATAAACCTCGGTTTTCCCGCTACCTGTAACGCCATTTAGAAGGAATGTGTTTGTGTTTCCCTCATCCATTACCGTCTTGATTTGTCGTAGCGACTCATGCTGTTCAGAGTTCAAATTTAAAGGTTGGGTAGGGATGATTTGCGCATTGGCGTACGGATCCCGCTCTGAAACCTGCTGGGCAATTTCTATCAATCCCTTATCTTCCATCCGACGTACTGTCTGAGCAGTGGTGCCGGTGAGCCGCAGGAGTTCCTGAAGTGCAATAGATTGATGTTTCTCAATGACATGGTAGATCTCTACTTGCCGCTTCGTTAGGTCAGATGTTTTGTTGTTTTCAGGCGGAAGGCGCACGAAAAGTCGTTCACGCCAGCCTTCTTCTTCTTTACGAACGGCATCCGGCAGCACGCTTTTTAGAGCGGTTTCAGGAGCGCAGCAGTAGTAGTCGGCAATCCACCTGGCCAATTCGAGTACGCGTGGCGTTACCAAGGACTGTGTGCCGATTACCTTTAAAATGGGCTTGAGTACATTAACCTTTGATTGCTCGGCTAAACTGGTTACGCAGCCGAGCACCTGTCGTCTGCCGAAGGACACTCTTACCCGTGTGCCAACCTCAATGCATCCTGCCAATTCCGGAGGGATCAGGTAATCAAACTCTTTGCGTAGGGCAATTTCGAGTGTCACGCGTGCGACCACGCTGGCAGCGTCTGGTTCGTGCGGGGGGTGAGTCGAGTGTAAATAATTAACAACAACCCACACTGGTCTGGTTCGTTGAGTGCGAATACAACTGGCATGTGAGTCGTCATTGGGTGGTTTTCTTGGCCGTGTTGTTCTGCTTGGATGTGGTTGTTTTCTGGTGGTGGTGGAACGATCGACGTGAGACGCGCTATGACCTGCAGATTCACCAGGTTGCGGCGGAGTACGGTATGGACCCAGCTCTCATCAAGGCGGTCGTGTGGCGTGAAAGCCGCTTCAATCCTCAAGCGCGTGGGTCAGCTGGTGAGATTGGCCTTATGCAATTGCGTGAAATTGCAGCTCGCGAATGGGCCGAGGCTAATGGAGTGAGGGGATTCCAAAATGAACACTTGCTAAACCCTCACACAAATTTACTGGCTGGCACTTGGTATTTAAAGAAATGGTGTGACCGATCGCCTCATCCTGATGATCCGTTTCCTTTTGCTTTGGCAGCATATAATGCCGGACCTACAAAGGCGCGCGAATGGGCGCAGGAAGTTAATGTGAGTGAAGCATTCATTGAAAAGATTGGCTACATTTCGACAAAGCAATATGTCAAAGTCGTGCGGCAAAGACGGATAGAGTTCCAAAAGTCATTTGATTAGTCCTTAGTCAACTCACACATACGTTTTTCTAGGTTAATTCGTGCGTCTTCACGTTCCTTGTCATCTGCCTTACGGGATTCTGAAAGTGGTCGGCCAATGTGAATTTCGCACCGGGCGAAAGGCAGAGGAATCTGAAATCGATCCCAGCTCTTTAGCTCCTTTCTACATCTGATAAAACCGCTGATTGGAATTATTGGATGGCCGGTGACCTTCGCCAATGAAATGACGCCAGGTTGCACTTGGTATCGTGGTCCGCGAGGTCCATCCGGTGATATGGCAATATCATGGCCGCGCTCTGCCCATGCGGTTAATTCTAAAAGAGCTTGAGCTCCTCGTCGACTTGTAGATCCTCGAACGGGTTGTGCTCCAAAAATCTCGAGCGTGCGAGAAAGAATTGCTCCATCCCTGCTTGCGCTTACAAGTGCTGCGACTTTACGGTCAGGCTGATTCCGCATCATGAAATGGCGAAAAACTGGCATGGAGAGTGCAAGGCGGTTATGCCAAAGGCTGTAAATCACAGGGCCGTTTTCGATCGTCTTTAAAGTGTTATCGTTGTCCTTGAGGTGAAACCTCCAAGTGATGTTGCAGCAGCGTATGACGCAGTAGATAGCAAGAGCAGCTATACGGTCATGCCAACGTAGCTCAGTGAGATTCGTCGCTCGGGAGGCAGCATTCGTGTCGGCATTCATTTGCCTTTTTGTAATGCGGTGCGGACGAGTTCATCTATGGGCACATTTGGCCCAAGCATCGTTACTGCGCCACGCACAGATTCTTGGGCTTCTTTTGGTTTCGAGCCTAAAGCGATCAGTGCAGAAACAGCATCGGAGAGCTTTTGTTCATCCGCATTTAGGATGCGTTCTGGGCTGGAACTCCATGTAGCATCTTCGCCCAATTTGTCTTTTAATTCGATTACTATGCGTTCCGCAGTTTTTTTTCCGACTCCATTGATACGTGAGAGCATCTTAACATCGCCTTCCATCACAGCTGTGCGGAAGAAAGAGGCTGTAGTGCCACTAAGAACATTCAAAGCGATTTTGGGGCCTATGCCGCTTACATTTCGGATGAGAAGACGAAACAACTCGCGTTCTCCTTCTGTCATGAAACCGTAAAGCACATGAGCATCGTCACGGATAGACAAATGGGTCAGCAGTTTTATTTGTCCCCCGAGAGCGGGAAGTTTTTCGAAGGATGACAATGGGATGAGAATCTCATAGCCGACTCCGTTTACGTTGATAACCACCTGTGTTGGCAGCAACTCGGTTAGTTTTCCTTCTAAAAAAGAAATCATCTCTGATTCTTATATTTTTTTGTGTGCCTCAAAAATAAAACGATTGTGTGTTTGAGCATGTGCTAGTGCAATGGCCAGAGCATCGGCTGCGTCCGGTTCAGGTAGGTCATTTAAAGCCAGCATCTGTTGAACCATCTTGGCAACGGCAAGCTTTTGGGCGTTCCCATGACCTGTGATAGCCTGTTTGACCTTTCGTGGAGCTATCTCAAAGATTTCGAGACCAGCCTCTGCAATGACTGCTAGTGCCGCGCCACGTGCTTCTCCCATGGTCAGGGCCGTCTTCACGTTTTGCGCGTAAAACAAACCCTCAACCGCACAAAGAGTGGGTTGGTGTTTTTTGACAACCTTCCGGATAGTGCTGGCGATTTCCGCGAGGCAGCGGGATCGTTCCCACTTAGAGGGACACTTAATAGTGCCCTGGGCAAGAGTGTGTGGTGTGCTTTTGCCAAATTTAATGATGCCGTAGCCGGTGCCTCGCAAAGAGGGGTCAACCCCGAGAAGAATGGAGTGGTTAGGGGTGATGTCGGTCTTGGCAATGCCTTTTTTATCGCGAACACGTGCCTGTAGTTTTCTGAATTGCTTTGCCGAAATCCCCATATTTCGGCCGGTCGGTTATTTGGTGGCAGCTGTTTTCGCCTTGGTCTCGAAGCATCCGTCGGCGGACTGGATTGCCGCCTTGGCTTCGGCGAGATGGCCCTTGCCGACAGTGCAGCCATTGAAGGCGTCAACTTCCAGTCCCTTTTGATCTATAGCCGGACGTGCGCCGAAGTTATATTTGAAGTTCTTCCAATTGTCGCCACGTTCATAGCATGTGCCGAGGGCACCGCTAGGATCGTAACCGCAATGTACCATACAGTTCTCACAACGTGGGTCGCGGGCCACGCCGTCAACTACGCCGTACGAGTCCCAGTCGACGTTGTCGAGCATCTCTTGATAGGTTGGGTAATGTCCGTCGCTCTTGGCGTAGTCGGTCATTAAATAACATGGAGCTTTCCAGCCGGCAATGTTGCGTGTGGGTATAGCCCAAGCGGTACAGGTCAGTTCACGTTTTCCAGAAAGAAATTCCTGATACACTGGAGTGCCAAAAATAGTGAAGCGTTGGCCCCAATTCTCAATATCGGCAAATTTCTCTCGAGTCATTTCCCTCGTAAGGAAAAACTCGTCTGGATCCTTGCCGAGTCGCTTCTGCATGTCCTTTTTTGCAGCGTCGTAGTCGTAACCAGGCGAGATCGTGTGACCGTCAACTTCAAGAGCAGAGAAGTAGCGGAACATGTCTTCGATTTCCACCATGTCCGTCTCTTTATAGACAGTCGTATTCGTTGCCACTTGATAGCCGAGTATCTTCGCCATGCGGATGGCAAGCACACACTCTTTAAAGACACCTTCGCGCTCTACAATTAAATCGTGCGTATACTCCAGTCCGTCGATATGCACGTTCCAATACATCCACTGCGAGGGCCGGATGACTGGCTTTCTGTCTTTTTTGCCTTCGCGAATTTTATCAGCGTCCTTTTCCGTGATAAGCTCTGCATCAATCAGTTCCTTCAGTTTTGATTCTAAAGTAGGAGAATATACGGCAGCGAGATACGCCTTCATTTTGTTCCGCATGAACATACCGTTGGTACACACGTAGACTACACGACCTTGCTCAAGGATGCCTTCAATCATCGCCTCGATATCCGGATGAATCAGTGGTTCGCCACCACATATGCTCACCATCGGAGCGTCGCACTCTGTGGCGGCATCAAGAGAGTCCTCAAGACTCATCATATCTTTCAGGTTCGTAGAGTACTCGCGGATACGTCCGCAACCAGTGCAGGTGAGGTTGCAGGTGTGAAGCGGCTCAAGCTGCAACACCATTGCGAACTTTGGCGTGCGCTTGATTTTGTGCTTTACGATGTGACCGGCGATTTTCGCCGTTAGGGCAAGAGGGAATCTCATGTGGGTGGTGTTTAATCGACGTGCGCCACAAGCGCACTTTTTGCCGTCGGCGGTGCATCATTTTTGATGATGCCCGGCAACAGTAACGTGGCAGGAGAAATGGCGCCACCGGCGCTAAAGCCCGTACAGCCCGTACACGCAACTGTCATTACAGCCAACATTGCCAAAATACGCATTTTACGTTTCATTTCCACCCCTCCGTCAGCTAGTATTCAGTTAAGCGGTTATGAAGGCAATGTTATATTATCCGTTTGTTCTTGTTGCAGGTGTTATACTGTTTCTTGGCTGTTCAGAATCTAAACCTATGCTTAGGCCTGAAGCGGTTGTTCGCCAGGCCGACAAACAACTCGACTCTGCTCGCAAACAGTTTAAAGCGGAAACCGAAAAGAGTACGACATCAGGAACCGCTGAAGCAGGGTGGCAATTGGGTCGTGCATGTTTTCAACGAGCTGAGTTTGCAAAGGATGATAAGGAACGTGTCGCACTCGCGCAGGAGGGCATCAAAGCTTGCCGTGAGTTAATCAAACATAAACCTGATAGCGTTGGTGGTTATTATTACTTGGCTATGAATCTAGGCCAGATGGCGCGCGTGAAACAGCTCCAAGCACTTGGCATGGTGAAGGAGATGGAAGACCATTTCAACCGTGCCCGTGAACTGGACGAGAACTTCAGTTACGCAGGTCCGGATCGTAATTTGGGTCTACTCTATTTCCGTGCGCCACGCTTCATTAGTGTGGGAGACAAAGTCCGTGCATTAAAACACTTGCGTAATGCTGTAAAGCTCGCACCTGAATATCCTGCAAATCACCTAAACCTTCTTGAAGCATTCATTGATGCCGAGGATGAAAAAGGAGTTGCTGCCGAGCGTGCTACACTGGAAATATTGATGCCTGATGCGCGGAAAAAATTTCTAGGAGATAATTGGTCTGCTGATTGGATAGTTTGGAATAAGCGTTGGGGTGAATTGCGTGGTAAGTGAGAGATAAGTAGGAGGTATTAATTCACCACAGGTGAGTAACTGACCGTTGACCCAGTAGCGGATTCCACTAATTTGAAGCAACGAAGTGAGGAGGGTAGATGCAATTTAGATTGTGGCTGGTCTTGGTGTGTGTGTCGTTGTCTTTAGGCTGTAAGCTTTTCAAGGGCGGAGAGGACAAGCAGGAGGCTGTGAAAGATCCAACGTCAGTGCCATGGCGAACTGGTCCTGTGCCAAGCTCACCAGCGAATGGCCAATCAGTCGCTGTGGGTCGCGGTAAAGTGGCACTGGTCGATAAGAAACTTCAGTTTGTGGTCATTGACTTTACCTATTCTCGTATGCCCAAGGATAATTTGCTTTTTGGCGTCTATCGTAATGGATTGAAGATTGGGGAGGTGACCACGACGGCCCAAACCGATGACGCTTTTCTTGTAGCCGATATCAACAAGGGGGACATCCAGATGGGCGATGACGTTCGTCCGTAATTTGGATGGGTGGTGCAGGGCCCCGGAGGGAAACCTCCGGGGCTTCTGTGTTTAGGTGTCAATTTTTCGTGTTCGACGTATTTTACTTTTTGTAAGGCGAATGAAGATTGAAATAAATACCACACGCCGGTCGATCCGCGTCGTCAATTTGACTGAGTATGATAGTTACCTGATTATCCAGTGCAATACCGTGCCGAAGTCCTGAAGCACGGCTTTCAAAGGCTTCAATTGCTTTTAGGAGTAATGAATTTAGTGAATCGAGGCACTCTTCAGATGATTTATCTAGACAGACTATATGGCGATCAAAAGCTGCCACAGCCACAGCAATCTCTTCCTCGAACATTTCTGGTATCAATTTCAAGTGATCCGCAGTGAATCATAGACGCACATCCACGGCACGCCAAAATTAAGAATTGTTAAAGTGAAATAAGTTGACGTTGTTGTTCTCAATCAGTACGTTCCGGGCACATATGAAAAACTTCGCATTCCTTATAGTGACCTCACTTGTGTTCCTTGGTTGTGGTGATCCGCCCGCCACTGGTGACGGAAAAGACAACGCCACCAAAGCTGTGCCTGGCAACGAAACTGAAAAGCCAGAGTCCGGTTCCACCGATGGTGGCAATTGAGCGCAGGTAGTTTTCTCCGTCATTCTTTCTTAAGTAAAAGTTTTTGTAGCTTGGACTTGTTTGGCGGCATGAATGTTGCCTTTAGAATGAGTAATATTTAGCGGCCTTCGGGCCGTTTTTTGTTATTTTGGGGGCTAATTATGATTGACGCTGGTCAATCTCAACAAATAACCTCTAGCCCATGATCAAGATTCTTTTACCCGTCATTACGGTTTTATTCCTTGCGGCGTGCGGGAGCGGTGAGGAAAAGGGGAAGGGTGGCAATAGTACAACCGCCCCGAAACCCGAGTCCCAAGCCAAAGCCACGCCAAAAGGAGGCAATGCAGAGGCGTCAGCCGAAGAAAAATCGAGCACCAAAAAAGTGCCTTCCAGAAGGAGGAATTCTCCCACCAAGCCTGCAGTGCCATCCCCAAGTGAGGGTGAGGGAAAAGACGCCACTCCGAAAGCGACTGAACCGCCAGTTCAAAAAGTTGATGGAAGTAAACCTGACGGAGCGGATTTCAACGCCACAGTTGTTGTAAAAGCCAACGTGGAACCCCCCAAAGCTACAGATTTGATCGGTGGTTGGACCACAACAGCCGGAGAATTTGAGTATGTCCTACAATTGCAGAAAGATTCTATTGGTAAGATGACCATCACTAAAGACAAAGTTAAGATCGAACGTGAATTCAAATGGGAAGTGGATGGCAGTAAATACACTCAAACCGGCAAGGATGAGGTGAACGAAGGTAATGACACCGTTGATGAGGGAACATTTGCAATTAAAGGGGACATACTAACGCTGACTTTCGAAGGTGAGGAACATATATTGGAGCGAGTCAAAGTAGCTTCAAAAGTGCCCTCGAACTCAGGTCGGCAACCAGTTCGTCCAGGTCAGGGGACGAGTAATCGTCCTGGACAAGGCCGCCCTAGTGGTGGCTCCGGTTTTGGGCGTGATCCGTTTGCACAATTTGATCTCAACGAGGACCAAAAGAAGACACTTGATACTGCTCGTGAGGAAATGAGTGCTCAATTGCGTGGACTCTTTACTGACCGCAACACACCCCGTGAAGAAAGATCGGCCAAGATGCAGGAAGTCCGTGATGCATATGAGGCGCAGGTAAAAAACACTTTGACGGCTGAGCAATTCACCAAGTATCAGGAGTCGCGATCCCGGACAGGTCAAGGTGGGCGTGGGTCAGGTGGTTTTGGTGGCCAGGGGGGGCGTGGGCAAGGCGGCTTTGGCGGACGCAGACCTCGTTGATTGTAGCCTCGGTAAACAATTTAAGGCGAAAATAAGAGGTGAATACTTCTGGTTATCTGTCAAGGGGCAGGTTTCCCACGTTGACCGAACAGTGCTGTCCCAAGCCGCACGATGGTCGCACCTTCCTCAATGGCCACTTCGAAGTCGCCACTCATTCCCATGGACAGTTCAGGTAGCGGTGCGCCTAGTTTATCTTCACAAGCAGTCCGTGTTTCGGCCAGTTTCCTGAAGAATGGGCGGGTGCTCTCTGGCTGGCGCGTGAAAGGTGCCATGGTCATAAGTCCGTGAAGCTCTAGTTGCGGAAGTCCAGCGAAAGCATCGATAGCCGATACAGCTGCTTCAGGCAAGAAGCCGTGCTTGCTGCCTTCGCCAGAGACATTCACCTCCAGCAGCACCGGCATTACTTTGGCGATCTGTGCGCAGCGTTTGTTTAATTCCTCCGCGAGCCGGAGGCTATCCATTGCGTGTACCATCTCGAAGAATTCTATTGTATCGCGGCATTTGTTTGTCTGCAGATTGCCAATGAAATGCCAGCGCAGATGGCCGGGGCAGTCGGGGATTTTGATTTTGGCCTCCTGAATTCTGTTTTCCCCAAATAATGTTAATCCGGCGTCGGCCGCCTCGCAGATGACGTCCGGAGTAAATTTTTTGCTGACCGCCAACAACTGAACTTCTGTTGGTTTTCGCCCAACTCGAGCGCATGCTGCAGCGATGCGCTTTTGCACCATTGCTAAATTTTCGGTGAGTGTGCTCACATGCTCAGTTTAGCTCTGACCTCAGGGATTGAGTAGCGAATAGTGTGAAGATTGACTGTTCTCTATCACCTATACACCATTCGCGCATGAAATATTGGCTGGTCAAACAGGAGCCCGAAAAATATCCGTGGTCACAGTTTGTTAAGGACAAGGGAACTTATTGGGATGGAGTAAGGAACTATCAGGCGCGCAACAATCTGCGGTCGATGGGTAAGGGGGACTTGGTGTTCTATTATCATAGTGTAAGTGAAAAAGCCGTGGTGGGCGTGGCGAAAGTGACCCGAGAGGCATATCCAGATCCTACGGCGAAGGATGGTGACTGGTCGGTTGTGGATTTGAAACCCATAAAAGAGTTGAAGGTTCCTGTGACGCTTGATGTTATCAAGGCCGATAAGGCGTTGGTGGAGATGCCGCTTTTAAGGCAATCACGCTTATCCGTGATGCCGTTGGCTACGGCACAATTCAAGCGTGTGCTGAAACTGGGAGGGACGAATCTTTGACTTGAGAGCGTGGCGCACGTAGATTGGTTGCGGATGCAGCTCACTGAAGACACAGCAGTGCCCCAAACCAAAGTTTTAGGTTGGGAGAGCATTAGTGCGCCGGTTCGTCCGTTTCTTGATGAAGTAAAGAGACGTTTGGAGGCCGAAGCGGATGCTTTTGAGCCTGAAATTTCAGCTTTTGTGCGATACGCATTGGCTGGCTCGGGCAAGCAATTGAGACCGATGTTAGTTGCTTTAGGAGGAGGTGTCGGCGGCCGCGCGGGCGAGCCACAGGTGACCGCTGCAGTGGTTATCGAAATGGTTCATCTTGCCACGCTGGTTCATGATGACGTGATGGATGAAGCTTCGTTGAGACGGAAGCGACCCACCTTATCGGCAAATTGGGGGAATGAGATTGCTGTGCTCGCTGGTGATTGCCTTTTTGCACGAGCTTTACAACGCTCAGCAGAATTTCCCACGACTGACATTTGTCGTGCCATTAGTCAAGCTGCCGGCACAGTTTGCACGGGCGAAATTTTGCAGACTCTGCGGCGTGGGAATTATGCAATTAGCAAGTCAGAATATTTGCGTGTAGTGGGCATGAAAACGGCTGAGCTGTTTGCCTTGGCGGCGGAACTCGGTGCGCAGCTGAACGATGCTGGGCCAGAACATCTGGCCGCCTTGCGCGAATACGGCTTGCGGCTTGGAACCGCATACCAGATTTATGATGATTGCGTGGACGTTTTTGGGACTGAGCCACGTGCCGGGAAATCTTTGGGGACGGATCTTGTTACTGGCAAAGCCACGTTGCCCGTTTTGGCAGCGTTGGAATTATTGCCAAAGGCAAAAGCCGTTAGTTTGCGTGAGTGGCTGGCAGACTGGCAATCGAGTCGAATGGAGGAGCTCCGCGAATGCCTAATTAATGCAGGTGCACTTGAGACAGCACAATCGGTACTGTCCGAGTATCTTGAAGCGGCGCGTTTGCAGGCGGAGAGCCTGCCGGCTAGCGAAAGTCGCCAGTGCCTTTTTGATCTGGTGGATTGTGTCGCCGTCCAGGCGAAGGGGCTTTCCGGTTAATATTCGTAGCGGCTGAACACATAAGTCTCGTTATTCAAACCGGGAATCTTTATGTACAAACGTTTTTCCAAGTGTGTGACTTCCATCAACATGGGTGCTCGTGCAAACTCAATGCGGAATTTTTCCGGTGACCCGTCTTGTTGCCAAAAGCCCGCGGCCATGAGCCGCACTTGAGATTCGATGGGAATTCTCGAAAATTTTAAAATATCTGAGGGGCTTCCAGGTGTGGATTGTCTTGTAACGAGTCGTTGACTTGGGAAAAAACGACCATATGCATGCACCCTGTTTTTCCCATCGTTGCCGACTGAAAAGTTCAAGGTGAAATCATGTCTTCGATCAACTTCCACGCCGCCGATTCGATCAATCCAAAGAGCTCCTTTTTTCATGAAATCCATCAAATCCAAATGGAAATTGTGGGCGCCAAAGCTGTACTGGGGATGTTTGATAAATTCATTTACGGTTGCAGCAATATCAATTTGCCACATGCCAACTAAAATGGGTTTGTTTGCGGTTCCATCTTCGTAAACCCGTGATCGCCCCGTTTTCATGAACTCTCGGTAATCCTTGAGGTCAATTTTTGAGAGAGCATCGACAAACTGGCGTGTCTTTTCGTCTTTAGGTGAGCAGGCGGCCGTGACGACTAGACGCACATCTTTTTCCTGTGCAATTGCCATAAAATTTGTGTGGTGCTGTAGTTTTTGGAGAATTTTTGATTTGTTGGTAGGAAAAAGTAGATTTCGAAAGGGTTCGTAATTAAGTGCCTCGCTTAGGCCAGGATAATTAATTACACGACGGTGGAATCTGTTGAATTCAAAATTATTTGTCAGTGCATGATTGTGGTAAATGAACCCAATGGTGTCCGCAGCTTGATAATATTTTGAGCCTGCTGGCGCGAACCAAGCGGTAGTGTTGTCCAGCCCAAGGGTGTGCATATCACGGAAAACGCGGCGAACAGCTTTGTGGCCAAACGAATCCAAGTCTGCGGTGACTGCAGAGGTTTGCAACTGGATGAGCATGTAGCCAGGCACATGGACAAGTGCAAAAAATCCAATTAAATATATTCCTCCAATCACAACGCCCAAGGCCAACCCCCATATTGCGTTTAAGTACTCCCATGTGTTGAAGTGTGAGGGAGTGTCATGGTGTTTGTATTTGTAGTGGATATATACCTTCTTATGTACACCTTCAAGGATGGCAGTAAGTATGAGTAGTATTGCGAAAAACGCCAAAACACGGGGGACGAGAAGTTTCCACAAGGGATATTCAAAACCGATTGATACGGCCAGATTAGAGAATGCAGCTGAGTCTGCAAGGAATGTTGACGCAATCAGTGAGACAATCGTGGAGCCTAGGAACATTCCGGAGCGCACGCCACCGGCGATCTTGCCTGCTAAGGCTGCCACCATGATGCCCAACAACGAGATGAGCACCACTGTGTCGCCCGGAAATAGGCTGAACGCGACCATGCCCTTGCATACCCTCAAGATCGCTTCGATGCACGCCAAAACGGCTTTGGGATTGCGTGGTTTTGTCCCATGGCGCATCGTCTGCCTGAATTTTTAGCGGGACGGTTAAGTCTCTTAATTGGAAACTCTCACTCAGAAAATGGTGGAGAAAAAAAACGAGGAACAACGTGATGCCGTAGAGGACCAGGATCGTCGCGGTTTTATTCAGGGTACTGCATGCGTGATTGGAGGCGTGGCAAGCCTAGTGCCGATGGCAGCTGCCGTGCGTGTCGTGCTAGATCCGCTTGGGCGCGAACGCGAAGCAGGAAGCAGTGGTTTCACTCGACTATGTAAGCTTGGTGATCTTAAGCCAAGGATCCCTCAAAAATTTGTCATTATATCAGATAAAAAAGATAAATGGAGCAGCTATAAAAATGTCCCGATTGGCGCTGTACATGTATTGTTACAAGATTCAATCAAGTTGGATCCCGGAGACAAAGAAGGAGTGCGATCTGAGGAATCAACCGTCGACAAAAATGCGACGAATTCCAGTGGGTTGGTGGCAGGTGAAACTAAGGCAACGGAAGAACCTTCAGACGCAATACCAAAAGTAATCGCTTTTAGCACTATATGTCCGCACTTGGGCTGTTCTGTTGATTACCGTAAGGATGAAAAGGATTTTTTCTGCCCCTGTCATAACAGTAAATTTGGTCTTAGCAAAGGCGAGGAAGGAAAACGTTTGAATGACACTCCGCCGCGTTCGCTGGACGAATTGAGAATTGATGAGGATAAACTCAAGGACAAAGGAGAGGTTTGGGTGGAATATAAGAGGTTTAAAACGAACACTCCTGAAAGGATAGAGGTCTGACCAAAGCATTGTTCTTAATGAAACAATTCATCAACTGGCTGGATAATCGAACGGGTTTCCGTGACCTCATAAAAGAGGTTCTTTATGAGAACATTCCTGGTGGTTCGCGTTGGCGTTACGTTTGGGGTAGCACATTGATGTTCGCGTTGATGGTGCAGTTTATCACTGGCGTCGTCCTGTGGATGGCCTACAGCCCCAGCACGCAAACGGCTTGGGAGAGCGTCTATTATATCCAGTATGAAATGACGGGGGGGTGGTTTCTGCGTGGTATTCATCACTGGATGGCGCAGATCATGACCATATTGCTGGTGCTACATCTCATGCAGGTAGTCATTGATGGTGCCTACAAAGCACCACGGGAGGTGAACTTCTGGTTTGGTATCGGGTTGCTCATGCTCGTGCTTGGCTTGTCGCTTACCGGGTATCTGTTGCCATGGGATCAAAAAGGTTATTGGGCGACCAGTGTAGCAACAGACATTATGGCAAGCACCCCGTTCATTGGCGAATGGCTCAAACAAATCGTCATCGGTGGCCATGATTATGGACACCACACGCTTACGAGGTTTTTCGCGCTGCACGCGGGTGTGCTTCCCGGTGCAGTTATTGCCCTTACTGTCGGACACATCTACCTCTTCCGTCGCCATGGTGTTAAAGCCAAGGAGCCGCATCGTACAAAAGACGAATTCTTCTGGCCTGAGCAGGTATTAAAGGACGGCGTGGCCTGTCTTGCTGTGCTAGCTGTTGTGCTGTTCTTTGTAATTCGCGAACATGGCGCGCATCTTGACGCACCCGCCGACCCTTCTAGTTCCTATCAAGCAAGACCGGATTGGTATTTTTTGTCTTTATTCGAATTACTTAAATACGTCCCCGAATTCGTTGGCGCATTCCTGATACCTGGAGTCGTTATGACCTTGATTATCCTGATGCCCATGATCGGCAAATGGGAATTGGGCCATCGTTTTAACCTTGGCTTGCTTATGGTCGTTATTATGGGTGCAGGCGTGCTCACAATGATGTCCCTAAATCAGGACAAAAATGAAACCAAATATCAGGCCGACATTGCCCGATCTGCCCGTGAGGCCACGCTAGTTAAGCGACTTGCTCATGACCAAGGCATTCCACCAAATGGTGCGCTCATGCTGCTAAATAACTCTGGCCCAAAGCTCTTCGCCCAGCATTGTGCGAACTGTCATGCTTACGATGGTCATGACGGCATGCAAGGGCCACTACTTGCTGACCAGACTGCACCGGATCTCAAGGGCTTTGCCAGTCGCGAGTGGTTGAAGGGATTTTTTGATCCCGAACAATTTGCCAGCAAAAAATACTTTGGGGGCACCAGCCATATAAATGAAGGCGATATGGTTGACGTGGTAGAAAAGGTAGCAGATGAGGAGGGCCTAACAAAGATCATCGCTGTTTTGTCCGCTGAGGCAAAACTTCGAAGCCAGAAGGCAATCGATAAAAGAGATAGAGAGATGATTGAAGAAGGGAGGGAGCTCCTTGAGGAAAAACCATTCCGTTGCACGCGTTGCCACAATTATGCCCCCAACGAAGAATTGTCATTTGAGGAACACGAGGACATGGATGGCCCCGACCTCACTGGTTACGGTTCTCGTGAATGGCTTTTAGGTTTTTTAGATGATCCCGCCCACGCCCGCTTCTATGCAGAAGGTAATGACCGTATGCCTGCATACGGGAAGGATGAGAAGCTCACTCGTAAGCAGCTTGAGTCCATCATCGATTGGCTGCGAGAGGAATAAATAGAGCTATGGAATTGAGCTCGTTCTCTTCTTTTGTTTAAAACCTAGTCAGATTAAGCGAAAATCAATTTCGATTCTTATATTCTGCCTGTATGCGGAAGTTAGCACTCAAAAATGCAATAGATATACTAAAAACGGGTGTGCGTGGATAACTTTTGGGTGGTTTTTGCCTTTAGTGTGGGTTTTTTAGTTTTGCTCACAAGGGGGGTGAATAGTGAATTGTGAATTTTTTTTATGATGTAAAATTATCATATATCAGGGCCTTTTTTGAATTTAGCTAGATTGAGTTGAATTTTGTTCACAATTCAATCGAAAAGGATTGACTCTTTTTTTAGATACCACAATATAGCGGGTAGTGCGTGGCAGTAACACACTACAGGTTGTGGAAAATTTGGGAACAAACCATTCAGTAAAATGTTGGGCAGCTGTGAATAACTCCTCTTTTTATCAGGGATTGTGGCTAAAAATGAGTGGTTTTTCGGTTAACCTAGGAGGTTCATCGGTTTTTTCATATATTCTGCTCCTTGTGTCTTGCGAGTCTGGTTTTGATCAGGGGAAAGTCCTGAGCGGGTGTTCAGGTGTCGGTTGCCTTGCCAGGGTGACTGAATAAAGGGGGGGGGCAACCAGTGGCGCGCGTTTGCGGCGTAGCTGTCACTCTCTAAACAAAAAAGCGGCGTGGCTGCCGTGAAAGGGATGCACGTAGATGATTAGTGAACAACTCAATGGCCAGTTGCGGATGGCTTCTATTGATCCGTTGGAAGGCAAGGAATTCACGGTGCGTAAGCGCGACGGGCGAGTAGTGGCGTTTGATGAGACGCGGATTTGTCTGGCGATTGAGGCGGCATTCAAAGCGCATCTGGAGGTTTCTGAGGATGAAAAACTTTCCGAGGCGACACAGGCAAAGGCCCATAGCATCACAGACGAAGTGGTTGAGGGTTGTCTGCGTCTTGCGGTAAACGGTGATACGACGGAGGCTCTTGAAATTGAGCGAATTCAAGACGTGGTTGAGGAACGACTGATGGTCGACCACGGTGCAGTAGCCAAGCGCTATATTCTTTATCGTGAGCAACGGCGGAAGTCGCGTGTGATTCGCGGCGATCGTACTGTCGAAGGCGATACACAGGATCATATGTTTGTGGAACTGCCGGATGGATCGAAGGAGTATCTAGACCCTCAGCAAATTCGGCAGCGGGTAAATGGAGCGGTGCGTGGATTGGAGGATCGTTGCGAGGCGGCGGAGTTGCACGAGGAGACAATTCGTAACCTGTACGATGGTGTAAAGATGTCGGAAATCGACAAGGCATTGGTGATGTCTGCTCGTGGGCGCATTGAAAAGGAGCCAGCCTACACGTATGTGGCAGCCCGGATGCTGTTAAACCAGATTTATAATGAGGTGCTGCCTGCGTATGACTCACCGGCAGATTTGCCAAAGATGCACCGCTCACATTTTCGTGATTATCTGCAAAAGGGTGTGGCGGCAGATCGTGTGACGCCGGAACTTTTGAAGTTTGACTTGGATAAGATTTCCGCTGCGCTTGATTTGGAGCGTGATCGACAGTTCACCTACATGGGATTGCAGACGATCTATGATCGGTATCTTATCCACTTGGAAAACAATCGAATTGAGACGCCGCAGTATTTCTTCATGCGTGTGTCGATGGGTCTGGCGGTGAACGAGGAAAATCGTGAAGAACGCGCGATTGAGTTTTACGAAACACTTTCGTCGTTCCGCTTCATGTCATCTACGCCGACTCTGTTTAATGCGGGTACACTGCATCCACAGCTTTCCTCATGCTATCTGAGCACGGTGATGGATGACCTCGATCATATCTTTAAGGTGGTGGGTGATGACGCCAAGCTGTCTAAATGGGCGGGCGGATTAGGAAACGATTGGACGAATATCCGTGCGACAGGCTCGTACATCAAGGGTACCAATGGAGAGAGCCAGGGCGTGATTCCATTCCTGAAAGTGGCTAATGACACGGCGGTGGCGGTGAATCAAGGAGGCAAGCGCAAGGGTGCTATGTGTGCGTACCTCGAGACTTGGCACTTGGACATTGAAGATTTTCTCGATCTACGACGCAACACGGGCGACGACCGGCGACGCACACATGACATGAACACCGCGAACTGGGTGCCAGATCTGTTCATGAAGCGAGTAAAGGCGAGCGACAAATGGACGTTGTTTAGTCCCAGTGATGTGGCGGATTTGCACGACTTGTATGGTGCTGCTTTCGAAAAACGCTACGAGGAATACGAGCGTATGGCAGCCGATGGCGAAATCAAGCACTACAAGAAGGTGGATGCGCAGGATTTGTGGCGTAAGATGTTGATGATGCTCTTTGAGACAGGGCATCCGTGGATTACATTCAAGGATCCATCAAACATTCGCTCATCTCAGGACCACAAAGGTGTGGTTCACAGCTCAAATCTTTGTACGGAGATTCTTTTAAACACCAGCGAGGAAGAGACGGCTGTATGTAATCTCGGTTCGGTAAATTTGGTTGCTCACCTGAAGGACGGCGAGTTGGATAAAGAGCTCATTGCAAAGACGGTACGCACGGCTATCCGAATGTTGGACAACGTGATCGATATTAACTACTACCCGACACCGGAGGCGCGTAATGCGAATCAGCGCCACCGGCCAGTAGGCATGGGTGTAATGGCATTTCAAGACGCACTGAACAAACTGAGAGTGCCGTATTCGAGTCAGGAGGCTGTAGAGTTTGCCGACCACAGCATGGAGGTGGTCTCGTACTATGCGATTCTTGCATCGACAGAATTGGCGGCCGAGCGAGGAGTATATGAGAGTTATCCTGGAAGTAAATGGGATCGAGGGTTGCTACCGATCGACACTTTGGAGTTGCTTGAAAAAGAGCGGGGAGGATATCTGACGATAGATCGCAGTTCGCAGATGGATTGGAGCAAGGTCCGCGAAGCCGTTAAAAAGAACGGTATACGTAACAGTAACACGATGGCGATCGCGCCGACGGCGACCATTGCGAACATTACCGGCGTCAGTCAGTCAATTGAGCCGACTTACAAAAATCTTTTTGCCAAATCCAATCTCTCAGGCGACTTCGTTGTAGTGAACGAGTATCTTGTGGAGCAGCTCAAGGAGCGTGGCTTATGGGACGATGATATGGTGAACAGTTTGAAACATCACGATGGCTCTGTCCTTGAGATTGAGCGAATCCCGGATGAGCTGAAGGAGGTTTTTCGTACGGCTTTCGAGATTGATTCCAAGTGGCTTATCGCTTGCGCAGCGCGGCGCCAAAAGTGGATCGATATGGGTCAGTCGCTGAACCTATATTTTGATCTTGGCAACGTGCCAGAGGGAGAGAAAACCGGGCCGATGCTTAGCGATATGTATTTTTTCGCTTGGGAAGCCGGGCTGAAGACGACCTATTACCTGCGGAGTCTGGCAGCGACGCAGATTGAAAAGTCAACCCTGGACGTCAACAAGTATGGCGTGCAGCCAAAATGGATGAAGAGCAAGTCCGCCTCAAATGGCATTGAGGTGGCACGTAACGGTGCCAATGGTAACGGCCATGTACAGATGGCTCAGGCACCGCAGGCTTGCAGTATCCTTGATCCTGAGTGTGAAGCTTGCCAGTAAAAAAACCCTAATCTGTTTAGTTAAAAACCCAACCAAGGAGGAATCATGTCTTGTTGTAATGTTACTGATGCTCGCCCCAATCCCCACGACCTGACTAGGCGCATCAATCTTGAAGATAAGCGTCTGATTAATTGCAAGGCTGTCGACGTCAATCAGCTCATGCCCATCAAATATGACTGGGCGTGGGAGCATTATCTCAATGGCTGCAAGAACCACTGGATGCCGAATGAGGTGTCCATGCAGAAGGATATTGAGCTTTGGAAGAGCAACAAGCTGACGACCGATGAGCGTCAGGTAATCATGCGCAATCTTGGTTTTTTCAGTACTGCTGAGAGCCTCGTGGGCAATAACATTGTGCTGGCTATATTCCGGCATGTGACCAACCCCGAGTGTCGCCAGTATCTGTTGCGCCAGGCTTTCGAGGAAGCCATCCACACGCATACTTTCCACTATATCTGTGAGTCGCTCGATCTCGACGAGCGCGAGATTTTTAACATGTACCATGAGGTGAATTCTATCAGCGAGAAGGACATGTTTGAGATGAAGCTGACCGAGGATATTATGAGGCCCGAATTCAATACCGACACATCGGAGGGCATTCAGAAGTTCCTGAAGAACCTGATCGGATTCTATGTGGTAATGGAAGGCATATTTTTCTACAGCGGGTTTGTTATGATCCTTTCATTCCATCGTCAAAACCGCATGACAGGCATTGGAGAGCAGTTTCAATACATCATGCGTGACGAGTCCATCCACATGAACTTTGGCTTGGACCTCATCAATGGCATCAAGGCAGAGAATCCGGAGGTCTGGACGCCGGAATTTCAGACTGAGATCAACGAGATGATAGCACAGGCTGTGGAGTTGGAGGTGAACTACGCGCAGGACTGCTTGCCGCGTGGCATCCTTGGCCTGAACGCCGGGCTGTTCCGGGACTATGTGCAGTATATCGCCGACCGTCGCCTAGAGCGCATTGGGCTGAGCAAGTGTTATGGTTCCAAAAACCCTTTCGATTGGATGAGCGAGACGATCGATTTGGCCAAGGAGAAAAACTTTTTCGAGACAAAAGTCACGGAGTATCAAGGCGCAAACGCCCTGAGTTGGTGAAGGTGGAGAACGAACGGCGGTCCCGGGGGTGGGGCCGCCGTTTTTTTTGTGTTCAGCTTCGACGGGCTTGCGGACGAGGAAGTGCTGCGTTAACAATTGTGCGCATGGGTATTCA
>CAYUXV010000124.1:0-3478 GCA_964448875.1 uncultured Verrucomicrobiota bacterium
CGAGCATTCTTGCCCCCCCCAGAATCAAACTTTTCCTGATGCCACTCCGTCTCAATTACCTCAATTCCTTGCTTCTTAAAATTTGAGAGAAAGGCTGGCCAGTCTGCCGACAAAACTTCGGAGCCGTCACCTTCAAACCTAACCGCCTCAATTCCCCAGTCCAACTTCTTCCATGCTAACGGCTTGCCCAAAACCAGCCGATCAAATCCAAATTTTAAAAAAACTGTCCACTTGTCAGAAGTCGCACGCAGTGCGTCCCAAAAGCTCACAAAAGTATCCTCGTGTTCCTGCGCAAGTTCCTCCTCCCGCCAAAGAGTAGCATTGAGCTTTTCTCGCTCATCGGCCAAAACCGCCAATGCAGCCTTAAATCGCTCGGTTTGACGACGCTCCACAATACGCCCTGATTGCCAGATAGTTGTTGCCTCAAGCCAGCCTTCCTCGTTCCAGCGTTTTGATTCACCATCTGGCAGACCACTGACAAAATTTAATTGGGAGCGTATTTTGCCATTCTCATACCAAACCGTCCTCAAGCCATGTCGCCGTCCGGCGTTGAAGGCTGTCTCCGCCTGACGCTGACCATCGTGATAACGCTCTACCACGGTGCCTGTAAATGGAGTGTTTGTGCCTTTTTGAAATTCGAGCCCATCACGCATCTCCAAGTCGGCCAACTCCAGCGTTGGTGGCTCCTGTGCTGACTCGCCAGCCGGCTTCTGACCACAACTCAGCCACAACACCGCTGGCAGCAGTATATAAAAACGGGCTAACATCCGTGTGAATTATGCCACCGAACAAACGCTGATTCAAATCGAAACCGATTATCTACTCCGGAGACACCGTGAGATGCTGATCAATCACGTACAAACAACTGGTTTCCAGTGGTTTTCCAAGACCAGCAATACAAATCAGTAGTGATAATGAAAAAAGCCGCCGTGGGGACAAGGGCCCACAGCGGCCAAACCAACCACCGAGAGCCAAGGGAATTCAACCCGCAGCGGCATCGGGTTTTGCCCAATGGGCATCACCGACGCCAACGTGGCACAACACTATCCTGCACTCAAGTTGGAACCAGTAAATGTGGACAAGTTTCAAGCTGGCATTGTTTATTTGGGAGGTTTGACAGGAGGCAAACGTCGTTTCAAAGGACCTGCAAATTGGCCCCAATAGCCGACGGGGTCGGTGTTAATGACAGCCTGATATTGTGCATGTGCCCCGGCGTTGTCTCCCGCCTCAGTAGAAATGAGCGCCAAGGCAAGTCGCGCAGGAACTGCGGCTATATGGTTTGGATGCTGGCTTATGAGTTTTCCGTATTCAGTACGCGCAAGAGGAACTTTCCCTAGCTCATCCAGACAAACTGCCCGACCCAGCATGGCCAAAGGTGCTAGGTGATCTTTTGGATTAGCTAAAAGCATTTGGTCCAACTGTAGATTGACTTTCCCATAGTCTGGTCTCTCTTGATGAAATAAGTTGCAAGCTGACAAAAACAAGGCCCGATGGGCAGCAGTTGTACCAAGATGTTGCTGTCGCACCTTCAGCAACACGTCACTAGTGACGACATTGGTGGATTGCAAGGTGTCTAGCAATGCGTCATTTGCTTTACGATCTTTATCATCCATAGACCGTGGAATCGCACCTGTGGTTCTAGTAAATTTAGCAAGTCTTGCCTGAACCGTCTGATAATAACTGTGCTCCTGCTTGAGCTGATAGATTTGCCGAAGAGCCAGGTTTATTTGTGCCTTAACCTTGGAAGTATCTTTTTTTTGAACGGACAAATTCCGCAATTGTGTTTCTGCTTGAGAATGTTTTTGTTGGGCCGCGGTAATCTGGCCCGGAATCGAGGCAATACGAAGAGCTCTGGCTTTGAGCATTAGATCCAATTTCAAATGTTCCCATTCAGCCACAATCCAGCCGGGAGGCATTGATGTAAGCCTCGGATTCACAGGCACCGGGTAAAGACTGTGGTAACTAGCAGCCGCCAAACCTTGTCGCCGCATACCTGCAACATACTGCTGTAACTCATCTGTCTTCGCCTTCGAAGTTGCAGTCTGACGTTTTTTCAGACGCAGAATGAATCCGCCGCCTGGAATTTGCACAAAACCACTAATCCTAGCCGTCTCGCCCCCATCAAGCATCGGAAACACTGTTCTCTGGACGGTACCCAAAGGCACCTGTGGAGATGGCGCATTGGTCGACCAAGCAACTTGAGAAAGATTGAAGGGCGGCAAAGGTCGCTTCCAGACACGACCCCGCGTGACAGCCTCAAAGGCTTTTCCTGCATTAACGCTCGCCAAAAGATAAGGCGCAAAGGCTTGACCGGCACTGAGAGCCAACCTCAGAGATTCCTCCTCTAGATGATTGTGTCTTATAATATCCTGCTGATCCAAAGATAGTTGATTGAATTTTAGAAAAGGTTGAGGTGTGCGACTCACCAATCCCACCATGTAGAGCCCATCATCCTCCACGGCAGGCCGCGCGGAAAGCTGATCAGGCGCAAGTGTAATTGCAGTATCAACCACTTGTCTCACATTTGCCGGCACTTGCAGGCCGGGAACTACCTCGAGTTGCAAGACGCTTAACTCAGGGTTCGCAGCAGCAATTTTTCTCAAGCGGGAGACATTTACCTTACCCCCGGAAAGCTCTTGAATAAGCGCTTTAAAGCGTTGCTGAGTCTTGGGATAACGCTGCACCAGAAGTTGTCTTCTGATTTGTGCTTTTGCCTCCCCAGATGACAATAAGTTGCCCCGAACACCACGAATCGCACCACCTTGTTTTTTGTAAATTGCCGCAACTTTATCTGCAAACACTTTGCCTGGTTTAACTACGGCAGGATCAAACACGGAAAACCGAAGTGCCAAATAAACTAAATTTAATCGATCCGGCTGACGATACCGTTGAGCATTTTTTTGATAGTAAGCATCCACAACTTTGGTTGTGTTCGTCACTTGCCGAACGTAATTTGATGCAGCAAATATAATTACATCGGTTTCAAATTTTTCCTGATCAAACAAGTACAATTGACGAGCAACACGCGTTGGGAAAAACCCACCAGCCAAACCCTGCAATTGATGCAAATGCGTGATGGCTAGATCGTTGTGCACTGAACGACGCCAGTCAGCAGTAGTTAAATTATGATCTGCCAGTGATTCTTCAAATTGCTGCTGGAGCTTTGTGTTATGCACGCCGTTGGTATCTGATAACCTTTACTTCAGTGCCCGCGACACTGTATGTTGGCTAAAACCAATCTGCATTTCCTGCACATGCTTTAAAATACTTTGCCGAAATTGGGCATCAAACGCCAACCGTCCAATGTCCTGGTGTCCATCACCGACAAGATCCTCGCCCGGTAATTTAGAAGGATCCACTTTGCGCCAAAAATAACTCGATACCATTACCCGACGCGCCTGTTCTACTAAAGGCAGAACGGACACAAGAGGCGGAAAAGATTTCGGTTCAGACGGATGGACGAAAGTCGCAATGGCCC
>CAYUXV010000125.1:0-4231 GCA_964448875.1 uncultured Verrucomicrobiota bacterium
GCATTAAAGTCGAACGTTTTCGGAAATACGACGGCACAGACATCACCCGCAAATGCCTGCGCTGGTCAGAAGACAACAAGGATGCAATGGGCGGGATGACCATCGAGATGCCCGAGAACCTGTCCGACCGGCAGCAGGATATTTGGGAGCCATTGTTTGTGATCGCCCATGTTGCAGGGGGCCATTGGCCGCAGAGAGTGCGCGATGCAGCAGCTAGTCTCTTTGGGGCGAGCGATCAAGACGTTGAACTTGTCGGCAACCAACTGCTTGCCCATGTCAGGCAATACTTTGAGGAAACCGATACAGATCGCGTTTTCTCCTGCGACCTCTGCAACTGGCTAAATGAACTAGAAGACGGCAGTTACACAAACTGGAGTCACGGCAAAGGGCTAAACCAAAAGCGACTGGCCAAAGAACTTCGACACTACGACATCAGTCCCGATTCAGTACGGGGAGAGTCCGGAACCAAGAAGGGGTACCTGAAAGACTGGTTCAAGGATGCCTTTGAACGGTATCTGGATGCCGAGGGTGAGCCAGCCCCCAGTCCCAACCGGAACAACGGAACAATACCTGAAAACTCAGGGCAAAACATAGAAAATGAAACCGGAACAACACCCCTCTGTTCCGTTACGGAAAACGACGTTTCAGCCCCAAAAAACAGGGGTGGTTCCGTTGTTCCGCAAGAGACCGCCTTAAACGACGGGGAAGTGGATGAATGGATGTAATCGGCGCCATCATCACTCGCAAGGTACGGGAAGCAGGATACAAACTATGCCTATCTCTCGACTGGCAGAAACTAGGCATCAAGCACACCTCTACCCCTGATGAAGCCATTCACGCTGAGATAAAGGTCCACAAGGAAGACCTGAGGTGCTGGCTGATCATCGAAAAAGTCACCCGGGAATTTATGGGGAATCTTGTGGACGACCCAGATGCTATCCCAACAAACAACATGGGGGTCGTTCTTGTATATGATGAAAAGAAAGATCGATGGTTACGCCGAAAAGCTACCTTTGACGTGGAAAACGCCCCCATGTTTCACAATGGCTACAAGCTCGCGGGGCGCCATCCAAAAGGTCTATTGCTCTATTGGAAACATGAGTCGCCACGTCCTATTGTGCCACCTCCATCTTCTGGTGGTTTACTCGATAAATGGATGGCAGCTGCCTCTGCTGTGCTTAACTGGGAGGACGAGAGGGGCAAAATACTGGCCGTACCCAGTGAAGTCGAAGCCTGCATCATTGGATTACGTGGGGTTAACGACCTCAAGGCGCAGGATACCGTGGTAAAACTGAAGGAAATAATGCCCAAAGCCAAAAACGCCCTGTCCCGATACAAGCGCCATGTTGAACGTCAAAGAAAGGCTCTGAAAAAATAAAGACATACCATTCCTTTTATTGATCGCTATACCCAATGGATACGGGTTCTTTTATCGATGGCTATTCGTACGGCAACGCATAATGGCCAAATACCACACCAGCAAGACGGGTTCTTTTGTGAAATAAGATACCGAATGAAACGGGAGGCCGACTCACTGTCCCAGAGACATCACCGTCAACGGCGAGGGCCTCGCTTCGCTCTTTTCCTTTCGGAATTTACCTTAATCCGGTAAAAATCCTCCCACGCCCATGTTTGAACAAGCCTTCAAGAATATTGACGACGTCCTGTGGAAAGAAGCCGGTTGCACCACCGAGCTCGACTACACCGAGCAAACCTCCTGGCTGCTCTTCCTCAAGTACCTTGATGACCTTGAGTCAGCCAAAGCCATGGAAGCCGAGCTGCAGGGCAAAACCTATGAGCCCATCATCGCCGAGGAATTTCGCTGGGCCAAATGGGCTGCACCAAAAGATGCGAAAGGCAACTTTGACCACAACAGCGCACTGACCGGCCCGGACCTCATCGACTTCGTGGATGATGAGCTCATGCCTTATCTGGAAAAGTTCAAAGGCCGCGCTGAAAGCCCCGACACCATCGAGTATAAGATCGGCGAAATCTTTGGTGAAATCCGCAACAAATTCCAGAGCGGCTACTCCCTGCGCGAAGCCCTCGAGCATGTAGACTCCCTGCAATTCCGTTCACAGGAAGAAAAGCACGAGCTCTCCGCTCTCTATGAGGAAAAGATCAAGCGCATGGGCAACGCCGGCCGTAATGGCGGCGAGTACTACACGCCGCGCACCCTCATTCGCGCCATGGTCAAGGTTACCAACCCCACCATTGGCGAGCGCGTCTATGATGGCGCCTGCGGTTCAGCCGGCTTCTTGTGTGAAGCCTACGACCACTTGCGCGCAGGCAAACTCACCGCCGCCAAGCTCAAGACCCTGCAGGAGCAAACCCTCTACGGTCGGGAAAAGAAATCCCTCGCCTACGTCATCGGCATCATGAACCTCATCCTGCATGGCGTAGAGGCACCCAATATCATCCATGCCAATACCTTGGCCGACCACGATCAGGACGTGCAGGACAAGGACCGCTACGACGTCATCCTCGCCAATCCCCCCTTCGGCGGCAAGGAACGCAAGGAAGTCCAGCAGAACTTCCCCATCAAGACCGGCGAAACCGCCTTCCTCTTCCTCCAGCACTTCATCCGCATGCTCAAAGCCGGCGGCCGCGCAGCTGTGGTGATCAAGAACACCTTTTTATCTAATTCAGACAATGCCTCGGTCGCCCTGCGCAAGGAACTGCTCGAGACCTGCAACCTCCACACCGTGCTCGACTGCCCCAGCGGCACCTTCCAAGGGGCGGGCGTCAAGACCGTGGTCCTCTTCTTTGAAAAAGGCGCCCCCACCCGCAAAGTCTGGTACTACCAACTTGATCCGGGTCGCAACCTCGGCAAGACCAACCCACTGAATGATGAGGACCTCAAAGAGTTTGTGGAGCTTCAAAAAACCTTGGCCGATTCCGACCAATCATGGAGCGTGAAAGTGGGCGACGTGGACGAAGCCACCTGCGATCTCTCGGTCAAGAACCCCAACCGCGACGAGGAAGTCGAACTGCGCGACCCTGAAGCCATCCTCGAGGAAATCGCCGCGCTGGATGCGGAAAGCGCCACCATCCTCGGCAACGTCAAGGAACTCGTCGGCCGGTGATCATGGCCAGCGCCCCATCAACCCCCAAAGCAGGCTGGGAAGTGAAGACCTTGTGTGAGGTGTGCAAACTTCGCAATGGGCGCGCATACAAAAAAACTGAGCTTTTAGATTCAGGGGCATTTCCTGTTCTGCGGGTTGGAAATTTCTTTACCAATAATCACTGGTATCATTCGGATTTAGAACTGGATGAGTCCAAATACTGTGACAATGGAGATTTACTCTACGCTTGGTCAGCCTCTTTTGGGCCAAGAATATGGGATGGGGGTAAGGTTATTTACCACTATCACATTTGGCGCGTTGATTTTGATGAAGCGCAGGTTTTAAAAAGGTTTTTATTCCATTGGTTCGAATGGGACGCTGCTAAGATTAAGCAAGATCATGGTGCAGGTACGACAATGGTGCATGTTTCCATGAAATCAATGAATGCAAGGGGCATCTGCCTCCCACCCCTCCCCGAGCAGGAGCGGATCGTGGGGATCTTGGATGAAGCCTTTGAGGGGATCGCGGCGGCCACCGCCCAAGCCGAGAAAAACCTCCACAACGCCCGCGAACTCTTCCAATCCGTCCTCCAATCCACCTTCTCCCAAAAAGGCGACGACTGGGAAGAAGTTAATCTTCTGACATTACTGGAACGTGGATGGATAACCAGTCACCTCGATGGAAACCACGGCAGCAACTATCCAAGAAAAGCTGAATTCATTGAAGAAGGTATCCCTTATATTTCCGCGAATTGCATCAAAGACGAGACAGTTGACCTTTCACTGGCAAAATACCTTTCGCCTGAAAGAGCCGCCAGTCTCCGGAAAGGCATTGCTCAGGATCGTGATGTACTTTTTGCGCACAACGCAACTGTTGGGCCAGTTGCAATTCTTCGGACAGAAGAAAGCAAAATTATTCTAAGCACATCTCTGACTTATTATCGGTGTAATCGAGAATTTATCCTGCCCGAGTGCCTTGCCCATTACATGCGATCTTATGGGTTTAAATCTCAATATTTGCAGATCATGGAGCAATCAACCAGAAACCAAGTTCCAATCACCAAGCAAAGAGAGTTTTTTCATCTAATCCCCCCCCACCCCACCCAACAAGCGATCGTGGAAAAGCTCGATGCCTTGTCGGAGGAAACGAAGGCGCTGGAGGCGATC
>CAYUXV010000126.1:0-8033 GCA_964448875.1 uncultured Verrucomicrobiota bacterium
ACCATTGAGCTACCGAGGCACTTATTCACGGCATCAGGGCTTGCACACATTCGATCTTGGAATTAGGTTCCAGATACGGGTCGACTGGCCCAAATGTCATTGCCCCGCCTAAGCACGCGGGACGGATAGGCACGTTATGCCGGGAGGAAACACAGGATCAAGGAAAAAGCAGGAAACACCTTGGCAGGTAGTTTCCTTTCTTGTATTTCTTGCCTTAGTCGGCTGCTCCGAAGACGAGGTAGACTCACTTTTTCAGGATACAACCCCGGCTCCACCTCCTCCACCGAAACACCGTGTTTTTAATGTAGGCGCAAATACACCAACCAACATCCCTGACCCAATCTCCAATGCCACTATACCAGGTCCGGAGAAAACTAAACAGCCTTCCCCACCCTCAACACCTCAAACCCCAGTCGACACCAACCCGGTTATCGCGATTGGTGGTGGACACACACTGCTAATCAAAAAAAATGGCAGCCTTTGGGCATCTGGCTCAAATATTCACGGACAACTGGGTGACGGAAGCATCACATCAAAAGATTTGTTTGTCAGGATCGGCAGCAGTATTGGCTGGCGAAAAATCGCCGCTGGCGACACACATTCACTGGCGATTCTCCAAGACGGAACCCTTTGGGCCTGGGGGCAAAACATTTCCGGTCAATTGGGCGACGGCACACACCTGAGCCGATCCACCCCTATCAGAATCGGCTCGGATACCAATTGGATTTCCATTGATGCTGGGGCGAGCTACAGCCTTGGATTAAAAAAAGATCGCTCTCTTTGGATCTGGGGCGACCTGTTTGGCCAACAAGCCGGAACAGTTTCTAGCATAGTTAATCCGCGAAGAGTAGACAGATCGAACGACTGGTTATCTGTGTCTGCAGGCGATCAACATATACTCGCCCTCAAAACAAACAATACTCTTTGGGCCTGGGGAAACAATTACTTCGGTCAACTAGGCACCGGAAACAATCAACCACAAATGTCACCATTTTTGATTGGACGTGACAATGACTGGTCGGGAATTGCTGCCGGCGGAGGATTTTCTGTAGCATGGAAAAAGAACCACTCGCTATGGACGTGGGGTGATAATTTCAAAGGCCAACTAGGGATTGGATACCAACCTCGCCAATACAAACCGATACGACTTCCAGGCTCATCCAACTGGCTTCAAGCTTCAGTAGGATTTGATCATGTCATCGCACGAAGAACAGATAATTCATTATGGGCTTGGGGAAACAATGAGGACGGACAAAGAGGTGACCGTTCGCCCGGCATGGCGTTGAATCCGATCCCGATCAGTCAACACAAAGACTGGCAACAAGTGGTTGCCGGTGCGAGACACTCTCTCGGAATCAGAAATGGCCTCGGATTTTGGGCTTGGGGAAATAATGATCGGGGGCAACTAGGCGATGGTACATCGAGACAATTAATTGAACCGACTCGCATCAGCCAGGAAAAATGGCTGACAGTTTCCGCCGGTTTTTCGCATTCTCTGGCCTTAAAAAGTAATGGCTCTCTATGGACATGGGGACGAAACGACAATGGCCAGCTCGGACTTGGTAGCTTCTATGACCAATCCGTACCCAGACAGGTGAACCGCGGCAGCCAATGGCAAATGATTGCCACCGGCGACCAATATTCCATCGCTATTGATCGACAAGGTTTATTATGGGCTTGGGGCAACAACCTATATGGCCAAATCGGAGATGGAAGCAGAACCAATAGGCCTTCTCCAACGCGAACATATAGTAATGCACGATGGAAGCAAATCGCCACAGGCTCAGGAACCAGTTTAGGCATTCAAGCTGATGGAAGCCTTTGGGGCTGGGGCAATAATTCAGATGGCCAGAGAGCCGGTTCACGCCCGATCCGTAGATACACGCCAGGTAAAATTGGCAAAGAAACTGACTGGGCTCAAATCACAGCTGGCACCGGACATGTTGTGGCACTGAAAAATAATGGCAGCTTGTGGAGCTGGGGGGACAACACGTCCGGCCAGTGTGGATTAAGTGGCTCACTCCGTCTCTTGCAACCCGAACGAGTTGGACGCGATATCAATTGGCAACTCATCATGGCCGGCCCCGACAATTCATATGGCATCTGGAGCAACCAACTATACGCATGGGGAGGAGGCACACGCGGGTTGAAAAATCCGATTGTCAGATCAGATTATCGCACCCCAACTGCCTTCAACATAAACAGCATCTGGAAAAACCTAACCGTTGGAGGATATCACGGTCTTGCGATCAGAGATGACAACAGCATGGTGGCATGGGGTCAGAATGAGCACGGGCAACTTGGTATTGGCAACACCAAAGATTCGATGCAACCCGTACAAATTGGGGGAGATACAGACTGGTTACAAGTTGCTGCAGGCAGGCACCACACACTGGCAATCAAGACAACCGGTTCGCTGTGGGCGTGGGGAAGCAATCAATACGGACAGTTGGGCAACGGACAAAAGCGATATGGCCCAAGGATGGTCCTATCACCTTAAAAAATGATACTGAACGAAATTTCAACCTCAGTTTAGGTTTAGAAGAGCTCGATTGGTAAAAAGATAATTGTTCAGTGAAGATTCGGCGACCGATTTTTTACCTTGTAACGTCCTGATCTGACCACGTGTACTTTGAATATTTTTAGAAATTTCCGCCAAGCCCCCTAAATGATTTTTATAATTAAGCTTTGCCTGTTCCCATTCAGTTGCAGCACCCATCACCTCAGTCTTAGCAACTTTTAATTTCGCAGTTGCTTCCGTAAAGATCATTTCCTTTTGTTTCTGCAAATCAATTGCCCGCCGATGAGCCGCCTTGGCATTCGCTAACTCTTTCATATTCAATGCATTTGACGTCTCAATGTTGGCCTTCGCCATCTTTAAATTATGTGCCAACTGTTTTTTCAGCTCACCAAACTGCAATCGTTCAAGGTTTAATATCGCATTAGATTCAATCGCAGGTTTTAATTTAATGAGCTCCTCTTTTTCCATTTGCTTCACAATCGCAGCAGCTTGTTTGATGGCATTTTCTTTATCCATTTTTTTTGCCAAGACTGCGGCAAGGGACACATTTTTGTTTGCCAGCTTCTCAGTTAAATCCTTATGAATTGACAGTGCTTTAATTTCATTCATTTGAGCTTTTTCCAGCAGCATCTGCGCCGAAGCCAAATCTACTTCCGCTGATTTTTGAGCTTGGGTAAGACGCTTTATATCTAGATCAACAGCAACCACTGATTTCGCAGCGATGTCCCTAGATTTTTCTGCGGCTGATAATTGTTGCTTGCTCTTCAATACCAGTGCCTCCGCTGATTTAACTTTGTTTTGTGAAAACCCATCATGTGCCTTAACAGCTGCATCTGTCAGATTTGAAATTTTATCTTTTTGTTTGATAATAAAGTCTAAATCACCCTGTTGAGCTTCATAGGTCTTAGCCAAAACTAATGCCCTGGCAACATCACTTTGCACCAACTGTTCATCCCTAACATAAGTCACCGTCAAACGTTGAATTTCATTTGCAAGAGTGGCCAACGTTTTTTCAATAATTGCCTTTTCAGCATCTGTCTTTATTAATTTTTTCTCAGAGGCGTCAACTTGAGCCAAGGCCAATTTAAGCTTTCCTGTTTCAAGACTGACAAGATTAGCCCGCGCAACCTCTGCCTCCTTTGTATCATTAGATGCTTTTTGCTGCGCAGCTGCCTTTTCGGAAGGCTTTTTTTTATCATCCGATTGTATTTTTTTAAGCTCCGATTCCGAATTCATTGCCGTTGTAACTGCTAATTTTATAATATTAGACAGCTTGTCCCTTTCACCACTCAGCATCAATAGGTCTTTTTTTGCCTTGGCATTTTCAATCTTAACTTCAGCAATTAAATTAGTCGCATTACGATAAAGCACCAAGGCCGGCTCCTGTTTTGTGTTAACCAAATTTACCAGCATGGCTCGAGAGGCATTCATTTTTTGCTGTTTTAGTGTCACCTGCGCCTCGGCTTTAGCCCTGTCTGCTTCGGCTTTGGCGACCATCTTCATTTTGTCACCATGGACCTTTGTTAAATCAGCCAATTCCTTAACTGCTTGTGCCTTTTTTAAAGCCAATATGGTTAATTCTGAGTTGTAATCGAGTAATTGCTTGTCAGCAGTTGCTTTGTCTAAAACCGCACGCTCTAGTGTCTTGTCAGCTGTATTCAGCAAAGCTACAGCAGGCGTGCGCTTACTATTTTTTGCAGATGAGACGGAAGCCTTCGCACCATTAAACAACGATTGCTTGATATTAAATTGGCTCAGCATTTTTTGCGAATCCTGCTTCGCAGTTATCACCACGCCCTTGGCCACAGCAATTTTAGCATCAAGATCGACTTTTGCTTTTGTTTCACTATCAAGTTTACTCTGTATGGCCACTAGTAATTTTTGCTCCAAAGCTAATGCCACATGTGCCTTTAAACGCATGTCGGAAGCCTCTCCAGAAGCTGCCTGGTCCTTTTTGGCTTTATCTTCAGACTGATTAACACGCGCTTCAAACTTCTTTAAATCTTCCTCGCCCGCCTTTTTCTGTTTTTCATTTTCATCCAATGCTTTTTTTGTTTCAGACTCTATTTTAGCCATTAATTTATCGTTAAGATCATTTTTTATAGCTACGGATTTAATGCTCTCATCCAAGCAGGTCTTAGCATTGGCCACATTGTCTAGAGCAACTTCCTCTAATTTTGTCTTTGTCTTTAATTCTAACTGAGCACGATCCAATTCAGTTTTATCCTTAAGGATAATTTTTTCCATTAATTCTCTAGCAGCAAGTGACTTTTCAAGAACCCCCTCAACTACTCCCAGGTTTTCGACTGCTTCTCTTTTCTGCTTCTGTAGTATAGAGCGCTGACGAATGACTTGAACTACTGCAAGTGCTCGGGAATAGGCTGAAGACTCTCTTGTTTGAATCATTTTGCGCTCTGACTTCTCTGCACGTTCCCATTGCGACCATGCCTTGGTTAAAGGAGAGAGATTCCGCCCATAATGCAAACTAACAATATCATCACGCGATATTTTGTGCTGTCCGAATGGCCCATCGTCGACCCGCAGAACATTGCCTTCCACCTTTGCCTTTTTTGTAACAATAGTACTGCCGTGCCTTGTATGTATCAGCAACTGATCTTGAAGCTTGGCTGGAGGACGCAGGAGAACAGCTGCCACCCGATTTTCAATTGGTATTGTTTTTTTACCCAGCAGCACGGATTCAATTTCCACATGGCTTCCATTGAGTGTACGTAATTTTCCCTCCACAAACTGTCCATCCGACATCAATACACCAGATCTTGCATTGCGAAGAGCCTGCGCTCT
Organism: uncultured Verrucomicrobiota bacterium; assembly: GCA_964448875.1. Classification (GTDB taxonomy): domain Bacteria; phylum Verrucomicrobiota; class Verrucomicrobiia; order Limisphaerales; family UBA1100; genus UBA6614. The sequence continues at coordinate 5,324 of CAYUXV010000126.1, forward strand.
ACTCATGGTAATGGGCATAAAGAAAAGAGCCGTGGTGTTGACTGTACTTAATTTAAAATTCTCTGAAGCATTGGAGAGTATAACCTTTGTTTCATCAGCAGCAGCAACAGGGTAAGGCACAAAAGAACCGTTCCACAATACTGCTCCAGGTCGTGAAATAACGATTACACTATCATTTAAATTTGCGGTTTCGGTCTTGATGCTTCCTACAGAAGAAAGAGGTGTACGAGGCAAACCTGGACCACCCCAATCCAAGTGTAATATTGCAGCACCTATATGATTAAAATACTCGAGGCAAAACTCATGGCGTCCGGGAGTCAATGCAATTTGCCCCGAACGGTACCGCAATCCATGCCGTCCGTCGTTATCGATGATAGGTTTACCATCAATGAACAACCGGGCACCATCATCTGATCCAAGATGAAATTGATATGCACCTTTTGCAGGCACAAAGATATCACCTTTGAAAACCAACGCGTATCCAGCCAATGCATTGTGCGGGTGAATAGTTATCAATTTACCAGCGATCCGCCCACTGCCACTAGGTTCCAATTTTGAAAAATCCGGCATTGCAAGCCAGTTGCCCCGGTACATTTTATAATTCAACTGTCGCAGCCCAGAATGCGTGATTGGGGCATCCCCAAACCATGCATTTTTTACATTCGAAACAGGTATTTGATGGGTGCCGCTTGGTCCACTAATTTGAAGGGCGGGGCCAAGCCGAAGTTCAATACGGCCGGAGAAAGTGCGGCCATCGATAGTCTGAAGCAAGTCGGCGTGAATTGACAATACAACACCAAACACAGCAAGTGCTGTTATGGCGTATGTTTTCATCATTTTTGATTCAACGCTGATAAAGCGGGATGTAATGATACGGCATTGCAAGTATCATAGTGTAAACTGCGGTGGTAAAAACGGGACCGACACCACCACGTCCAGCAGATTCCCAATAGTACTCCCCTTTCGTTTTTCTAGTACTATTCTTACTGTCGTAAATAACCTTGCCGATTTTATCGTACCAATCTTTCCATATTTTCCCTCCAACCATGTACTGCGCCGGAGCAGCATAAAAGTTGCCATAGACGAACCATTCCTGGCCTACACGAAAATTGTTTTTGAGATATAGAGAGCCCGACGCAACTCTTGAGTCTTTATACTTTCCACAAACTTGAAGTGAGTAAATGGCCGCAGCAGTCCGAGCAAAGCCAGGCGATGACCCAGGTTGATATGCGAAACCACCCGACCCACTATGGTAACATCTCTCCACATATTTTATGGCATTTTGAATAGTTCTCTGTGGAACGTCCAAACCTGAGTTTTTTGCCGCACGAAGCGCTACACATTGAAGCACAGTAACCGATATATCTGCATCACGTTTTACCGGACGATATCGCCATCCTCCCTGACTATTCTGACTTGCAACAATCCGATCAATCACCTTTTGAAGTTTCGCCCGCATTCGCTGATTGCGGGTCTGACCATAAAGTTCCGCCAAAGCTATCGTAGCAATCCCATGGCCGTACATGTACTGACCGTAAGATTGTTTTCCGAAAATCCCAGTATTATCGGTGATTGTATCTAGCAAATACTCCATTCCCCGGGCAACCTCACGTCCATACGGCCCTTCACCCGGCAAATTACCCGCCGCCATAAAAGCCATGAGGGTGTATCCTGTCATTGCTACGGGATACCGTGCTTCTTCCCGGCTAACACCCCAATATCCCAGCTCAACCTTCTTTCCATTAATAGTCTTTGTGGAGATCTTTTGTTGTTTAGCCAAAAACTTCAAAGCACCCTTGATGATCGGCTCATAACGCGGATCAACCTTCACTTCGTCTTCTCGTATCGTCTCTTTGCCCAATGCGCCATAAGCAACATTGAAGCCGATAAAAAGCGAAAGTAATCCCAAATAGATTCTTGGATTCAGCATTGATTTAACCTTAACGCCGATTCTTTTGTCCTTTTCGGGACAGATTGATCAGGAATTGACGAATCATCGGACCGTATTCTTCAGGATAACGCTCAACAACGGACTGAAGAACCTTTTGGCGTTCACGTTCTGGAAGGCTCAGGAACTTGCTACGATCACGAATGATCGCGTCCAACGGATCATTCCCGTCCTGCCCGTTCCGGGTACCTTCATCACCGTTGCTCTTACTATTTGGATCATTCTGCCCGTCCTTAGCTTGACTTGGCTGGCCGGGTTGCCCTGGCTGGCCGGGTTGCCCCTGCTGTTGACTTTGTTGCTGCTGACCCTGCATTCCCGCTTGAGCAGCTTGAACCGCAGCTGCAGCTTGACTCAATGATTGTTGCGCTGATTGAGCGCTTGACTGCGCCGGCATTGCCTGGTTAGCGGTGGCTTGAGCTGCAGCATCAGTGAGGGCGCTCTGAGCCTCCTGTAAAGCCTGCTGGGCATCACTCGGCAACTGACCTGACTGTTCCCCTGTAAGCGGCTGGATCGCTTCCCCTGCATTCTCCAAGGGCTGTGTTGCCGGGGTCGCACCTGGCTGCTGTGCCATTTGTTGCGCCTGCTGAAGTAACTGCTGCTGCTGCTGGCCCAATTGGTCAAGCGACGGTTGACCGGGCTGCTCTCCAGGTTGTTGGCCGGGATGCTATCCAGGTTGTTGGACGTGCTGATCTCAAGGTTCTTGGGCTTGATGATAAACGGCTAGATGTGCGGGATGATGAACAGCTGGATCGTGGGCATGAT
>CAYUXV010000127.1:0-23260 GCA_964448875.1 uncultured Verrucomicrobiota bacterium
CACCATCAACAGAGACGTTTACACTGTGCTGAATGTAAACGGTAAGTCATCTCTGAAAGCTGTCTATAAGGACTCCATACGACCGGATGGCAAAATTAAGGAACTAACCTCAAATGGTCGCCTAGTAACAGACGGTACCCTTGCAATCACTGAAGAGGACTATAAGGAACCACTCGAACTATTACATGTGGGTGAAAAACTATTTGCGATTATTAACGATCCAGACCTAGACATCTCCGATGAGCGCGATTCGGCAGAAATTACCATCAAGACCGAATCGGGCGAAATGGAAACAGTACAAATAACCGAGACCTTAAGCCACAGCGGTATTTTCACCGGCTCTCTAAACCTGAAGGCAATGGAGAAACCTGCACCGGGAAACTACGATAAGATTAAAATAGAGGTTGAGTGCTTCTTTGGCGACAAACTCAGCATAGCCTACTCGGATACAGCTGCCGGCACGCTAGAAGGTAACGCAACATTGGTGTCCGCAGTGCCTGTTGCTATCGGCACTGACGGACTTGTATCTGCCTTCAGTAAAATTTTTGGCAATCAGAAACTCGCCGTACAAACACAGTTCCACATTGCAGAGAGCTATTTTGAACTGTTCAAAAACAACCTCTCACTAGAGAGAAAAGGCGAAGCTGAAAAGGCCCTCAAAGCTGGTCGCCGTTTACTCAAGGAGATAATGGTCGATTATCCAGATCCCAAGTATTTACCACGTATCGCGTATCTCAGCGGACAATTCTCCCAAGAATTAAAAGACTGGAATGAGGCTGCCAATAGCTATGCACTTATTGTGCGGCAACACCCCAACCATACACTTGCCGCTGACGCTCAGTACAAGCTGGCGCAATGCTATGAAGAGGCAGAAGAATTCGACCGTGCACTTGAGGAATACGTTACCCTCGCCGCAACGCATCCCAAGAGCCCACTAATCCCGAAGACAATGATTCGAATCAATGAGTACTTCTACAAACGGGAAAACTACAAGATTGCCGCAAAGGTTGCTGAAAAATTTATGGACCGGTTTAGCAACCATGAAGCCGCGCCTAAAATGGGATTTCGATGGGGCCAATGCCACTATAAAGATGAGAACTACACCAAGGCTGCAGAGGTGTTCGACCTATTTATCAAGAAATTTCCGGATGACAACCTTTCCGCGCAGTCGGTCTTCTGGTCAGGCGAAAGCTGGCGAATGGCAAAAAACGTGCCGCAGGCATTTCGTCGCTATAATCGTTGCCGCTGGGATTTCCCCGAGAGTGAGGCCGCACAATTTGCCCGCGGGCGACTCGCATTACCTGACATGCTTGCGCAGTTCGAAGCCGAAGCCAACTCAGTGGATAACGATAATTAAATCGACTTGTCCCAACCACCATAGGTTTGTCTCAACTTGATCCTTAATGAAGCTGTTCTTAATTACACTAACTTGTGTTGCCCTAGCCACATCAGGCTGGAGCGCGAGTAAGCCACCAACAAACGAAGCCAATGGTACAGACAACAACAGCACCACAGAGAGCAACGGCACGAAGCTTCCCGAAAATAATACTTCCGACACAGACACGAACGCTAAAGCCAAACCTTCCTCGTGGATCGACAAACTCAAGGAAACCGGACCGATTGGCCTGTTGATCACTGGCGGATGGTTCATGTTGCCAATCCTGTTGCTCGCCATTGTAGCATTGGCGGTCATCATTGAACGCTGGCGATCCTTGAAAATGTTGAACACCAATAACGAGACCCTCCGAGAAGCGGTCCTCGATGATCTGACTAACGACCGCCCTGAAGAAGCCCTTGCCCGGTGTGATAACCAACGGGGACCAGTCGCAGCCGTCCTTGCCAACGGAATGCGTAAGTATATCGTACTGCGCAAGCTTGGCTACGACGCCGGCCGATTGGAGGAGCAGGTTGTCAAGAGTATGGAGAATTACGGCGTACACATAGTAGCCGCACTTGAACGACACCTTGCGGTTCTTGCGATCATCTCCAGTGTAGCACCGATGCTTGGGTTCCTTGGCACCGTTGCCGGCATGATCGAGTCATTCAATGACATTGTGCAGAATGTCGAAAGCGGAGCCAGCAAGAACATAGTTACTGATGCCGCCAACGGCATTCGTGTTGCACTTTTAACCACGTGTTTCGGTCTCATGGTTGGGATCCCTGCATTTATGGCATTTAATTATTTCTCTAGCGTTATTAACACCTTTGTTCTTGAGGTGGAGGAATCCGCCACACAACTCATGGAAGCAGTCACCCTGCAGCTCACTCTTGATCAAGCAGGCACAAACGAACGCCGGGAATAAATGAAGCTCCGCCGCCAAACCCTCCTCACCGAGCCAAGCGCAAGCGCCACAAGCGACATCGCGTTCATTCTTATCATTTTTTTTCTCGTGTGTGCCTCCGTACAGCAAGAAGACGGCCGTCCTCAGGAAATCCCAAATTCCGACAAGAAACGTCAGTTGGAAAAACCCATCCGGGTAGGGCTTGAACGTGATCATATAAAACTCAACGGCGAAGTAATGGCCATGAATAAGTTTGAGGAAAAGCTCTTTAAGCTACTCTCTAAAAAGATCAACGAGACAGAGAAGACTGTCGCCGTGCGATGTGGCCCCACGGTTCCATATGATCGCTGGATGAACGTCACTGCTACCATTGAGGACGCAGGCGGCACAATAACCCTTATGCGCAAGGTTCAATGATCTTGAAAAGACGCAAAATGAGCGCAGAAGTCCCCTCAATGGCGATGGGTGATATAGCGTTCCTATTGCTAATTTTTTTCATCATTCTCGCCCGTGTTACCGACGACAGCCACGTCAAGGTAAACAAGGCAACGGGGGAAGAGCTGGAGAAACCCAAAAGCAAACGGGTTAGTATCGCCATCGACACAAACCAAATCACTTATCTTAATGGCGTGCGAATCAATCCTGACATGATAACAACGGAACTATATGTACCTGATGCCCCGCTTGGCCAACGTGGACTACTGGGCGATCTACCGCCTGGTCAACGCACCGTGCTATTGAAAATTGACAAGGACACCCCAGCCTATCTATTCGAGCCTCTCATCGAGGCCGTGAGCAAGGCTGGCGGCGAACTTCATCATGTGCTTGAGGAAAAAAATTAACTGATCTTGCCCTGATCATTCACCAAAAGGTTACCATGCAACTTTACATTCTAAAAAACGAAGAGAAAATCGGCCCGCTCGAACCTGAAGAAGTTCGGGCATTACTGTCCGACGGCAAGCTTACTCTCTCTGACAAGGCTTGGCATGAAGGCGCCAAATCCTGGGTTCCTCTATCGAGCATCGGTGCCGTAACCCAACGAAAGACGACAACAGCCGCGAAACCGTCAATACAGAAAACTCCAGTTACCACACCAGCCCAACCGATGTCTAGTATCCGACGCGATGTGAAGAACCTGAAGGCAAACACATCCAGCACAGCCGCAGAGGTCCGGGCTTTCCTGACAGAAATGCAGGGGAAATCGCCACGAGAAATGCTGGGGGTGATCGCTCAAAGCAGTCTGATGTCCAGCTTGCTTCATTCCACTGCAATCATTTTCATTTTACTGGCAGGTTTCACCGGCCTTGCTTTTGCGCTAGAGGAAGAACAGCCCAAACCGGTGGCCGAGGAGACTCCTAAATCAAATAAAGAAAGCGAGCCGAATAACAACGAGGAACAAGAATCCACAAAAGACGACAACCGCACTTCCGAGGAAAATGCCGCTCAAAAAATGGGGGTAGACCAGGTCAAAAAGGGCCAACCAAAAGATGTCAATCCATTCGGCGACAAGCCTGGTGACGATATCCTCGGCGACTAAATAGACAATTAAATATTTTCACGCGCGCGCATGAAACACATACCTCGAATATGTGCGATAGCCATGGTGATCGGGTTTTTTCTGCCATTCCTTCCCGAGTTCAGCGGAATAAACCTTGTGGAAAGTAGTTTCCTGCTGGGGCAAACACCGCTCGATGCTTTGGATATGTTTGAACGCTTCTCAACCATGTCCGACTCTTGAATAATAAACCTTAAAGACCAAACTGGGATATTTTCGATTTTATTGTTGTCTACTGCTCTAATCCCCATCGTTAGTTTGGCGGCCATAATTCTGGATAGTAAATTTGCTCACATTGTCTCTGGCTTGGTTCCCATAGCGCTCCTTAGCGCTTGGTCAATTCAACTCGGAAAACCGTTGTTCGACAGCATTTCCATTGGCGCTGGGATCTGCATTGGTGCCGGATTGATCCAATTTCTTGCTTCTGGAAAAAGCCAAAAATCACCTCTGGGAAAATTCATGAACGATGCGGAAAAGTTCATGGTCACCTACGCGGCACAATTATGGGGGATTATGATCGTGCTTTTTTGGAGTGGGCTAATTTATGACACCATCAAACCGCATCACTTTCCCTCTTGGCTACCCATCACAGCTGTTGTCCTGCAGGCAATTGGGACTATTTGCTGGTTCACAGGTATTCGCAAAACACTTGAGGGCCTCGGCATCAACGGGTTAGTCCCACTCATTGTTGTCCCCTTTGGGCTGACATTATTAATCACGTGGGGCTACTTATGGTACATCTGGTCTACCAATACAGCATTCGTTTCGGATGCCCTATTTTGGGCTGGCTTCACCTACGCGCTCGTGGTGGCCCTGCTTGGCTTGGCAACTTTCCGCGCCTACATGCGCGATCACTGGGGAAGACGCGAATTCTGGATAGCAGCCACCCTTGCCTTCATCCCCTCTTGGCATTGGTTGGTCTTTGTCGCCAAATATAAATCGTATGATGGATTCCGGGTGGCTGCAGCCGGGAGCGGTCTTGTTATCGCGTTCTTTATCGGGCTCGCCTGGACAATTCGTTGGGTTGAAAACCGGTCACGCGAATTACAATTGCAACGACGTGCCAACGTTGCCTCTGGCAGTCTGGATAAGATTTCACCACTCGATGCCATGAACCGTTCCATCGCCCCACCGAAGGATCAGGGATCTCCCCGGAAGATATACCTTTTCTTGCCGAGGTTCACCGGCGGGTTGGCCCAAGCGCTACCGGAACTGATATGGAACCCGTTGGACACGGATGCCTGGTATTACGGGCACCATCGGCAGAAGCTCAAACAGTCCTTTCATACTTTTGTTGGTTATTCCACTGCCTTTATCGCCATCTTTCTACTGCTGATGAGCCTCTCCGGTTGTCAGGAAATCTATGAAATGCCCGCTGGTGGAGGTGAACCTGAGCTGAAGCAGAAGGTTATTAAGCAAATCATCAAAATAAAGGAGATCCCCATCGTTAATCCGCTCAGCAATCTGATCCGCCCAGTGCCACCCATTGAGGAGATTTTGAAGAATATGCTGGAGGAAACCATGCACCGCTACGAAGTCGGCCAGGGTAAAGGCAAGGGCGCTGGATTTGCCGGTGGTACACGCCGTGGCAAGGTGCGCTTCATCCGTTTGCGCTATGCTGGTGGTGACTGGGATCAGGATCTCGACCTTAATTCAGACCTCAACATGCTTCTCTGGTACGCCTCTAAGACAGGTCACCCCACAGCCAAGCAGCCTGAGGTACGAAGCATTGGCCAACTCCGAAATTTCCCCAAATTAAAAAGCCCACCGCTGGTATATATGACCGGTGAACGCGGCCTTTCTATTTCAGAATCAGAAGTCGAAACCCTCCGCGAATATATTGTCGACAAACATGGAATGATTTTTGCCGATAACGGCGGCAGTAGCGGATGGCATAGTCAGTTCTTTAGCCTCATGCGCCGCGTCCTCCCAAACGTTAACCCGCGCGCCATACCAATTGATCACCCCGTGCACAGGGGACTTGCTGCCGTGCCCATCGTTGCCCCGCACGGAGGTCGTACCGCTTATGGATGGGTGGTTGAAAGCCGCATCGTGGCGTATTATCATCCCGGCGATATCGGAGATGCATGGGCCGATGGGCACGCTGGCGTGCCACGCCGAATATGGGAGGCGGGCCATCGACTTGGAGCCAACATCATCCTTTACGCACACTCGGAGTATAGCAAATGGTTACAGGCACAAAAAAACAAAGACTGACACGCGCATTAGCAGCCATAAGCATGATCTTTGCGTTTTCGCTTCCCGCAGCGCTTGGTTATCTGGAGCAAATCCCAGTCACAACCTTCACCAAGATGCGTGAAGTGGAGCGCTATCAAATGCGTATCGCCGAAAAACTCTATCTGCGCGGCGAGTACAAGGCTGCCATGAGCGAGTACGAAAAGTACCTCACTCTTTATGAACGCAGTCTCGGCGCTCCCAACGCCCAGCTCATGTGGAGCCACTGCCTTGTCAAACAACGCAAGGTTTACACCGCCATCCGTGAAGGATTCCAGTCCGTGATCGACTACTGGCCTGAGTCACACGAGGCCGCCCTGGCCGCCTATCTCATGGGCAAAAGTTACAAGGACGTCGGCGAATTAAAGAATGCCGAAAAGGCCTATGCCCGGACGATCACCGAATATGAAGACCACCACGTGTCTGTACTCTCCAAATGGGATCTTTCCGAGATTTACGGCGAACAAAAGAAGTCGACCCAGCGAATGGAGGTCTGGAAGGACTTAGCCTTCAAGGTCAAGCGCACCAAGGAAAACTCATCCATCCTGGTAAACGCCAGTAACAGCTTGGCCAGTTTTTATTTTTACAGTGGCGATTTCAGCGAGGGCCTTAAGGCCTTGGAATCTTCCTATAGTGAAAAGGTGTTGGCAAAACGGGTGCACAATTCCGTCTATGGGGCCATCAGCACACTCACGGGAGACCCACAAAAAAAATCGCTCGGAGAAAAACTAGCCAATGAATCTATTGGGTTTATGCAAAAAAATATGCCTGCCTCTGCGAACACGGATTCAGATAAAAAACAATTTCGCACCTACTACGGCTATATCGCCAGCCTCCACGGATATGCCCGCCGGGATAACGAAGGGCTACAGGCTTATGAGCAACTCGCAAAAATCATCGGCTTAGATGACGACATCCGGGGTTCGATGGCATCCTGGCACCGCACCCGCAAGCGATATGCTGAAACCCGTAAACTTTATGCCCAATTCACCAACAAAATAAACGGCCTTTCAAACATTGCGCATATTCATCGCCACTATGAAGGCAAGCCTGACCAGGCTGTACAGATCTATAACCAGATCATCGGTCTTGATGAGAAAGAGAACCAAGGCAAGTGGCACATTGAAATTGCCAATACATGGTACAAAGCCGGGAAATACAACGAAGCAATTGCCGCTTACCAAACCCTAATCAAAATTGCCCCGACACAGTTTGGTAACTGGTATCGACAGATTGGCCATTGCTATGAGGCGAGCAGACGTGTGCCACAGGCTATCCAAGCCTTTCGTCAATCAGACTCATTTCCGAACGTCTACTTCGACATCGCCCGTTGCCATCGAAAACTCAAACAGTGGAAAGAAGCGCTGGTTGTTTACCATCAAGCGCGAAGCGACAAAGCCAGCGCACCTGAGGCTACCATTCAGATTGCCGAAACCTATGAAGACTCAGGCAACAAAGAGCTCGCAATCAAATGGTTTCAACAAACCTGCAAGCTGTATCCAAAAAACAAACAGGCGAGTGACGCTCACGCACATTTGCAACGCAAATATAAAATCAGTGTCACCCTCGGTGGCGCCACTGACGACAAATAAGAGTATGTGAACAACCTGCCCTTGACGTGGCAAGGGCAGATTCTAGTTTACGGGAGGATTGCGGTTAGCGGTTATTTATCAGGTTGTGCGCCGTTTTTCCATCCACCGCGGGATGATCACTTGCGGTGGTTTTTTTTGCCCCAAAATTTTGAGAGATGGTGGGCGATGAGGGATTCGAACCCCCGACCAACGGCGTGTAAAGCCGCTGCGCTAGCCGCTGCGCCAATCGCCCATATAAAAATAAAAAAGACCCCCGTTAGGGTTTGGATCTTTTTAGCTGAAGTACAACGCCACCACCATCGCGCGGCCGCTCGGAGACCAGCTCCCAACCGAGTCGACCCTGTTCAGCCAGCACACTTTTTCGATCCGTATTGGTGGCATTAACATCCAAGTATTCCCAAAAAACAGGCGGCTTGGTCCGTGGTTCGACAAACACACCAGCGGTAACACCGTCCTCAGTTATTGCAGATACCTGACTTGCAATCTTACGTGCCTGTCCTGTTACTTGAGTCACATCGTCCTTCACGACGTCTGTCATTTTTTTGACATTTTCAGTCGCCTTCGTGATGTTCTTCGCGAATTTTTTTCCTTTAATGGTTGTGTTCAAGCCGACACTGACAGCGCTTTCATCATCCCCTGCCCCTCTATACTCAGGCTCATAGTCAACTTTCCCACACCCCAATGCGAGCATTATGACAACAAACGACCCAAGTGTGATCAGCTTCATGCTGCGTATGTATCTGAAAAACAGTGAGTTTTCAAGCAGAGAATGAACTCGGAGCCAAAGGCTCAATAACAAAGCACCAAGTTTACCGCTCCATTATGAAACCGGAACTCCACTGTGGACATTTCCCGTTGAGCTCGAAAATCATAAACCCGCATGTTGCGGTAAATCCAACTACCATTCTGAGCAACCACATCTGGCGCCCCAAAGTCCTTGGCCACAACTGCCTGGGATGTGTTGGCGTAACGGACATCAATACGATAAAAATTTTTGGGATCGTTATGGTAAATGGCCCACCTATATGTACGGCCAACAGGGATTCTGCCATTGGGCCCGGTTAATGTATTCGTTCCTCCCGGGTTGGAAGGAATGGTTCCCCGTATAGGCGTATTTGGTTCAGTAGAGGTTGACGAGACTGGTTTCGGTTTTGCGGGTGTGGCGGCACCTCCGGCAAGCCCCCCTAGGAGCCCTTCAAACCGCCCAAGTACGGCCTCATGCATCATCTCGACAAGCTCGTCTGTGGTTTGGACCTGATCAATTTTGTCGATATACTCCTCTACAAGATCAAAGCCTTCCTTGAGTCCTGCCTTATCAGAGCCACCCATGCCACCCAATTGTGATAAAAGCTGCTGGTACATCTCCATTTGTTCAACCTGCTCGGAAATCTGATCAGCCGCAGTAACGAAGCGTCCATAAAACACCTCATTGCCCTTGGAAATACTCCAGCGACCGTCAACACGTTTCAACTCGAAAACTGTTTGTCCACCCTTCTTCAATTCAAGAAACGGGATTGGCGGGTATTCCACAATGACAAGTGCTGTATTTGGATCACCATCTTCTTTCCAGCTTTTCTGGGTAAACTTTATTTGGCGCAAGGGAGCCTTAAATCCTTTGTCCCAGGAATCCTCAGTTTCCTGACCAGGCAAAGCATCAAGGCGCTGCATTAGCTTTGAGCCAGTACTTGAGATGAATTCTTCAACATTGGGTTTCTTGAGCCAGGCGGGATTCTTAATCTCGCTATTAATCACAACATCCAGAACTTCATAAATGGCGGAGAATTTCCATTTCTCAACTTTATGTTTCTTCATGAACTCAGAGGCAAACTTGCCCGGGTCGAGCATGTTGGCCATCCCCCCCTGTGCCAAGGCACCCGCCAACTGGTTTAAGCCAGCAGCACCACCGGTTCCATTTGCATCCGAAAGACTACCGACGAGAGAACCCAAATCAGGCAACCCACCTGCTGGGTTCTGCTTGGGTTTATAACTCAATAGGCCAAGAAAAACATCCTGCTTGGTGGCCATAAGTTTCGCAAACTTCCCACTCACCTCAAGACCGCGCTGGTAAAGCTCTGCGTCGTCTCCGACCGCCTCACCCATCTTCTTGAAACCGGCCTCGGCCCGCGCACGAAAATCCTGTGGCATAGCTGCCCATAGCACCTGCGGTTGGTTGTTCGCCAGTGCTTCGTACCATGCCTTCACGGCTGCTTCAGGTGCCTGCTCATTCGGCCCGGCTTTGTTGATCGCATCCTTGTCAAACCACAGCATGAAGGCCAGATACCCAAGACCAGCTATCAACACCACCAATCCGGCGATAATTGCGATGATTTTACCCTTTGAATTGGGTGGCGGGTTTTCAACCAGTATAGCCGGTTCCTCTTTGACCAACTGGACCCTGATCGGTTTATTAGATTTCTCGGTCATTCCCCTATCAAGAAGATGGCCTCAAAATTAGCGTTTGTCCAACTGCAAATCACGCCGATTATTGCGCCTGCAGGCTAACAACAATCCCTCTCTGCAATCCAAACGCCAAAGTCCTCAGGGGCGCATTTTTCTGACCCTGTCGGGCATCGTAAATTTCCAAGCCCTTGTATATCCAATATACGTCTGCTATCTGGGGGTTTTGCGACTTGAAAACCTGATCCGGCTTCCCGAAATCCTTCTCAATCACAGATTGAGCCACTCGGAAATATAATCTGCTATCCAATCTCTGGAGGCCGGCAATTGCACCACCATAACTCCATTTGATAAGCCTGCCAGTTGGCGGTGGTTCTTTACCAAAAAAACGTCCGATAGCCACAGTGATTTGGGGATAGAATTGATTTAGCTGTACAGCATTTTGAGACTGTTCGATAGACATCAAAGCTTTATCAACCCCGTCAAGAATTTCCATGTATCTTAATTTAAGCTGCGGGTCCAAAACTTGGGGGGTGTAAGGCTGAATTCGACCTCGCCCCCAGTTCATTAACCCTGACCACGCGTCGATGTACGGCTTGGGCAACCATTTGCCATCCTGCTTTTCACACAGCCAGCGTATGGTCTGGTTTCCGCTTGTCGTCATTTCAACAATATTGGTAGTACCCGTAAACGCTTTAACCGTTGCTCCTCGCATCATCACAAGCTCATTGGTTGGCGACCCAAAAGCCTGTGAAAGAGCAACGCCCGAAGTCATAATTTTTGTGCCGGAACCACTCATAAACGCTCCCATCGCCGGATTACGTAGCCAAGCTAAATCCGCAAGTTCGGAGTTAGCAATCGCATCAACAAAACCATGCAGATTATCGTATTCCTTGACTAGCTGGGATTCTATGCTGTTGGTAGCGTTTTCTGAAATCCGTGCTTTCAACACTTGCTGAATAATCGGTTTCTTTGCACTACCCACAGCCGCAGCATGCTTCAACACAGCAAATAATTTTGCATGCACTTCAGGATCTATTTGCGCCAAGTCTTGGAAAAGTAACTCCACATCACGCTGGTAGCCCTTCGGCAAGACATCCCACACATCACTCGGCCGATTGTTGCCCAGTCCATCAACCAGTTTTTGGATGTCTTCAGTTGGCAGATCCGTAGTCTGATCGCCGGCAGCAGGTGTCTGCCCTGATCCGTCAGTTCCGTTAGCATCACTGCCTCCCGAAGTTTGATTGCCGGCTGTTCCTTGGGCACCAGTCCCCTTTTTCGGCGAAGGCTCATCCCCGCCTCCACAACCCATCCAAACTATTGCTATTATTGTGACTAAAACCGCAAACAAATACGGCAAGTTCACCAAAGAAGTCGGGGCGACAGGCTTTTCCATTTGGTTAATTGGGGTGAAATTGTTGCAGTTTGTCCAATATAATATCCCTCAACAAAAGCTCACTGCCACCATATTAAGAAATGACCCGTTTTTTAAAGCCATCACTGAATTAATTACTAGGAACATAACCATAACGCCTATAGAAAATAAGATCCTTCAACCCTCTCCCGTTGGCAACATTTGGGGCTACCAACTATTCTTGTAAACTAGAACCAAAGCAGCACTAGGTTGGGAATTCGCGATTACATCACCAAATTTTGGGGTCGCCGTTTGGGAATACGGCAACTTTAGTTGCTTCTTTAGGTGTCTCTGATCTGCAAGGAAAGTAGATAGCTTATCGCTCTTGATAGCATAATTTACATTCTGAACACGTTCACCTAGAAGTTGAGACACGATTACTCCAATAATATTTCCATATTCATCTATCAATGGTCCTCCGGAGTTACCTGGTTGAATCGGCACACTAATTTGAAAGTGTTTAGGATCATCTCGCATCCCGGACAAGCTGCTTACGCTGCCCTCTGTAAACTTAGCAGATATTCCCTGGAGAGATGCTTTCGGGTAACCAATGGTAAACACTTTCGCCCCAAGATTCACATCCTTGCTAGAAGCCACTGGAATAGGCGTGAACTTCCCCTCAACTTTCATTAGCGCTAAGTCCACTCTCGAATCCTTCTTTATGACTCGCGCGGCAAATTCCCCAGCCGAAGTTTTGATTTTGTAAGAATCCCCGCCTCTTATAACGTGTTCATTTGTAATTAAATAGCCATCCTCTGTAATGAAGAAGCCAGACCCATTTCCGGCAAGCCGACCTCCACCAGCAGCATTGCCTTGTTGAAGAATAGTCTTCAACAAATTCATACGCGGATTATTAAACACAACTTTTAACTGATACGTTTGTTCGCCTTTTCCGAAGTCCCCTACAAGGGTCATCTCACGCAGATCCTTCAGAATGGCAGCATCTGACCCCATTGAATCAAGGATTTTGCCAAAACGCTGAAAGTTAATAATCCCTGCTATTTTGTTATTGGCAAGCAGCTCGCGGCGTGGCCCTCGAATAGCATTGACCAGCGATCCCCTTTCCAAAGCCGTACGATAGTTTCCAGAACACAAATAGAAGCAACCATTTCGTTGCACAAAGTGCAAACCTTCCTCAGCTAATGTTTCGATCACACCTCCATTCCTTAGCACCTCCAGCAGTTTTTCCAGTTTTGGCTGGGAACCTATGGTGGCACCTAAAACCACTCTAGGCGCACCTCCTTCATCCATATTTTCGAGGCCACCAAGGGCCATTACAAAATCGCCTTTCAACACATCAAAAAGCTCCTCAACCTCAAAACCAGTGAGTAGCTTGGTCGCCGCACGTAACTGTTGATAGCCTTGCCGTTCTTCCACCGAAGCATTCTGGAGAAAGAGTGGAATAAGTTCATCCATAAGCAGATCACGAACACCCTTTGAGTCGAGAGATGAGCTGAACATCAACTGACTATCGGACGGAATGGCATCCAACAACTTCAAAGGCACTCCATCGCCCGCAAATGAGCCATCTAGTTTCTCATGATGCAGATCAACCCTGGCAGTAGCCGAGCCGGGGGCAGTGTCTAGATTCACACCCAGCACTAAATCCTTAATCACTGTCTTAATGATCGTATCAATCTCCGCAGGATTGCCAGAGCGCTCCATAACTTTGTCCCAAAAATTCTCAGGCCAGCCACCGATATCCATGTGAATACCACCTACTGAAGTATTCTGGAGAAATGCGCGTAAGCGGGGATTACTTGTTGAAACAGGTTCCTTGGGAAGCGTATTTTCCAACAGCGGGATAAGTGCTGAAGCACACTCTCCTCCAACATCACTTTCTTCCATAAATCTCGGACTTAAAAGATTCATATCTTCGTCCATAAGCATGACTACTGCCATTGCATGATCATCCAGCCCCATTCTTAGAGCCAAAGTCGTGTGGAGGGTGCGCATAACGCGATAATGGCCCATGTTTTCAAACTCAATACCCCTAAGTCCGCCTTCTTCATGCTGCTCAATTGTCTCCTGCAACCTAGTTGTATTTTCTAAGGGTAAATAAATGCCGGCAATATAGGTGACTTTTGTGCCATCAAGACTCGGGGGAGGGCGTGCAAACCACATCACACCCGGCATATCAGTGGGAAATGTCAGTTCCTCATCCTGAAGCATATCAAAAATCTTATTTCCGAATGGAGTACGGGTAAAAAATCGCCTGGCCGCAGGAACATTGCGTGCCTGGTCCATCACATTCCCTGTATCCAAACTATAAATTATAAATGCATCTTTGGGCACCGGCGGCACTTCGGGGCGTTTTCCCCCACCGGCAAATTCACGCTTTTCCTCTTTAGTGGAATCAGTCTTGCCTGCAATTTCCCCATCCTTCTTGCCCTTCTTTTCGCCATCAGACATGTTCTTTTTCCCGGCATCGGGATCACTAGCCAAATACCACACCAAAGCCCCAACTGCCGTAATGCTGCACAGGGCACCCATCACAATCATCATCCATTTGAAGCCTTCTTTGTTGTTTGCCGAAGTTACAGGCTGCGCCGCTGTCGATTGATTAAAGGAGGCGTATTGCGCCATTTGGCGGCTAAAATGGTCCAACGTAACCCAACGGTTCGCCCGCGAATCCCAAACAAGGTCCATAGGGCTCAAAGTTCCCATAGCCATCATTTGTTGTACTTGAGTCCATTCAAGCACCCCTAATTCCCGTCCATTCTGTTTTATGTTTACCTGCATACTTTCTCCCTGAAAGTTCCCATCAGAATCCTGACCACTGCAAATTCTAACTGCGCCCCATGCTCAAGCAACATATTTCAATTCATAAATTTTATACTAATATTTGAGCCACGTTATTTCTTTTCCCCTTCCTTGGGGTCAGTCGGCGGGATTTTGATGGGTTTCCAAACAATATCACAATTCTCCAGTGTGGTTTGCAGATCTGTATTACCGCGGGAAGTAATGAAGGTACCATCCAGCCCAAGCCTCTTTAGGTTGACTAATTTCTTTAGAGTCACAATGGACTTATCAGAGATGTTCTGGTTGCCGCTAAGATCTAGATGCGTGAGGTGTATCAAGGCCCCGAGTTTAACAACCGCCATATCATCCATATTGCAATCACTAAGGTCCAGCTTCTGAAGATTCTTCAAACGGCCCAACAAGCCCAAGGTGTCCGGACTTATCTTGGTGCCCGGCTTAATCCAAATGGAATTAATCTCGTTTTTAGTGGTAGTCCCGAATTCAAAGCCTGCAGCACGCAACTTCAGAGCCATTTCCTTAGTATCCTTAGAAGAGACTTTTTCCGATGGCAAAGGCGGCTTTCCCTCAGGTATTAGCCACCAGACCAACCCACCTATTAGAGCAACCGCTACGACGATAACCCCCACCAACGGCAAATGTTTTTTCCAAGCCGCGGGCGCTACTACAACTACTGTCTCCTCCGGTTCTTCTTTCTTTTTTTCACTCTTGCCTTTGGCGCCGCGTGCGGCAAATGGGCCTACCGATTTACGTGGACTGGCAGACTTCGCCCCTCCTTTCTGCAATTTTCGGAGACGCTCCATGGCGGCAGAAGCACTAACACCCCCGCCAGATTGCCCGTCCTGTACATTGGTCGCCTCATTTACTGGAGTCTTTGCGGGCGTCGCTGTTTGTTGTTGCTGGGCCGTTGCTTGTTGCCCCTCTCCCGCATCCAATTGGGCAGGATTGTTCCCTACGGACAAAATGCCCTGAATTTGATTGATTTGAACCCAACCAGACAGTCCTTCGTACCATGCATAATCTTCAACAGACAGGCTTCCTTGTGACAAATAGGCTCGAAGCTCTTCGACCGAATAAGGTCCATATTGCTGGCCATTTTTGTTGACGTGGATCTGCATTCGGTCGAATCCGTCAACTAAACCAACTCTATTTAGCCGTATTTATCAAGCTTTGAGCGAAAAATAAACTAGCCAATTGACCACTATTTTAATCGAAAAAATGGCTATTCAAGGTGGATCGTTCGACCCTCGTGTGTTATAATGACCCCGTATGCCACTGTGTAGGCCTGGCTTTTGTGCGCCATATAGGGGATTCCCCTATATGGTTACCGTTGCCGGGCTTTGCGCGACAATGGATTCTCGAGACGTGAGACAGATTAGGAATAGAGCTTTTACGCTGATAGAACTCTTGGTGGTGATTGCCATCATCGGGATTCTTGCGGGTATTTTGCTGCCTACTCTTGCCGCAGCAAAGTTTAAAGCTATGGCCGCAAAAAGCCTCTCAGACAAGGGTGAACTTGGCAAAGCTTGGCGTATGGCCGTTGAAGACAATGGCGATGTTCTAGTCGTTAACACACCCACTTCAAATTCTACTTGGTGTCGCCATGATCTGTTCGGATCGCCGCGTGTTGATAGCCGTGTAGAGATTAAGGCGTTTGTATCTGGTCCATTAGGAGCATATGTGTCTGGAAAACATGAAATGTTTCGAAATCCAGGTGAATATCATTCGATTGATAATGGTAATGGAATCAGCGTTGAAGCAGTGCGCTCCGTGGCACTGAATTGGGTGCTTGGCGGCACCTCTCCTGATTCAATAACTCGTTGGGCAAAAATTCGCTGGCCTTCACAAACCTTCACATTTATCGATGTCGATATCGAATCAAGCGACAGCCCTAGCTTTGCATTTGGTGATATCGTAAATTCTACCCCTGGTGATCACAATGACGGTCGTTGTTCGATGTCTTTTGCTGATGGACATGGTGAAATCATGAGATGGTCCCCGCAGGGAAAAGTCATTACTTTTCGAGGCCAAGGCCAACCGGAACTTTCCGGAGCTTCAAATCAAAATGCTAGTGATACAAGCAGCTCAAAAGGTAAAACAGCTTCCTCCAAGACCGACCGTGACTCGGGTTAATTAATAATTAGCCTTCTCCTAACAAGATCTTCCCCTAGTAGAGTTTACTTATATCTGTTAGCAATCAAAGAAGGGACAAAGCCCGGAATCCGGACTTTGCCCCTTAATCTAATCGGCAAGTTACAGTCCTATGTTCAACACATAGTATTTACTTGTTTTGAGGCTGATTAATTGCCTGTCACTACTTAGCAGACTACGTGCCAACTCATTTAATCCATTTTTCTATGGAAAAATGAATGTTTCGTGTGGACTGAAAATGTAATTACGAGCAAAGACTTTAAAATTCACGGTAAATTATGCCTTTAATTGACAATATTGCAGTCTGGCAATGCTTGCCTCAGCCAAGTAATGCCATCATTGGTGACAAGTGTACCTTTTAAATCCAGCGCCCTTAATTTGGTCAATGATGCAAGGCTCTCCAACCCTTTATCTGTGACTAAATTACCCTGCAAACCCAGAACCTTTAAATCTGCCAATTCGGATAAATGCACCAACCCTTCATCGGTAATCTCGCAATCTTTCAGAACCAATTTACGCAAGTTACGCATCCGCCCCAGTAATCCCCAGCCAGACTCACTGATTTTACTTTCGTATATTGTGATCATTGCCAATTCCCCATTCGCATCAGGTTCAAATACGCCTTCCGCAAGTTTCAATCGACGAACGGCCTCTTGGGTATCCCATTGGCTTACTTCCTTTTTTGGCACCACTACTATCTCAGTACGCATCCATACCCAGACACCACCAAAGAACAGAACACCTGCAGCCAGAGTCGGGATTATCACCTTCATGTCACGGCGATCAAATCCTTGAAATATAAACGCTAAAAGATATTCCAGCACTGACCAAAGTGCCTTTGTGTAAGCAGCAATACGGTAAAACATATTCGTTCCTTTTCCGTTACATCGAAAACAACCTTCATATTCTTACAATCCACACAAAGATATTTTTTGTAAGAAATCCGTGCAAGGTCTCGATGTTATGAGTGAAATGAAAATCAATCATCGCAAGCACGCATTCACGCTCATTGAATTACTAGTAGTTATTGCCATAATTGGAATCCTTGCCTCCATGATGCTTCCAGCCCTAGCAAAGGCCAAGGAACGTGCGCGCGCTATAAAAGCCGTAAGCAACAAAAGGCAATTGCAATTCGCATGGCAAATGTACACAGACGACAGCAATGGTAAATTCACCCGCAATCAATGGCAAAAGGCACAGGACATCCGCGATGACGGATGGATCAGGGATGGCAACCAAATTTGGAGAACATGGTGTGCACATGACGATGACATGAATAGTCTGCTTTACACCGATGCTTTTATGAAAGCTACACTTGGTCATTACGTTTCACAGGAACCATCAATGTTCCGAAACCCAGGTGATTATTACGCAAATGTCAACGGGCACGAAAGTGTGCGATCCGTGGCGATGAATGTGATACTTGGGGGTTCAGGAAAACTCTATGGTAAAATTTACGGTGCAGGTGGACGTAGCGGGATACTTTTTCACGAAGCTGCAATACGAGTTCCCACGAGAACATTTGTTTTTATAGATACAGATACTGTAGAGAGTCCTGGCCCTGTTTTTCAGGTGCCAACAGGTCTAAATGATATTGCGAATGCCAGTGTACCAGGCAGTTACAACGACGGAGCTTGTTCCGTTAGTTACGCCGATGGACATGCTGAGTCTGTCAAGTGGCACGTAAGTGAAGGAGGTCAAAATTTGTGGCTTATCCAGAACGACGGCTGGATTGGAAATGACGGATTCGATCTCAATACCGCTGCAGACCAAAAGCCCCTCAAAAAATAACCCGGCCAAAATTTCATAATTAAAAAAGTAAAGGGTCGGTTAAAACCGACCCTTCAACTCCCAGGCTAATCACAGACCTTATATGTTAATTATCTTTTTATTTTTCAGGCTGTTAATTTGACCTTATACATAGAAAAAGCATATCCCGTGCCAACAACACCACGAACCTAAGGGGTGTTTTTATTGGGGAAAACCGACGAGAGCAAAATGCTTTTCTTGTTCATTGCGTGATGGGCGCGCAATTGCGTGAATCTTAACCCCCTCACTTCTTTTCCCGTCTTGGAAAAACGCAATTATGCGATAAAAACAAATAGCCAAGACCTAAGTAACATTCTGAAATACCTGAAAATTACTTTTGTAAAGCGCCCTGCTCTATCCATCGTCGAATCAAGTCAGCCACCGGTTTTGATATCCGATCACCCTTGGGGGGCATACGGTCATCGTCACTATCTGGTAGAATGATACGCTTGTACAACAAGCTATCGCCATGCTTCTTGGCAATCACAATTGGCTCACCGTCCGCACCTTTACTGAATTCGGCAAAGCTATCCAAGCGAAGCTTAGCTTTGGGTTTATCTTTGCCGTGGCATTCCACGCATCGACGTTTCAGCACTGGAAGAATATCCTTATCAAATTTCGGCTCCTTGATGGCTGCATATTTTTCCGCCTCTAACTTCGCAGCTTTTGCATTAGCCTCTTTGGCTGACTTTTCCGATGCCTTACGCTGCGTCTGCAGTCGTGCTATGGTATTCACGCTGCGCAAATCCTTGTCCACGCCAAGATTGATCGCGAGATCTTTGTTTCCGGCCTTTGCCATTGCTTCCTGAAACGCCTTTGCCTTGGCCTCCGTTATCTTCGTTTGCCACAGGTACAAAGACTTTAGCTTCATTAAGCCTTTTAGTTTGTCCAGACCCGCGTCAGTCACTCCTGTTTTATACAAATTCAGGTATTCCAGACCTCCCAAGCTTGAAACCGTATCAAACACCTTGTCCGTAACCTTTGTTTTTTCCAGATGCAGTTTTTTTAAGCCAGTCAAACCCTTTAACGGCACCACCCATTGATCGGCAACATCAGGATTCTGAAAGGAAATTTCAACTGCGTTTTTCAATTCCGACAAGAGTTTGGCATCATCAACCGTGAAACCTTTCTTTTTATCAAACAACCCTTTTGTAATTGTAACACTGTAATTTTTAGAATCCTTGGCAATATACAGCACTCGGCCCCCAAGCGATTCGATTTTAGCAATTGCAGACTTTTCATCCGCCAAACCTGCCAACGAAAAAGTCAGTCCTATTGTAATGAGAGATAACAATTGAAAGCGCTTCATAATTTTCATTCGTATTTCGCCAAAAGCATGGCGTGGTGACCGCAGATTGACAAGTGAAGATGCGTAAAATTTAAATTCGCCTGAAAACAGCACCCACCAAGATGACAACTCTTAAGCAACAGTTAAACACGAAATCAATAACGTTTAAATTATCCAGCTATTCTTTCGATCCAGAATTGGCTTTCACCACCTTACCATCTTTGTAAATCGTCCGCGTGGTGACTTTACCGTCCTCACCCCAAAGGACCAACTCACCATCCTTTTTGCCAGATTTATAAGTCGCTTCCTTCTTCTTTTCCCCATTAAGCCACCATTCCTGGTATAGCCCGTCTATCTCGCCTCCTTTAAATTCTATTTTTTTTGCGTGCCGATGCGGTAAATTTCGCCTGCCGTCATCTTCGTACCAAACCTCCACCATACCGTGGCGTTCGCCTTCCTGATACCGTACAATGCTCTTCAAATCACCATTGGAATAATATTCCTTGTACTCACCATCGGGCTTGCCCTGGGCCCAAGTGGCATCCCATTTTTTAGAACCTGTTTCGTAAAAACCAATTGCTCGACCTTCCTTTTTGCCATTCTTGTATTGAGTCACTTTTTTTGTTTGATTCGACTCATACCACCAAATCTCCTTCCCTTGCTCCTTCCCATCCCGAAAGTTGACTTGGATTTTCTGTTGCCCATTCTCATACCATTCTTTGTATTCACCATCCCACTTCCCCAAGGAAAGCAATTTGCCCTCACCTGCCTTGGTCCCATCCTCGTACCACCACTTTATTTCACCCTGCCAGTTACCATTAACACAATTTAATTCCTCCCGCTTTTCTCCGTTCTCATACTTATAAATGACGGTGCCGGTAAATGGAGCACTTTTCCCTCCCTTAGAACTTACGGCCAGTCCATCTACCATTTTGATATCTCGGCCATCAGCAGTTATGTGTTCTAACGTGCTGCTGTCAGATTTGTTGCCAGGAACTGGGTGCTTTTTACCACAGGCTGTTACCAACACAGCAAGAATCAGAACCGCCTCTTTGTAACTCATTTGCTAAATATTAGAATCCGCTTGTTCTTGGAAATCATTATTCGGCTCACTGCCCAGGAAGCCCGGGGCGATCGGCCGGCGGCATCGGAGTGTCCGAAGAATGACGTTCGGGTGCCAGCAGAGTTATGCATGTCCAGGTTGTTGTGACTATTCGGCCTTCTTTATCGGCGCGAACCCCTTTGGGATCCCAACTACCGTGTTTTTCGGAACCATCCTGGACTTGCGTTTCAACCAGCACCTTATTCAATTTTTCACGCCACATCTTCCAAGCATCATTATCTGTTCCATGCAGCCGCAAAGCCAAGGTTGCATTGTACCAATAGTAAAACGGGTCATCTGACACTGATTTTTTTTCGCTCTTTGGAACATCCGGCAAATGGCTCATTATATAGCTTACCGATTCCGAAACGCGCTTGTCTTTTACTGTTCCAACCAGCATTTGGTAACTGAACAAACCAGCCGCTACCATTGTCGCCTTGGGTTCCTTTTCTGGCATATATTAGTACAAGCCCTGACCTCCCCCACCGCAAACGGAATCAAGAAAACGTAGTGCATTCCTGCGCACTTCCACATCCACCGGAACCCCCGCCACGTGACCAGTAACCAGTGCCCCGATCACCCAAGCGGAAACGGAAAGATCTCCAGGCTGATGAACACTGTAACGCCAACCTCCACCTTTGGGATCCTGTGCAGCGATTAAAAACGCCATCGCCTTTGCCAGAGGCTCTTTCAATTTTTCATCCTGAGTTATTCGATAGGCTTCAGCTATTGCATAGGTTCCAATCCCTTGATCATACATTTTGCCACCATCCATCATACTGCCATCTGATCGCACTTGGCCAACCAACCAACCTAAACCCGTCTCAAGTGGTTCTCGATAAGCGCCACGCTCATCATGACGCGATCCGTATGCCATATAGGCCAACAGTGCCAATCCCGTGTGAGCTACTCGGGAATCAGTCTCCAACCAGTATCCGCCTCCTTCTTCCTCATTTTTTTGCTGTTCTGTAAGCCAATCCAACGCATCCATAATTGCTTTATCTTCTTTACCCCAAGCAGGCAGTCCCAAAAGACCATCCTCCTCGGGCCGCCCATCATCAAGGCGCGCTTTGTCATCTCCCAAGGTGGGAATTTTCCCATCTGAAATCGGGGTGTCTTCCGGTTGATCAATAAACGGACGCATCCCACGAAGTGCTTCCCTTAAATTTTTGTTGTATTCCTCTTCATTCTTTTGGCTACCAGGTGCTGGCACAACATCAACAGCAAAAATCCCGGCACAACCGACTAAAATCAGTAAATTTTTGCTTACTTTAATAAGTGTTTTCATAATTAATTCGAAATACAACTGCCCAACTTCATATATGGACTGATCCCAAGTGCTTTTGGTTACAAAAATGCAAAAAACTGGCAAAAAACAACTGTAAAACAAATTGACAACTAGAATAGAATTGTTAATAACTTTTGTGCGAGGAGGTTTAGAACAAAATCATACAAGATATAGTGGCTCTTTATAATAGTATGCCATAGATAAGGTGTTTGTTTGATTTTGTTGGAATCTGACTTGGGCAAGGTACAAGGGAATTATTTTCATGTTATCGACGATTGTCGATAAACGTTTCCTTTTCCGTGTCCACGCTCAGTCGTTTGTTTTGGTGTCGCTTGGAAAAAAGGGAATCGGGCGACTGTTTGGCATGCTTGAAGTGCCTTGGAGGGTACGGGTTTGCCTAACGGTGGTGCTGTGGGCATACCTAGCGATGGTGCCTCGGGCGAATGCGTTTGTGGTGATGGGCCCATTGAGTGTCTCTGAAACGGGTAACCGAACCCAGTTCAACCTTCAGGATGACCTTGGGATTCCAAAGTCGATTGACCGTGAAATGAAACGGTTTTACCGGTGGAACATCCCAAGCTTCGTCTATTCGTTTGATGCCAGCTTCGTGGGTTACTTTGGAATGGAGGGGATTGAGGCGGTTCATGATGCGGTAGAGGTGGTCAATGACTTCTTTGAGAATGAGGATTACTCAGGCATGGGCGAGCTCGACTTACACCAGCATGGATTTGCGGGTAACTACAATACATCGTGGCTGAACACAACTGCTGGCAACGCGCAGATCATTGACCTTAAAAGTCTAACGTTGGGAATGCTGGTAAACCACCTGGGATTGGGCAACCCGCATCGCCATATGTTCACGGGAGTTGCTGTCACTCGAAATAGCAGTGCGGCGGCCTGGAACTTCCAAGTGGCTCTACGAAACTATGATCCTATTAGCTTGTTGCCCTCAGATGAAATCAACGGAGTAAAGTACAGTTACCGACTAATCCATAACCAAAACCAAATCGGACCGGGCACGCCGTTGCCTGGTACAGTAGATTTTGAGGAGTTCACCACAGACACAAGCGGCAATGCCTGGACATCGATAGCTGCCATTGTGGACGCGTTTTATGGGAACACGCAGCTTTACTGGACTGACACACCCTCTCAGTTCAACTTTGGCGTGTATTATGATGGGTTCAACTCGATGGGCGGACAGTACAGCCCTAGACACGCGCTTACCTTTGATGATGCTGGCGGACTCAAGTACCTTTACTCCACCAATAACTACATCGTAGAACGCCCTGAGCCGAGTACTTACCTGGTCCAAAAGGCGCAGTTACTGCCCCAACACATGCAGTCACTGTTTCTGGATCCATCAGGCAGACAATTCCCTCAGCCTTGG
>CAYUXV010000128.1:0-7745 GCA_964448875.1 uncultured Verrucomicrobiota bacterium
CGAGGTGCCGGCTTGGGCTGATTCCAGGAGTTTTTGAACCGCTGTGCGTGCGAAGTCGAAAACGCTTTTGCCCAATGTGGTTTGCAGCATAAAGACAGCGAGAATCAACTGCAGGCCTAGACCGGCCAGCACAGTGCGCCACGGGAATTTATCGCGCTTGAGGGAAATAGCCCAAGCAAGAGTGATGAATATAGCAAGACCCAGCAGGCTCATAAATTTCAATTCCACCACCACCGTTAATAGCCGATGTGCATGGTCCGCACAAGGGTTGGCTATTCACCAAGAGGCGAGTCAGGTTTTGTCCTGCTACTGACAAATAACTCCATCAGAGGCACCAATCCCGCGCCGGCTAAAATCAGAAGTAAGGCGAGGTAAAATTCACTGTCCAGTACAGGCTGTAGCAGGGCATATCCATTCACAATTTTCTCGCCTTTGTGTAATACAAATTCGCCATTATCAATTAGGAATTGTTTTTCTTTCCAAGGCCAAATTACCGCTAGGGAGCCGGCAACAAAGCCTGTCAACAAAGCCAGTGTGGCGTTATAGAATTTTTTGAGTATAAACGAAATAGCACGTGAAAATGCCAATAAACCTATCACGCAGCCGAAGGCAAATGGCGCCAGTACGGCGAGGTCAAGTCTTGTGATGGCGGTGATGATGTGTAGATAACTACCCATCAGCAGGAGTATAAACGAGCCAGAGATGCCAGGCAGAATCATGGCGGACATGGCGATTGTGCCGCAGAGTAAAATATAAAATGGTGAAGTGATTGGAGTGGAGTGCGGAATTAATAAGATGCCTCCAGCCAATCCTGCACCCAGAATAAACAGCCCTGCATCCTGAAGAAACCAGCGCTGCACGCGCTGCCCGACTGTAAACACCGACGCGAGGATAAGTCCAAAAAAGAACGCCATAGTAAGCAGTTCCGATTGTTCATTGGCCAGCAGGTGCTTCATGAGCTTTGCAAGCGTGAACCAGCTGGCGACTAGACCAATGCCAATAGCGCATATAAAGAAGCCGTTTACATGATCGAATGCTTTTCGGATTTTACCTTTAAAAAGAAGCCGTGCGGCAACGTGGCCGAAGCTGTTCAGTGTATGGATGAGCTCTTCATAGATACCTGTGATTAGCGCGATGGTGCCTCCGGAGAGGCCAGGAATGACGTTGGCTGCGCCCATTGCTACGCCCTTGAGTGCCAAGGCGATAATACGTCCCATTGTCATCGGGGGCTTCTCATCTCCCGTGATGACATTTGGTGGTTCAGTCATCGCCCGATCAAGCCGCCTGCCCACCTCTGTACACGCGTGGCACGCGGTAGTTAATTGCGGTGAGCACCTCCCAAGGGATGGTGTTTGCCCACTTGGCGAGTTGGTTGGCTGTGATTAATTTTTTGCCTTGGCTTCCAATGAGTATAGCTTCATCCCCCGGCTTGACCATTTTGATACGAGAAACATCTGCAAGCATCTGGTCCATCGTAATGCGGCCGAGGATTGGGCACAATTCCCCCTTAATGAGTACGCGTGCTTGGCCTTCACCACTGCACAGGTAGCCGTCGCCGTAACCGGCTGTAAGCGTAGCCACATGCATACGGCGTGGTGCGGTAAAACTGCGGCCGTAGCTGAGGGGCGTGCCTTTGGCTATGTTCTTTATGAGTGATACACGGCATTTCCATGCGAGCGCAGGTTGTAGGTTTTGCTTTAAAACAGCCGGGGCTCGACGTTTGCCAGAGGGCAGTACGCCGTATACGAGTAGGCCGGGGCGTGCAAGGTTGTAAATGGAGCGGGGCTCATGCATTAGAGCGGCACTGTTGTTTACGTGTATGTGGCTAAAATTGTGGCCGGTGGTTGCAAGTTGTGTGGTGAGCTTTTGAAAAAGCGTTCGTTGCGTGCGTGAGAATGCGGCGTCGTCCTCTGCGGAAGCATAGTGAGTGAAAAGCCCAACAACATTGATGTTTGGTAAGTTGGCGATAGTCTCTAGCAAAGCGGTTGTTTGCACAACAGGCACACCGAGTCGGCCCATGCCGGTGTCTACCTTTACATGTGCACTGACAGTGCGTTTGAGCTTCTTTGCCGTGCGCGAAAAGTGGCGTGCTTCTGTAGGTGTAGAGAGCGTGGGCATCACGTTATCCTTTACGGCGCGCTCCACTTCATCGGGCAAGCAAGCGCCGAGCATCAGAATGGGCCACCCGCGGCCGACGGCGCGAATGTCGCGCGCCTCGTTTAAATTGGCGACGCCAAAAATATCAGTGCCTGCCTGCATGAGCAGGGTTGCAATCTGACGGAGGCCGTGCCCGTAGGCGTCAGCTTTTACTACGGTCATGATGCCGCCTTCCCGGCCGATACGATGCCGGAGCCACGCGAGGTTTCCGCGTAGTGCGTCGAGATCAATTTCTGCCCAGCATCGATGACTGAAATTCACGCGTGAGGTTGTCCGTCCATCTGCCCTCGTGCAAGCGCGGGTCATTCACAGTTTGCGAGGTGGCGGTGCTTTAACAAAATTAGTTTGGCGCAGATAAATAGGCTCAATGCTGGAGCCTCTTTGAAATTCTCTTTGAGTGGAAGCAAGCTGAGCAAGAATTCCGGCCTTAGGGTAAAGCGATTGGCATGAGGAAAGGCCGTCAGCATCGGGGCCGTGAGCATTTAATTGAGCCGCATCACATGCTTCGATGATGCTGAGAGGTTTGGTTTCAGTTTGATGAGTGTCGGTGAGATTCCAAGTGCAGTGGTAATATTGATGACGTTGGGCATCAATGATGAAATGGGAGAGGCCTCGATGGCCATTCTGTCGGGCTGTTTTGGCAAGTACTTCGATACTGCTGATGGCACAGAGTTTGATTTCGCGGGCCAGTTGCCATCCTTGGGCGACAGCTATAGCGGAACGGATACCGTTGTAGCTGCCGGGACCAATCCCGAGTGCGATAATTTCAATTTCTTCTCGATTGAGCCCGGAGTTTTGCAAGGCATTGTCGATAAGAGTTATCGGGCCAGTCTCCAAATTATCAGTGGTGACGGTGGTGAGCACTTCGTCGCCCTCAGCTATAGCGACTTCGCGTTGTTTGGTGCTGAATTCAATCGCCAAAGTCTTCATACGCAATGCAACGTTCAGTTTCTCCAGCATGGCTGATTGTGACTTGACGGAAGTGTGTTGGGAGTGGGCCCCGCCAGCGATCATACCACTCGATAACTGCTACGCCGACGGGAGAAAAATAAGGTTCCAAGCCGGCCATGATAATTTCGGAGTCATTTGCGAGGCGATAGAAATCGAGATGGTGTAGCATCAGGTCGGCTTTGTATTCACAGACAAGTGTGAAGGTCGGGGATGTCACCAGCTGGTTGATACCCATGCCGCGGGCGAATCCCTTGACCAATTGCGTCTTGCCCGCACCGAGATCGCCCGTTAGCCCGATGACCCAGCCGGGTCTAGCCTTGGCAGCCCATGACTCGCCTAGTGCCAATGTTTCCTCAGGGCTGCTGGAGATGGTCGTAGCCATGAACATTTAATGGGTGAGCACCTTTTTCATCGCGTAAAGTTATTTCAGGTCCGTCGGTAATTTTGCCGATGCATTTAAGTGATAGTTTGGGGAACTTTCTCTTCCAGGCATCATTTAGTTGTACGGCGTCCTTTGCTGGTAGGGTGAATAAAAGTTCGTAATCCTCGCCATCTGTCAACGCAGCTAGCAAAGCGGTCTTGCCGGATGGTTTGGCCTTGGCTTGTTCCTTGGCGGCGTGGCTGATGGGGATTGCAGTAGTGAGTAGTTCCGCACCAAGTTTGGTATGGAGTAAATTGCGTAAGTCGGTGGCGAGACCGTCGCTGAGGTCGATCATTGCGTGTATCTCATATTCCTTTGCCAACCAGCGTGCCTCTTTCAGGCGTGGCTCAAAATCCAAGTGTTTGCCGGAGAGAGAGCCGCCGAGTCCGCCTGTTACAAAAATGGCATCACCTTTTGCGCTGTTGCTTCGGGTAATGAAGCAATCGCGATTAACTTTGCCGATCAAAGCTACAGATAAAAGCAACTGTCCCGCTTGTGTGGTTTCTCCGCCGACAATGCATAGTTTGTGTTCAGTCGCGAAGGCCTTTGCCCCATCATAAATTGAAGTGACACGATCTTCGTCATATTTATCTGGGAGGCCGAGTGTTATAAGTGCATGAGTTGGGTAGCCTCCCATTGCAGCAATGTCCGAGAGTGCACGTGCAACTGCCTTGCGTCCTACTTTTTCCGGTGGCGTTTCCACTTCAAAATGGATTCCTTCCACAACTGAATCGGTTTTGAATAGGCAATATTCGTTCTCGATCCCAAGGTCTAGAACAGCGCAGTCGTCACCAGAGCCAACAACGATGGATTCATTGGTGGCAAGGTTGGATGTTAGATGCGAGATGAAGTCAATTTCATTCATTGCATCAAAGGAAACAGTCGATGTAGTGGGATTATTTCCAACATGATCAACAAATTAACTGTGTTGAACACAACGTGTGTGATTATAGGGCTAAGTAGGTTTCCTGTTTTGTCATACTGCCAAGATAACATCAAAGCCAGAATAGTTAGGGAAAAAAAATGTAGCATGGTTCCATGTATGGCACCAAATAGTACGGCTGTAATTCCATAGGCAAGAAATGGATGCCCGGCACTTTTTATCGACGGAAAAAGTAGGCCTCGAAACAGAATTTCTTCCACGATGGGGGCTCGGAGTGTAGCAAGGATGATGAAGCCGGCTAAGGCAGAGTTGTTGGACTTTTCAGAGACATTTTTGATTTCTTGGACTAGTTGTTGGGGGTCAGGTGTGATTTCCAGGGCTTTCATTGCGATTTGTACAAGCATTGAAATGCCGAATGCCAACGGAACCACCAAAATGCCAGTGACTATGGAAAGTGGAATGATGCGAGCAAGATTTCCGTTACGAAGACCGATGACGTCATTGAGTTTAATTTTATGGAATCTCATCACCAACGCGATGGCTAGTGCGGCATATCCAAGGTGCAGGATTAAGTCTGCCAACGCGATGTTTAGGGAAATCGTGGGTGTGGTAACATTTAGAGGAGCCTCCTCACCGGGCGAAATAGCCGCGAATGTGATGAACACGGGGAGGATGAGAGGACTCATTAACATGAGGGCTTCCCACGGCTTCCATGGTTTCGTTGTCAACACTATGGCACGTTAGGCAAGGGTTGGCGGGTTTGACGATGAAAAACGTTTGGCGTTGCCGGGCTGGGTGGAGATTTATACACTCACTTACTTTATGAGTATAAATGATTCAAATAGCCCACGGGCCGATGGTCGAACGGATGAGCAACTGCGTTCGGTAAGTTTTCAAGACAATATCGCACCGCATGCCACAGGCTCTGTGCTAATTGAATGGGGGAACACACGAGTGATATGCACGGCAATGGTGGAAGAAGAGGTTCCTCGTTGGATGAAATCCCAAGATGTTGAAGGCGGCTGGTTAACGGCGGAATACTCGATGCTTCCATACTCAACAATAGGTCGCAAAAAGCGTGATATAAGCCGTGGCAAGCTTGATGGGCGATCGACCGAAATTCAGCGGCTTATCGGACGGTCTATGCGTGCAGCCGTGGATCTCAAAAAGCTTGGGTCGCGTACAATCTGGATTGATTGTGATGTATTGCAGGCTGATGGAGGGACACGCACGGCTTCGATTACCGGTGGGTTTGTAGCTGTGAGTTTAGCAGTGAACAATCTTATCAATGATGGGTTGCTACTGGAAAATCCGTTAGTAAATCATGTGGCGGCGGTCAGTGTTGGTGTTGTTGATGGTCGACCAATGCTGGATCTTTGCTATACGGAAGATGCAGCCGCTTCAGTAGATATGAACCTTGTCATGACGGGAGATGGAGATTATATCGAAGTGCAGGGTACAGGCGAAGAGGCGACATTTACTCCCGCGGAGCTGGAGGCGTTACTTGCTCACGGTCGCAAGGGCATAGACGAATTGGTCAAAATACAAAAGTTGGCAATATGTTGATCTTGTTTCATTGGCATTCTGGGCAAATTCCAAAAAATTCAAGTTTGTGCGATATGGCGATGTAGCTGTTTTGCTTAGCGATTTTTTTTTCTAGCTTTGAGGGGAAGCACTCTTTCAGTTCAACTACACTGCTGCATTGACGGCAAATAAGGTGGTGATGATGGCCATTATCACCTGCGTTAATAAGTTCAAAGCGTGCGGTGCCATCTCCGAAGTCAAAGCGTTTAACCATACCATTATTTTCAAGCAAATGCATGGCTCTGTAGACAGTTGCTAGGTCACAGGTATCGGGAAGGGAAGTGTGAATTGTCCGAATAGGTAGAGGGTGGGCCTGATCCCTTAAGACTTCAAGAATAGCCTGGCGAGGGCCAGTAACACGATGTTCCAAGCGACGAAGTTGGTCCGTTAGTTTTTGGAGGGGTTCGTGTTGCATATGTCAGTGGGTCGAAAGAGTCACACTCAAAATTGCCAGTCCAGCGCCTACAATAATTGCGATTCCCTTTTGTAGATTAAAACGATGGCCTTCCTCGCTTTCGAATAGGATTGTTGTGGCGACATGCATAAAAATTCCGATTACTATTGCCAACATCCAATTATGGTAACTGGCTAGGAGTGATATATTACCAACTAAAGCACCTAACGGTGCCATTGCAGCAAAAACTCCAAAAAGAAAGAATGCTTTTGGTCGAGGGATACCACTTTGGAGCAGCATAGCAAGCAATACAATTGCAACTGGATATTTGTGGATAACTATAGCAACAAGCAAAAGTCCTGTATTATGAGTGTGCCCGTGGTCATGACCGGTGCCGGAACCAAGAGGTGCTGCTTCAAGGAACGCATGTATACATAATCCAGCGAGCATACTAAATGGAAGTGCGGTGGATGTTGGGTGTTCATGACCATGTTCTAAGCCACGAGAAAAATTTTCCAAAACAACCTGAAGGAAAAATCCTGCAAGGACAAACGCCCCGATTTTCCAATTTGCACCCTCGATTTCATCATGTGCGTGTGCAAACACTTCAGGCATCAAATGCAGGCATGTGATGCCCATCATATAGGAGCCCGTAAAAGCTGTTACTAATTTTAAATTACGCGGCTGATCAAGCTTGCCAAGCAGTACGGTGCCCGCAGCGGCAAATACCGATACAAGGAGAATAACGAGATTTTCTAACATATAGTTATTGCAAACGGTTTGCAAATAGGGAGCATGAAAAAAGCCCTTAGACAGGGCTCAATTCTACTTCATGAGCAGCATTTGACGCGCGCGTTTTATCGAGCGCGTGAGTTGCCTTTGGTAGTGTGCTGGTAGTCCTGTGTACTTACGCGGAAGAATTCGTCCCTGATCAGTGACATATTGCCTGAGAAGGTTCACATTTTTGGGTTCTAGTGCATCGATGGTGAAATCGACTTTTGGACGAGGGCGTGGGGTGCGACGTTCGGTGGTCGTACGGTTGCCCCGTGAATTATGGTCTGTGTTGGTTTTGCGTGGCATATTATTTGATTTCGCGGTGTACTGTGTGACGGCGCAAAAAAGGGTTATATTTTTTCTTCTCTACGCGATCAGTTTGAAGCTTCTTATTGCGCGTTGTCATGTACCGGGAAGGGGGCTTCCCTTCCGTTTTGGCCTCGGTGCACTCTAGAATGACAATTTCACGTGGCATGATTAATTTTTCTTTTTGGCGGTTTTTTTGGCGGTTTTATTGGCGGATTATTTGGAGGATAATTTGGCATAATATTTGGAGTTATTTTAGGAAGTTATATATTATG
>CAYUXV010000129.1:0-4749 GCA_964448875.1 uncultured Verrucomicrobiota bacterium
ATAGATCTCTCAAAATACAAAGGGGTGATAATGATTGTCGTGGGCATCATCATCCTGGGGTTCACAGGATACACCAGCGTGTTCACGGTGGACCCCGAGGAACGAGCGGTGGTCCTGAGGTTTGGCAAAGTGCATCGGGAGGTCAGTCAAGGGCTTCATTTCAAGTTGCCGTTTTTTATGGATCAGGAATATAAAGTTGAAGTGCTGCGTCAAAAGAAGCTCGAGTTTGGCTTCCGAACTACCCAGGGCGAAAGCGAATCAGAAGATTTGTCAGACCAAAACTACAGCCAAGTCTCCGCCCTTGAATCGATGGTGCTCACCGGCGGCCTGAATGTGGCCAACATTAAATGGGTCACCCAGTACACGATCACGGATCCGGTCATGTACCTGTTCAAAGTCAGGAATGTGGAACAAACTTTCCGGGATATGAACGAGGCGGTGATGCGGGAGGTCGTTGGCGATCGCACCATCAACGAGGTGTTAACTGATGGCAAGAATGACGTTCAGACGGAGGTTTTGTTGAATGAGAGGGCGTTGTCCGAGTTCTACACCTTGGGCATCACGGTTGACCAGGTGATCCTGCAGCTTGTTGAGCCGCCTAATGAGGTGAAGCCAGCCTACAATGAGGTGAACCAGGCCGAACAGGAAATGAAAACTCTCGTCCTCACAGCCGAAAAGATGAGAGAAGATAAGGTGCCTCAGGCGGTTGGCACCGCCAGGAAAACCATCGAGGCGGCCGAGGGGTATGCGGTGAAGCGGGTCAATGAAGCCCTAGGCGAGGCCAGCCGGTTTACGCAGGTCTTCGAGGAATACCAAAAATCCCCGGATATCACCCGGCAGCGGATTTATCTGGAAACGATGTCAGACATCTACCAGACGGTGGATCGAAAGATCATCATCGATGAGAACGCCAATGGCCTGCTGCCATTGCTTAATGTGGATCGCGAAAAGTAAAACATGAAACATAAAATTGCCATTATCGTTTTGGTCGTGCTTACCACCATTGGACTGTTTACATCGATGTATGTTGTGCCCGAAGGTGAACAGGCATTTATAACCCGGTTTGGTGACATCCCGGGCCTGAGGGAGCCGGACGGGAATCAAACCGAGCTTCAAAAGGAACAATTCCGCGAGGAACGGAAGAGATTTATCAAAAAGTCTGGATTGCATTTTAAGGTGCCGTTTACTGACAAGGTGCGACGCTTCGAAAAACGAATCCTGGAATGGGACGGCCGGCCCAGCGAAGTCACCACCAAGGACAAGCGGTTCATTGCCATCGACACCTATGCCAGATGGAGAATTTCCGAGCCCATCGTTTTCTTTAGGAAGTTGAAGGACGAGAACTACGCCCTGTCGCGGTTGGATGACATCCTCAATAGCGCCACGCTGAACACCGTCTCCAGGTACAACTTGGTGGAGGTGGTGCGCTCCAAAAAACGGCCTGGGGATTCCAGTGACAGCAACCAAACGGACGGGTCGGAACTGCAGTTGCAGGAATTCAATATTGGTCGGAAAACCATCAGCGATAGCATCCTGACTGAATCCAAGTTAAAGGTGCGTGATTACGGGATTGAATTGCTCGATTTTCAATTTAAACGCGTCAATTTGGGCTCCCAGGTGAAAGCCGATATTTTCAAGCGTATGATCGCTGAGCGGAAAAAGTTCGCCGCGGCATTCCGATCCAGAGGTAAAGGAGATGCCGACGAGATTGAAGGTAAAATGCAGAGGGAACTCGACACGATCAATTCCGAGGCCACGCGCCAGGAACAGGAAATCAAAGGCAAGGCGGACGCTGATGCGGCCAAGATTTATACCGAGGCCTACGCCCAGAGCCTTGAGTCCAAGGAGTTTTATAAATTTATCAAAACCATGGAGACGTATAAGACAACCTTGTCACAAAGGGATTTACTGATTCTCTCAACCAAGTCCGAGTTCTTTAATTACCTGAAAGAAATAAAACCCACCCCTTGAAGTCAGCCTGCTCTTCTGATCGCCACCTTTTTCCCCTAAATCCAGCACCCTTCCACAATTAGCCAGAGTTTTGGCTGGAGACACTACCAACCGTACCGAGAGACAAACGCAGGCGGAAGTCGTTCAGCCTGACTGTCACCGGCCAGCGTCATTACGATTCCCATCAGTGCGGGAGTTGGGTTGTGGCGTTGATTACAATTGCCCAGACCCCAGCGCAGTCCGCCCGCCAGCAACTCGAAGGAGACGAATTTCTGTTCCTTGAGGTTGAACGTTGCGCGGCCTAACAGCTTCGGTTCATAGCCGATCTTCTTCGGAGACACCAGTGATGCACGAGTCTCTCCCTCAAAGCTGAGCGACACTAAATCTCCTTTAACCTCGAGCACGCTGGATGTTAATCGCGCCCTCTCAACCGCCTCTTTGGGGAAGAATGTGTAATTCAGAGCATGAACATTATCGAGCAGATGAAAGCGAACCAGACGTTCCACCAGTTCACGCGGCATTTCGTGTTTGGCACCTTTCTTTGGTTTAGCGGGAAGAAGGGCGCGGCCCTCGTCTTTGCGGAACCAGGCGTAATCCAGATTCGAGTCAGGCCAACGCTCACGCTTCTGGTCACGGGCGACCACACGCACCACCAGCCCGTCGTCGGGATAGAGCTTCTCCTTGCGGCGCCAGTTCTCCGCCGCCTTGGGATCAGGAGGCTTGGGCAATAGCCGCTTTTCACGTGGAAGTGTTGCCCACTTTGCCAATCCCTGCTTCATCATCTCCACGAGTACTTTGTAGTTGGAGCTGGAGCTGGACGCGAGCAACTCTCCGCTGGGAGCCACCGCATAGTGTCCCTGCGCGCCTCCTCGATTACTCGCTTTCAATGTGCGTTGCTTGGCGAATTTCCTAAACAGCAGTGCGTCTTCGTCCTGACAGAATTCTTTCTGCATACGGTCGCACGCATCGGCCGCCACAACGAACTCTGCGGCCAGCTTCTGCACCTCGCGTTTGGACCAGACTAACTGTCGGTCTTTAACGCCATTACCTCACGTATTGCAAAGCGGGTGCCCATTCATTGCCCACAACAGAATCGGCTTATCCCTCGCCTGCGCCTCGATGACCGCGTCCCAGAAGCTCGTCCGCCAAGGAATTCTTCGGTATGAGAGCTCCCAGTTCCTGGGAAGAACGTGATCGCGCCACTTCTCGTAGTTGGCGTCCGTTAGTTCCTTTTCCTGAAACTCATCCGCCCCCAGGACGGACTGCCCCATTACCAACCCTAATATCAAGAGGAGTTGCTTCATGGCATTGAGGCTAACGATTGGCCCTTGTCAGGGCAAGGGGAGAAGGGTGACTCAAGGATTTTCACGGAGGCATTACCGGCCCCTAACCCTCACTTTCTTCAGCAATTGTACCAGTGCAACGCCATTTAATTGTTTTTTAACTCCCCGACCTTTTTTTGGAGGGCCTTAAGCTTCTCTGAAAATTCCGGGCCATATTCATTAAGCCTGCGAGAGAGCCATGGGTCGGTTTCAAATTCATCCAGAACGGCTTCTATTCGGCTAATCTTGCTCTCAATCTGGGCCTTCGCGTCGCCTTTATTCAGATCGCGTTCCAAGGCAGGGAGATCGATCTGTAACTGGCGTATCCTGCGATCCAGTGCCTGCCGTTGGGCGGTTGCTCGCAAAGCCTTGATCTTTTCCTCGCTGGCCTTTTTGGCTTCCGGCGAATAATTCATACCCTCGGGGATAGGCCAATTATCGGTGCGGAAGGTCGGCACGGGAATCCGTTCGCGGCCGACAAGATTGCCCGTGGGCCAGTTTGCCCAGCCGTAGCGCGCAGCCACAGGGTCCTTTACCAGATCACTGCTTAACTCTATGCACCATTGCTTGTCCAGCTTGGCTTCGCGCGCCTTGGCGGGGTACCAACGACGGTCAGTGCCAGCAATGATAAATCCCTGTATGGGTGCCTTGCCTTCGCGCGGCATCGGTAACACCTGCCACGCGGCGTTGTTTTCGATATGCTTCCAGCGGTCATATACGACAGGATCCTGATCGAAGAAGAGATAGAGTTTCCCGTCCTTCTTTTTCATCTCGGTGAACTCGTTGCCACGGTGCACAACCTTTTTTTCATATACCTTGGCCAACGCCCAGAGGGCGGCATACTCGGCCACAGGCAGTTTTTCGGCGGGATGAATGTAGGAATTGCCGGTGGGATAGGTGGCGATCATATCGGCATTCGGATCGTCCTTGAGCGCTCGTCGTTGGATATCGCGAATGATCGCATAGCCTTCGGCGATGGTGGCTACTTCAGGATCAATGCCAAAAGTACCCCAGCCGGGTTGACTAATACAACCGAACGGAAGCGATTTATCACCAAATGCTTTTCGGAAGGAAACGGGCACCTTGGGGAAGGTCGACTCGTAACGCGTCCATCGCATGAAGTTATTGTTCTCGCCTTGATAGTAGAGTACCCCTCGCAGCGCGAGCTTACGGATGGGCATCACGGTTGCATTGAACAAACCGGCGGGCGGGCTCCAGCCAGCACGGCCATCGCCAGGCTTTCTGGGCAGGCGCAGACGCGGCTCTTTTTTGCCATCGGCCTTGGCCTTGGCAACCTCTTCGACATGCTCTGAGCGCGCGGTTTCGCATGCCTTTTCCCATTCGGCCATCAAGGCGGCCACCTGTTTGGCGTCATCCCAGACAGTCGTCTCGGCATCGTGCTCGGTGAGCACGGTTTTCATGAGCTTGTTATCGATGGTGTCGAGTTCCTCACGCAGACACCACGTTTGGCCCAGTG
>CAYUXV010000130.1:0-8314 GCA_964448875.1 uncultured Verrucomicrobiota bacterium
TCATGATTGTCAGCCGTAACCTTGAAGAGTCACAGGTCGCTGCGAAGCAAATTGCCGAGGACTTTGGCCACAATGCATTGGCACATCAATGTGATATTTCAAATCCAGACGATGTCGAAACACTTGCCGCCGCTGCGGTTAAGCAATTGGGGCGTGTGGATATTCTTATCAACAACGCCGGCATCAACACGCGTGGCGCAATCGATGAGCTAACCTACGAACAGTTTCGCGAAGTACAGGACATCAATGTCGATGGGATTTGGCTATGCTGCCGCGCGATACTACCCCATATGAAAGAGCGCGGTAGTGGCCGCATCATCAACCTCGCCAGTACATTGGGACTCGTGGGACTTGCTAACCGTACACCGTATGCCACTAGTAAAGGCGCCGTGGTACAGTTGACCCGCGCCCTTGCTCTGGAACTGGCTGAACACAAAATCACCTGTAACGCTATTTGCCCGGGGCCATTTCTGACACCGATGAACGAGCCTATCGCCGAGACCGAGGAAGGCAAAAAATTCATCGTCGGCGCTACCGCCCTTCAGCGTTGGGGTCGCCTAGAGGAAATTCAGGGCATAGCGATTTACCTCGCCAGCGATGCCGCCAGTTATACCACTGGAAGCATGCTCGTCGTCGATGGGGGCTGGACAGCACGGTAGCCCGTGCTATTGCCCGAATATCATAGAACTGCTAACGTCAAAAACAGATGCGAAGGTGGCTTTTCAACTTGGCGTTTGCTGCGTTCATCACTTTTGGGTATGGGACGCCGCAAAAGGAATTACCATGGTCATTCCTACCGCTAAAGACCCAAACACTGCCCAAGGTGAAACAAGCTCAGTGGCCAAAGAAGCGGCTGGACCATTTCGTTCTGGCACGTATTGAGGGTAAACAACTCAAACCCGCACCGACTGCAGATAATCGCGTCCTTTTGCGCCGCCTTTATTTTGATCTTATAGGCCTTCCTCCCACTTCTGAGCAACTCGCCGCCTTTCGTATTCGCGCTAAAAAGAATCAACCTGAAGCCATCAAAAAGGAAATTGAAAAACTACTTGCCTCTCCCCACTACGGAGAACGCTGGGCGCGGCACTGGCTGGATTTGGCTCGTTACACTGACAAGACCGCAAGCTGGCTGAATTCCACCGCTGCCGCGTGGCGTTATCGAGACTGGGTGGTGCAGTCGCTCAACACCGATCTGCCATACAATGAGTTTGTTAAGCAACAATTGGCAAACGACCTCATTCCCAGTAGCAATCCGAAGGACAATGCCGCACTTGGCTACCTTGGTTTGAGTCCAACTTACTGGAAAGAGCTTCAATTGCCGCCGGAGATTATCAAGACCACGGTGGCCGATGAATGGGAAGAGCGTATGGACGCAGTGGGTCGCACTTTTCTTGGGCTTACGCTGGGATGTGCACGCTGCCATGACCATAAGTTTGAGCCGGTCACACAGGCCGATTACTACGCTATCGCCGGTGTCTTCGCCAGTGTGCGTATTGCCGATCGATCGATGGTTGATGAAAAACTGTGGGCACCCGTCACCAAGGCACGCAAACAGGTGGCAGAACTTGAGAAGAAAGCAGCAGAATTAAAGAAGAAAAAGGCAACTCCCAACAAAACCAACACTGCGGTAAAGACCCCAATATTTACCAAAAACTATTCCTCAGGAATCGCGAAATTGAAGCCCACAATGTACGAGTCATTGAATAAAAAACCTACGGCACTCACTGTGGAAAAAGGCGTTAGTATTTCGAAAGATAACTTCGCAACGTTTGAGGATGGACGTTTGCATACGAAGGTTGAGGATTTGGGCAGCGCATATACCGTGGCATTTTGGTTTCGAAATGATTTACCTAATAAAGCACGACCGGTGACCGCCTATCTCTTTTCACGCGGCCCCAATAACGGAGCACGTGCTCCTGGTGACCATCTCGGCATCGGAGGGACTGCCACACAGGCCAGCGGCACACTCTTCATCTACAACGGTGATGTAGCCAAAGGATTTCTTGGTGGTAAAACCGTTATTACTCCAGGTACTTGGAACCATGTCGTACTCGCTCGTAAAAGCGATCACGTAACGGCCTGGTTAAATGGCAGAGCCCAGCCTGAATTTGATGGAGAGATAAAGGCTACCGCCAAGGAATCGAAGGAATTCTTTCTTGGAGGCCGCAATGAGCGTTTTGCGCTGATGGAAGGTCGCCTCGCGCATTTGGTATTTATTAACCGAACGGTGAATTCTGCAGAGGCACGACAGCTTCATTTCGCCTCCGGCCAATCAGTTGGCCCAATTACCAAGCCACTCGAAAAAAATACACCGTTGGTGACAAAAACGAGTCCAAAGGCAGAAGTCGAAAAACTGGAAAACCAAATTGCCGAAATTAAAAAATCCACTCCCCATTATAATGTGCCCATGGTCAACGGTGTCGCCGAAGCGGCACTGTTTGTGAACCCAAAGCGAAATGGTACTCATGGCACTGCACTTGATTACAAAAAGGGACAAGCGCGCGACTTGCCGATCCACAAACGTGGCAATCCAAACGTGACCGGCAAAACTGTGCCCCGCCAATTTCTCGGTGCATTTCCAGTGAAAGCCGATTCCCCGCGGCGTTTTGAACGAGGCAGTGGTCGGCTGGATTTGGCTGAAGCCATCGTTGAAGAGGCGACCCCTTTGTCTGCTCGAGTCATCGTCAACCGTGTGTGGCAGCATCACTTCGGCCGTGGGATATGCCCCACTCCCAGTGAATTGGGTCATTCCGGGGAAACCCCTACACATCCTGTTTTACTACATGACCTTTCAGCACAATTCGTGGAAAATGGATGGTCCCTAAAATGGCTGCACCGCGAGATTTTAAATTCGGCCACGTGGCAACAGAGCATCCACAACCCCGCTGCCCAAAAGGCGGATCCAGCCAATGAACATTTAGCGCGAATGAGTCGGAGACGTCTGGATGTTGAAACTTGGC
The DNA here is from genome assembly GCA_964448875.1 of uncultured Verrucomicrobiota bacterium. GTDB lineage: Bacteria > Verrucomicrobiota > Verrucomicrobiia > Limisphaerales > UBA1100 > UBA6614. The sequence continues at coordinate 2,961 of CAYUXV010000130.1, forward strand.
GCGACGCCATGCTGCAAGCATCTGGCCAATTGGACCTGACTGTCGGCGGTGAACCCAAAAACCTTGAGTCCAAGGATAACAAACGGCGCACACTCTATGGTCTCATCCATCGACGGGAACCCAATCAGTTCCTCCGCATCCATGACTTCCCAGACCCCACTGCTCACGCACCCACTCGCCCGCAGACTATCACACCTTTGCAGCAACTCTTTACGTTGAATGGTCCGTTTATCCAACAGCAGGCCGAGCACCTCGCAGCCAATTTGATGAAGCAAAAAGAAACCGAAGTCCGAATCATTTCCGCTTATCAAAAACTTTTTCAGCGGGTGCCGCGTGAAACCGAGTTGAAAATTGCCAAAAACTTTCTTAACGGAAAAGAAGACGATGCCTCCGCATGGACGCAATATGCCCACGCGCTCCTAGCAGGAAATGAATTCCAGTTTATCGACTAATGACTGAGCCTTTTGCCATTAATCGTCGAGCCGCCCTTGCTCGCATGGGTGCGGGCATGGGTACGTTGGGCTTATTTAATTCGCTACAGGCAGCTACGGGTATGACCCCTCACTTTGCGCCTCGTGCGAAGAGAGTTATCCATCTTTTCATGAACGGAGGCCCTTTCGGCCCGGACTTTTTGGATCCCAAACCGGCCTTAAAAACCTACGAAGGCCAGCGTCCTAAGGGGACCGACCTGCGCACCGAACGTCCTACTGGAGGTCTGCTCAATGCGCCCTATAAATATACGCACCATGGCCAGAGTGGTTTACCTGTAAGCGAGCTATTGCCACAAACTGCACGATTTGCCGATGACCTCTGTGTGCTTCGTTCAGTCCATACTGACAACCCGAACCACGGCCCCGCATTGCTCCTGATGAATAACGGGACCATGACCCCCAAGGTGCCCAGCATGGGCGCATGGGTGAGCTATGGTCTTGGCACCGAGAACAACAACCTACCCGCGTACATTGTGCTTTGCCCCGGCCGGCCCGTACGCTTTTCCATTCTATGGAACAGTGCCTTTCTGCCTTCCCAACATCAGGGCGTTTATATTAACCACTCGAAGATTGCGCCCAAGGAAATGATCCCATGGCTGCGCAATGCGAAGCTTGATCCAGCCGCCCAGCGTAAACAAATCGATCTGATGCAAGCACTCAACCGCGAACATCTTGCCGCTCAAGGTGCTCCTGATCTTGCCCTTCAAGGCCGTATTGAGGCCATGGAGACCGCTTACCGAATGCAGTTTGCCGCTACCGATGCCTTTGACATAGCCAAGGAACCAGAGAAAATTCGTTCAGCCTATGGCAAGGGGCACTTTGCCAATGGCTGCCTGCTTGCCCGCCGCTTATCCGAGCGAGGAGTACGGTTTATTCAGGTCTACTATGGAAACGGTCAACCATGGGATACTCACAGCAACCACAACAAGACCACACCCAATCTTGCAAAGAACATTGACCAACCCATCAGCGCATTATTAGGAGACCTGAAATCACGCGGACTATTGGAAGACACCCTGATTGTTTGGGGAGGAGAGTTCGGTCGCACGCCCGTCAGTGAAAACGGCAACGGACGCGATCACAACCCGCATGGCTTCATGATGTGGCTGGCCGGTGGAGGCGTGAAGGGGGGCATGACCTACGGCGATAGCGACGACTTCGGGTTCAAGGCCGCGCACAACCGCATGCACATCCACGATCTGCACGCCACACTGCTACACTTGCTAGGCATCGATCACGAACGCCTGACCTATCGTCACGCCGGCCGCGACTTCCGCCTCACAGACGTCCACGGTCACGTGGCCAAGGAGATTCTCACGTAGCGATTTCTCCCGCTTCATAAACAAATTAGGCAGTTGCGTCTTGAGTGTCTGCAAACATGTCCTAATTCAGCACTTGCCACAAAAGATGAATTTCTATTGAGGTTTATGGACACCGATGAATGTAGATTATTTTTGTGGATGCAAAATAATATCAAACGTGTGTCTCAATCGTCCGTCACTGAATTTGACACCGTTAGGTGACATGGCACGGCAATTTTCCGACTGGTTTTTCTCTGTGTATTTACAGGAAAGTGCGACGATGCCCTCTGAACTCAGCGAAGCAACCTCACCCGGGTCACTAATGCCATTGCAATTGGAATCACGCCAGAGCCCTAAGTGTCGAAGTTCAGGACCACTGAGTTTTCCGTCAACATTGTCGTCCAGCGTGGCAAGCGCTTGATATCCATTTTCCCAAAAGAGCCAAAAAGTTACATTGCCGAAAAGTTGAAGGGCTGAGGTAATGCGACCGGATTGTTTCTGATCGTAGACCAGCCACGCGGCATCTGGGCTGATCCAGCTCCATGATTTTGGTTCACCAGAACCATCCGCATCAAAACGCACGCGTGCGGTCCGGTCGACCATATCGTTAACTGTTAACCCGTTCTTCAAGGGGATTGCTAAGGGTGTGATGGGACGGCGAATACGACGTACCTTTGCAACACGTTGTTTGAGTGTTGCCAGCTCCAGCGCTTCCTTTTTGGAATCGAGTAGAGGCATCAAGTAACCTGATGCTTCCGCCACTACACTGTGCCAGCTTAGCCCAGCAAATTGCATGTCCTTTTCCTTTGCCCAGCCCAGCTCTATGGTTTTTCGATATTGTGCGATGGCTTTATCATTTTCCCCCGCCTGCTCAAGGCACCAGCCATAACCAAGTTGTGCGGTAAGTTGTTTGGGGTTCATTTTAATAACCTCTTGGTATCGTAGTAATGCTAACTCCAGTTGAGCAGTTGCTGCTTTTTGCTTCGCTGCATCTTTCGTCTCCACCACCTTGAAGGGGACATGAATCGGAGTGAAGCCGAACCATGCGCCAAGGTTGGTCTTGCCTATCCGTATCGTGGCTTTGTCAGTTTTCTTTGCAAAGGCCATGGCATGAACACGGGCAAGATTAAGTCTAAGTGATACATCCTTGGGCTTGGCTTTCAGCTGCTCGCTAAGATTTTTTACCAGTCGGTCAATCGGCGTTATTTCCAGTTGTGGGCGGATAAACCGCGCCTGAGCTTGATTGAGAAATCCTAATGCGAGTATAGCTACAATGGGGACGAAAGGTAATCTCTTCATGAGGCCAATTTAGCATCACACATGTAGTTGGCCAGAACAATTGGTCTACGGATGCTTGCATCTGCACAAGTACGCACACATCATCCGCACACCGATGATTGGTAAAGCACTGGCAGAAAAGATTCGAGCGGGCGAACGCGTTTATGGCACCTGCACAGTAGTTGCCTCTACGCGGATGGTCAGTGCCATCACGTCTGCACAACCGGATTTTGTTTTCATCGATACTGAACACAACGCACTGGATCGCACACAAGTAAGTTGGATGTGCCATACCTTCGCCGGACTGGGCATTGTACCCATTGTGCGTATTGCTTCACCAAACCCCTACCTTGCGTCGTCGACAGTGGATGACGGTGCCATGGGTATCGTGGCACCCTACATTGAGACCGCAGAACAGGTTGATGGGTTGCGCGGCGCGGTAAAAAATCGACCGCTCAAAGGAGAGCGATTAATGGGTCGTCTCAAAGGTAAACACACCTCGTCAGAGATTGATGAATATATCAGGGAACGAAATGCCAACAATGTTCTCATTATCAACATTGAAAGCCAGCCGGCAATCGATGCGCTTGACGACTTGCTCGCGCCGCCGGAAGTGGACGGGCTTCTCATAGGACCACACGACCTCTCGTGCAATCTCGGTATTCCCGAACAATATGATGCGCCCAAATTCCTTGAGGCAGTGCAGACCATTTTTGACAAGGCGCGAGAATATGGGCGTGGGGCAGGCATCCATTTCTGGGGCAACACCGAACAGCAAGTACGTTTCCTTGAGATGGGCTGTAACTTTATGATCCACAGTGCCGACGTGCTCCTTGTTCGGGATCATCTATCCAATGAACTAGACGCTATTCGCGAGAGAATGGGCGATCTATCTCAAGGCGAGAATGGTGGGGGCCTCGTAATATAGCTGATGAGCCTTAGTGTTTAAGGGGAACCTAATGTGAGCTTTTTTAGTTTAAAAGGCTCGTATTTCTCTTTGCCCTCGGTGATCTGGATGAACTGGTCAACTGTGAGGTCTCGAAACGTTTGAGTTTGTTTGGTGGTAGGCCAATAAACCTCTAGGATATCGATCTTCTGTGCTTTTCCAAGGCCGATCGGCTGTCGCAATGGGTTGGATCCAAAACTGCCACCGCTGTTAACGTGTTTGTAGATGGATCGTTGTTTCCCATTCTCGGTTGCTTTGATGTGAATGCGCGCTCCGAGCGCCGAACGGTTGGAACGAACACCAACCAGCTTCACAGAAATCCAATGGTTGTTGAATCCAGGATTTTCAAACAAGGCGTTGTAATATTTGTCACCCAGGAAAAAACCTCCCATTTGTTCAAACACGTCCTGATCGCCATCGTTGTCAAGGTCTGCAAAGGCGATACCGTGGCCTTTCTGTAGGTGACCGAATCCCCCGGCACTAGTAACGTCCGAAAACCCCGTTCCGCCTTGATTTCGATACATTATGTTTGGCATCAGTGCTTCATAGTCCGGGTAGCCGGTGCCGAGGTAGAAGTCCAAATATCCATCGTTGTCCAGATCCCCAAAATTGACACCCATCGGCAGGGTTAACTGTGTTAGATTCTGAGCTTTTGCGACCTCTTTAAAACCACCCTTGCCATTACCTTGATAAAGATGTGCGGGTTCGTAATCGGTTGCTTGGCCTAATCTATTGGCCACCACCGCCGCCAAACTTTCACGTCCCTCCCCGTAATTCGAAACATATAAGTCTAAAGCACCGTCGTTATCAAAATCCCAGAACCAGACAGGAAAACTTTCCTTGGGGCCAGTAACACCGGCTTGTGGTGCTATGTCGGTGAATGTTCCGTCGCCATCATTCCTAAACAGACGATTGTCTTTCCTGAGATTGGAAACGTAAAGGTCTGGGAATCCGTCATCATTATAATCGCCCCATGTGACACCCTTGGTAAAAGACAAGTTCATCACGCCAGCTTCTCTTGCCCTGTCAGTGAACGTGCCGTTTCCGTTATTTCGAAAAAGTTGACAAGGTGCTTTAACATCACCGGCCTCATTTCCAATATAAACGTCGAGATTGCCATCATTGTCATAATCAGCCCAGGCAGCCGTTTGTGTTGGGTAATGAGCGCCCCCTAACCCAGCGGCGAAAGTTACATCCGTAAACTGCCAAAACCATTATTAAGCAAAAGCCAAATAAGGACATTAACGTTCAAAACCAAAGCGGACCCCCCGCCCCCCAACACAAAAAATACCAAGTACCCAAACTTATACTAATACACCTGGACCATAATTAAACCCC
>CAYUXV010000131.1:0-17480 GCA_964448875.1 uncultured Verrucomicrobiota bacterium
GACCTGAGCGCATCAAATGGTGGGGAGAGGAGGAACACGTTCAGTACGCCAAAGCTGAATCCGTGGTGCCTCCGGCCTACTTTCCCAAGCACAAAACCTCCAATGAGGAATGGGCACGCTATCTCAACTCGGTTTCGAATATGGACCGGCGCGTTGGTATTGTTTTAAAGGAGCTTCAAGAGGAGAAACTCCTGGATGATACGATCATCATTGTTTTTGGTGATAATGGTCGGGTGGACCATCGCAGCATCCACTGGGTTTACGATACCGGCCTACATGTGCCCATGATCATCAAGTGGCCCAAGAATTTCCCTGCACCCGAAGGCTTCAAGCCCGGCACGGTTAATGAAGAGGTGATTAGTTTGCTTGATTTAACTGCTACCACCTTGTCTCTGGCCGGTGTAGAGCGTCCCTTGGGCATGCAAAGCCGCGTTTTCCTCGGTAAAAACAGGGACCCGCAAAGGCGGTATGCCTTCAGCGCCCGCGACCGGGTGGATGATGTGTCCTTTCGCCTACGCTCAGGTCGCGGCAAGCGTTATCACTACATTCGCAATTTCCAGCCCGAGCTTAACTTTGGCACCTACGTGAATTTTTATAAGGAGAAGTGCTTCCCTGTTCAGCAAGTGATGCGTGAACTTTATAAAAAAGGAAAACTCGACCCACACCTCATGCCCCTCTTCACCGACTTCCGGCGTGAATACTTTTTTGATACCGAGGCTGACCCCAATGAACTCAATAACCTCATCGACTCCACCCGCCCCGAACACGTTAAAGCCCTCACCGAAATGCGGGCCGCACTGGACACTTGGATCAGTGAGACGGGTGACATGGGGTGGCAAAAAGAGCCGCCTGAAAAGATAGAGAAATTTCGGGCGGTGATGTATGACTGGTTTGGCGCGCCAGATTGGCACCCGTATAAACCCAAACATTCCTCATCCGCCTTGGAGAAGATTAATCAAGGTCGGATCATTAAGGACTGATTTTCAATGGCTTGGAACATCTGATTGGGTGAAAAAAAGGAAAATGAGGCCGCCAAGACCCTCAATCTCAACCATATCAGTTAATCTTTTGGGTTGTTTGTACAGTAGTCGTATTGTTCGGCTAATCTATTATCTTTAACTCCATACATTTTCATTAATGGCCATTTTGCGCTGTAACACGCGATTTCTAACTGGAAAAATCGAAAAAAAGTTTGCGAAAGTGCCGTAACATAGGTTGAATGTGGGCGTCTATCGTAGAAGCGGAGTAGATTTCACAGGCTTATGAATAAGAACACGATCATTATGATAATCGCCAGTGCGGCGGTGGGTGCGGCAGCCTCAGCTGTTGTGGTAAGTAGTGCCTCAAATAGCAAAAAGGGGAAGCAAACACAGAATCAGGATGCATCCCAGGATACAGCCAAGGAAAAACTTGCGAAAGCCGGTGGGTCTGGCGGTGAACAGCGTGGACAGGGAGGCGGCAGGGGTGATGGAGCAAAGGTTGCCCAGTTGGAAAACCGGGTGGCAGACCTTCGTGCAGAACTTGATGATGCCAGGAAAAGCCGCGTTGCGGTGGGAATGTCTCCCGAGACCATTTTGGAACTATTGCCGGAGGAGTACAAATCCAACGAACGTCTCGCACAGCGTAAACGGATTTTTCTGACAGAAGCGCTGGTACACATGGATCAGGAATCATTGCCCGCCATTCAGGAATTTCTTGAATCCAATGAAGACGGCGAGCCGGATATTGATGCGGATCGTGAACGGCGCGTGGCCGATAAATATGGCATAGAGATCGCGCAGATGGATCAATTAAAACAGATGATGGAAGACATGAAGCCCGCGATCGATGCGGAGCGTGAAAAGCGACGCGAGGGTGAAGAGGCACGCCGGGCAGATTTCCGGTCAAAGTTTGAAGAATTCCGTAAGACTCTGGAAGGACTTCCCGAGGAGGAGCGCAGGCAAAAAATGGGCGAGTACTGGCGTGGAGCCAGAGAGGATGGAGAACGCGATCGGGCCTCCAGAGAAGAATCCGGAACGGCCACCGAAATTGATGGTCGGGTACAGGTGATCCTGACTGCCGACCAGTATAATGCCGTTAAGGAACAAAGGGGCGGAGTACAAGCCATGCTCGGTGAAGTAACCGGCAATCGTAGTGGCGGATTTGGCAACTGGGGACGTGGACGTGGTGGACGCGGGGGTAGGTAGGCATTGGATTTAAATCAGTAAATAAAATCAGGAGATTGAAATGAAAAATATTTGGTTGATTGCAGTTTTGTCTTTGGTGATTGCTGAAACTTCGTGGGGCCAACAACGACCCGGCGGCGGGCAGCGACCCGGCGGTGGCGGACCTGGCGGCGGTGGCCTTGGTGACTTTTTCCGTAACGGTGGTGCTGACATGTTACGTGGAATGCAAGGCGGCGGCGGTGGCGACTGGCAAAGCCGGATTCAGGGCATGATGTCCCAACGCGGCATGACCTTCAATGAGGCGCCCACTCTGCGTATGAGCCTTTTTGAGGTAGTCGATCGTATTGGCGGACCAAAAGCTGAGGGGATTCTTATCGGCGAACTGAACGCCACCCTGCGCGGCGCGGAGGTTGTCTTCCTAGACCAGTTACTCACGAAAAAGTTCGGTGATAAGTATCAGAAGGATGTAATCAATGCTGCACAGGCAATCCTGTTGGAGGAAACAATCGAAGATACCGGTTTCCGCTCGGATGCACGTGGCACTGATCAACTCTGGGGCCTGCTGCGCAAATATGAGGACAAAACCTTCGCCGACCAGGCCCAGGGAATGCTGGTCAATGATGAGGGAGGATTCAACAGAGGCGCGCGTGATTACCTGAATTTCGTCCTGGGAGAAAACATCATGTACGTTTATCAGGAGCTCTATGAAGGCTCGGATGTCACTGACGATACCAGACGTTCAATCAGAGAAGCTGCCGGCCGTTACATGGGGGAAAATGATGCTGCGAACGCAATTGTAACCTCACGTTTCCAAGAGGTGATGGATGAGTTGGCCAACCAGCCCGCGGAGCCTGCTGAAGGTCAGGAAGGTGGCCGCGGTCGGGGACGGGGAGGCTCGAATCCGCGCCGCACCGCGGAATATTATTTGGGCAGACTACCGGAAATGGGCCGGGAAGTTTCGGCTGAAGAAATTGCTGGCCGCCAAAAGCTACTCGGCAATTTTCGTTCCACCACCAATGATCCTGAGATGGTCGCCATGATGGATAAGGTTGGTGAACGGCTGAACGCAATGGCTGCGGATCCGACCAAGGTCAGGGAATTACCACGCTTCTCACTGCGCGAACGCCCTGAGGGAGAAAGGCGAGGACGAGGAACCGGTGGTGGCCCAGGCCGAGGAGGCGGGCAATAATCTGCTAAAGCATCCGCTGCAGATAAACCATATCGTGCCAGAGACCGCCCCTGCGGCCAACCTCTTGGAATGTGCCCACGCGACAGAATCCGAGTTTTTCATGTAGCCGCAGGCTCGCGTCGTTTGATGCATCCACCGCAGCCAACACAGTGTGCAAGTCGCGACTTCTTGCCTCTATAATCATCGCCTCAATCAACTTCGTGCCAATGCCTCGGCCGCGAGCCGTTGATGTGACGTAAACCGAACAAACACCTGTGTGTTTAAATCCCGGGCGCTCCATAAATGGCCCCAGTGAGCCCCAGCCCAGCGAAGCCTCTCCTTGCGTCGCCACCAAAATGGGATATCCCTTTGCTTCACAGCGTTCGAACCATACCGTACGTTGCTCCAACGTATGTGGCTCGCTGTCGTATGTACCCGCTGTGTTACGTACCGCCTCGTTGTAAATATTCAAAATCTCCGGCAAGTCCTCCCGTAGTGCCGATCGAATATTGACCTCCATGCAATGAAGCAAACCATACACTCAGAGCCATCGCGAGCCTTTTCCCCATTTGACACAAACTCCGTACTCGCTATTATCCCCGCCCCTTATGAGCCGAAGTAAATATAACATAGCCATCGCCGGGGTCACTGGTGCGGTGGGGCAGGAAATGCTTCGCGTGCTTGACCAAAGGAAGTTTCCTGTAAATCAGCTTTTACCACTGGCCTCAAAACGATCGACTGGCAAACGTGTGCGGTTCAAGGGCAAATCGATCACTATACGCGAGCTGACAAAAGATTCCTTTGACGATGTTGACATCGCCCTCTTTAGCGCTGGGGGCTCAGTCAGCAAATCCTTTGGGCCCGTTGCAGCAGCCAAAGGCTGTGTAGTGGTAGACAATTCAAGCGCTTTTCGTATGGAAAAAAGCGTCCCGTTGGTAGTGCCTGAGATCAATGCTGGCGACGTCAAGAAACATAAAGGCATCATCTCAAACCCCAATTGCACAACCATCGTCACGCTCATGGCACTCCACCCTCTGCATAAGGCCTTTGGGGTGAAACGTATTTTTGCCTCAACCTACCAGGCAGTATCCGGTTCAGGCGCACTCGCGATTGAGGAATTAAGAACACAAGTGAAACAGATCGCTGCAGGACGAAAGGTAACCCAAGAGGTTTATCCGCATCAGATCGCCTTCAATGTACTGCCACACGTGGATACTTTCCTTGAAAATGGCTACACCAAGGAAGAAATGAAAATGGAGAACGAAGGCCGCAAGATAATGCATCACCCACGCTTTCGAGCCAGCACGACATGCGTGCGTGTCCCCGTCTACCGCGCACATTCGATCGCGGTAAACGCAGAATTTTCCAAAACTGTTACTGTAGCTGCTGCACGCAGGGTTCTAAAAAAAGCATCGGGATTGGATTTTTTGGATGATACTCCAAAAAATGTATATCCACTTCCACTCAATGTGGCTGGTGAAAACAACTGTGCCGTTGGCCGTCTTCGGCAGGATTGCGCCTTGAAAAACGGTCTTTCATTTTGGGTTGTCGGCGACCAGCTTTTGAAGGGAGCCGCGCTAAATGCTGTTCAAATCGCCGAGGAAGTCATTCGGCTATAGGTTACGCACGTGTTCATGCAATAAATTAAAAGCTATGTAACTTTTCTTCGTAAAAGTACATATATAGTGTTAGGTTCGCAGGCATATGGTCCGGATTTTTGCATTTTTTCTATTAGCACAAAACTTCGCTTTAAATGGCGCAGAATTGAAGGATGTACGCGGCAAATCCTGGCAACCACTGAGTCCAGATGGATATAAGGCTGCGGTTTTATTTTTTATCACTCACGATTGCCCGATAGCCAACAAGATGGCACCAGAAATAAAACGAATTACAAAAAAGTATGCCAGGGAGATAAAGTTTACGTTGGTTTACACAGACCCTGAGATGACGCATGCGGAAGTGCTGGAACACATAAAGTCATACGAATATGAGGAACAGGTGGCAATACACGATCGTGAACACCAACTGGTTCGTGCGACAAGAGCTACCATCACGCCACAAGCGGCAGTCCTCTCTGACAAGAGACGCGGCGTTTATCTTGGCCGCATTAATAATTTTTATGCCGACTTTGGAAAACCGCGCCGTGTTATAACCCAACACGAACTGCGCGACGCACTTGATGCCGTGCTCGCTGGGAAAAAAGTTGTACGTTCTCGAACTGAAGCTGTGGGGTGTTTCATCACGCCTTTAGGCAAAATCAAAAATTGAATTTAATATGACGACAAAAGTCATACCGTTGATAATTGCCACTGCAATAGGTGCGGCAATCGCAGGTGTGGTGGTACACACCACACAGAATCGGCAACATAGTAATGAGCTGGCCAAACTGGAAAAACGTTTTTCAACCAGCCCTTTGGAGGCAAAACAAATTTCCTCAATAAGAGAACCAAAAACAATACAGCCGCACCATTTTAAACAAAACGGAGAAAGTTCTCCGAATGAAACTACACAGCCGGATTTGCTCCAGCCCACTGATATTATTGAATCATTGTTGGAACTGAAAGCTGATGACAAACGTACTATGCGAAGGGCAGTGCATTATTTAGAAACACTGGTCGATCAAGGTGACAGGTCATTGCCTGCAATAGCCGATTTTTTGGAAGAGGATAGCGACTTGGATTTTACCACACCAAGATCTGCTCAAGCCAATTTTGATTCGAAAGAGAAACTAAAGAAGAGAGATAAACCCAAAGGCAAGGATAAACCCAAAGATAAGGATGCCGACGAGAAAAAGGACCCAAAATCAGATACCAAAAGAGACATGGCCTGGAATTATTTCCGGCCATATCCTCGGACTGACAGAGCATTCCCGGCAACCCTTCGGCTGGGACTGCTTGAGGTAACTGCCTTCATCGGATCAGAGGAGGCGGAAAAACTGCTCTTGAGAGAATTAGATGCCACTGCTCGTGGTGTAGAGGTAGCCTATCTAGAAATTGCCTTACAGGATATGGCCCCTGGGAAGCACCTAAAAAAAATCCTTGAGGTAACAAGAGAACTCCTCGAAAAATTGCCACCTGTCCCGGCCGGGGAATTTTCTGTAGACAGGCAAGCAAAAGGCTATCTTTACTCAATTCTCGTAAAATACAAGGACCTCGTTTTTGTAAAGATAGCCGAGAGGCTTCTGGTTAATCCTGATGGTTCGTTGGATGGCTACGCGCTATCTTACCTTCGTCAGGTGCTGGGTGCTGATGCCATCCCAATTCTTCAAAGAGCCATCGACGACAACCGCATAACTGACGGGGTGGCAAAATATGCAGTCCGCGACGCTGCTCTTCATTATGTCGGACAAAGTGCCCAAGCCGACCAAATCCTGATGCAAACCGTGCGGGAAGGATTGGAAAGTCAAGGAGAGGGAAGGGAATTTAAATGGGGGGCGTTCAAAGTATCGAATTCTGCCCTGATACGTGATTTGCATAATCAACCTGACGAAACCCTTATGAATCGCCGGCAATTGATTCAAAACATCCGGGAAGAATTCAACCATCCCACCCTCAATCAGGGGTTGAACAAGATGGATGGCATTCTGGAGCATACCTTGCGAGAACGTAGGGAAAATGAAAAATGATTTTCAGTTGAGAAACCTCACAACAACCCATGACAAATGACCTCTTTGACAGCAGAAAAAGGGGTGCAATCAAAAACATAACATGATTCGTTATTTACCGATAATCGCCGCAACGACCATTGGTGCGCTAGCCACAGGATTGGTAGTCTTTGAAATTCAAAAGCGCAAACATAGGGGAGAACTTGCGACTGAGCAAAAGAAGTTCGACGACGCATTGGAGAAATCCAAGCAGGACGAGAACGAAAAGAAAAGGCCTGTCACCAAACCCTCAAAGTCCACGCCAGTGAACACGGGAACTGTAAGTGCAAATACCCCGTCTCAGAATCCCAACTACACCCCGTTAGAATTATTAGACCTACTTTTGGAACTCGATCCCGAAGAAGACTACTCCAAACGCAGAGCAGTTCATTATTTCGAGACCATGGTTGATATTGGCCCCGGAGCCGTGGCAGATATCCGGGATTTTTTTACAAAAGATGAAGATCTGATTTTCAAGCAGGACCCGGAACCGCGAAATCGCTGGAACCGCCGGAGCCGCAGCGAGCGCCAGAGAGAAATGCAGCAGGAAATCCGGGACAGTTCCGCCATCGACTATTTCCAGCCGTTTCCCAAGCCAAGTAGTGGCTTTCCGCCAACAATGCGACTGGGTCTTTTAGAGGCCACAGCCAAGATCGGCAGCCAAGAAGCTGAGCAGCTTTTGATTGATGTTCTCCACGAGACTGGTCGGGGCGTGGAGGTCGCGTATTTGGACCTGGCATTGGAGGAGATCGCGCCGGGTGTGTTTCGTGAGGACGTTCTCAAGGAAACACGAAGTATTTTGGCCAATCCACTACCGGAATCCAATGCCACCAAGCTGGACGAACGCTCAAAGGGATACCTTTATGCCATTCTTGTTAAATACAAGGATGAGGTGTTCGTTGAAGATGCAAAGAGAATCTTGATAAGCGAGGATGGAAAGCTTGATGGCTATGCGCTTTCGTATCTGCGCCAAGTGCTTGGCGAGCGGGCAATGCCGATCTTCCTGCAGGCCTATAGCGACTCACGAATCACAAACCAGTGGGAGAAGGCCGCGATCAGCGACGCCGCAATGCATTATGTTGGCCGAAACGCGCAGGCTGACGAAATCTGGCGCGAAATGATGAAGGATGGGTTTAAAAACATGGAGGGTGAGAGCATGTTCTCTGAGAAGCGATACGAGAAACTGTTTCTCCCAGTCATGAGTCTGGCACGCGACGTGGATGAACAGGAAGTGGACACTATCAAAGCCCGACGCAAGCTGCTTGGCGACGCACGCAAAGGCTCCAGCGATATACTGATGCAGTTCGGCCTCACCATGCTTGACAACCGCATGGGAGAGGCACAGAAGAAAAAAGAAGAAGAAAAGGAAGAGTAATCAACGCTTACACTGAGCAAACAAAAACCCTGAAATGAAACCATTCTTTAGCCTCATCATGGCCGCTGTAATCGGCGCCACAGCTGCCGGTGTCGTAGCGTGGGCCGTCATGGATACTACGCATCGCAAAGTTCTAAGAGAAAAGGAAGCTCAGCTAACCAATTTAAAGGAGGAAAACCAAAAATACGGCGCCCTACGAAAACCGGTACCCTCTCGAAAAACATCCTCTTCAAGTAAGGAAGCGAAGCCCGCTCCTGAGGCGGGCAAACCTGAATCCCCCGAAGATTCCGCCTCACCAGATGAAGATAACGAATACACCCCTGAAAAACTTCTACAATATCTGGAAGAAACCGATCCCATTGGACCAGATGAAAACCGAAAAAAACGCCGGATTATTTATTGCTTTGTGGGCCTAGCCGACTTTGGCACGGAGTCGCTAGCCGTCATCGGCGAGTTTCTCAAAGGGAAGCCTGTAAAGGGTAGTGATGACCGTGAGCGGATTGATTTACAATACGAATCAACTGATCGAAAAGATGATAATAGAGCTGGTGAATTTCTTTCAGGCGGGAAGGATGAGAACCCTGAAAACTGGCGTTCAGTGGTTGATTACTGGGGCGGCATGGCTTACCGCCGTACCGGAGAGTTGTTTCCCCAAAGTTTGCGTATCGGGCTTTTTGAAATTGTTAGTGAGATCGGCGGCCCTGAAGCTGAAGATATACTTGCACTCGAGTTGGCAGAAACCGGTCGCGGCGTAGAGGTCGTTATCCTAGGTGAACTGCTTGAGCAATTAAGCCCCGGAAAATACAAGGAAGCCATGCTGCAGGCAGCACGCGAGCTAATTGAGAAACCACTCGATGATGATTCACGCCGCATTCTTTTTGCTCTCCTCCACAAGCACAAAGACCAGCGACTTGTGGAGTTTGCAAAAAAAATCCTAGTCAACTCTGAAGGGCGTATTGAAGGAGCCGCCCTTCGATACATCAACGAAACCCTCGGCGAAAGTGCAATGCCAATTCTATATCAGCTCTATAAAAACCCGGACATCACAAACCCAGGAGACAAACTTATCATCAGCGATGCTGCCATGACATACGTCGGTAAGAACGCCGACGCCGACAATATCTTCCGAGAAGTTTTTGACGATGGGCTCAAAAATGCTGAAAAAACCGAAGCCAATCCACGTGAGGCTTATGGCAAGCTATTCATTGCAGGAGGCTCCTTACTCAAGGGGAACCCCTCTCCTCAGGTAATACGTAATCGTCAAAAACTTCTCGGGGAATATCTCAATAACACCAAGAACCCATTGATCAAGCGCGGACTTGAAGATGTAAATCGACAACTAGGCGACAAGCTGACGCGGCTAGAATCGAACAAATAGCTGATTCTTCTCAGGCACACGTCCCATCTGTACAAGCCTTGACTGCCTCCACTGCATTTGCGCCATCAATCGCCGTACGCAATGTGACACCCGCGTTCACGGCAGCAGCAAGATCAATCGCGGCACGGACAGTTTCGTAGGAAACCTCATCAGCCAGAGCCTTCTCGATGCGACCACCACTGCAGGCAGTGCAGCCTCGGGTTACCGTAACAGCTAGGCCGATCAGGTGCTTTTCACTCGCAGTGAGCGCATCAGTTGCAGCGGTAGATTCAAGTGCTTCGCGGGATTTAAATTCAGTAGCTTCCATTTTGGTTTCAGTTTACAGGTTTTTTCTTTTTTGGGTAATCATAATCTGCAGCAGCAGGGATGCTCGAAGGCACTTCGCTCCAGTACGTGGCAGCAAAGTCTAGGGTAAACACCGCGCACGTGGGTACGTCCATGACCGGTTGGCCAAATACCCCGGCGGCCAAGTCGCTCACGCCCGGGTTGTGACCAATACACATCACAGAGACCCAGCGGTCATCCAATCCCCCAATTACCTCCAGCCAATCGGTAACTTGCGCTTCATACAGCCTCGGCTCAGAAAAAATATCGCTATCTAAATAATCTAGCTCCGCGGCAATGAGTTTGGCTGTTTCCTGCGCACGTATGGCACTACTGGCCAAAATCTGTTGAGGCCTGATGCCATTTTTTAACAGTCGCTTTCCCATCTCTGGAGCATTGAGCAAACCGCGTTCATTAAGCGACCGATCATGATCTGAAATATTGGCATCACCCCAGTCAGATTTGGCATGGCGAACAAGAATGAGTTTTTTCATGACACTAAATCTCGTTTATTCTCGTTCAAACAAAACTATTAGTCGACAAAACTAACAACTGTTGTCGCAATAAAGAGCCCTCTAAAACAAGCATTTTACATATTTCTGGGTTTGCTTTGGGGCAATATCAGTATATTTTTGCGCCGCTGAACCTCTTGAAAAGAACTAAAGAATTATGAAATCCATCCTTATTTTTTTTGCAGTCTTAATTTTTACAATACCTTCCGTATGCGCAGCGAACGATCATATCGTTTATGAAGGCACATCAGGCGCTGGCAAGGGCAAGCACCTGGTTTTCCTGACTGGTGATGAAGAATATCGCGGGGAGGAAGGACTCCCGATGTTGGCCAAGATTCTTAGCCAACGCCACGGCTTCAAGTGCACCGTGCTCTTCTCAATGAACGACAAGGGGGAGATCGATCCAAATAACCAGAAAAGCCTCTCTAACCCCAAGGCCTTGGACAGTGCAGACGCCATCATTATGCTGCTACGTTTCCGCACGTGGCCAGACGCGATTTACAAGCACTTCGATGACGCCTGCAACCGTGGCATTCCGGTCATCGGTCTGCGCACCAGCACGCACGCTTTCCGCGGCAAGATCGGTGGCTTTGGGAAGCGCGTGCTCGGCGAGCGCTGGGTGAGCCACTGGGGTGCCCACAAGCGGGAAGCCTGCCGCGGCGTCGTCGAACCCGGCGCGGAAAAGGATTCTATCCTCAATGGCGTGACCGATGTATTTGCCGACTCCGACGTGTACGAGGCATACCCGCCGAAGGATGCCAAGATTCTCATGCGCGGCCTCGTGCTCGAAAACATGAAGCCCGACTCCAAGCCTTCCACGCGCCAGAAAAAAGGCCGCGGCATCAACGACCCCGCGATGGCTGTGGCATGGACGCGCAGCCACAAGTGGCCCAGCGGCAAAACAAGCCCCATCTTCACCAGCACCATGGGCGCCGCCACGGATCTGCAAAGCGAGGGCTTGCGCCGAATGATCGTCAACGCCATCTACGCCGGCCTCGAGCTCGAGGTCCCCAAGAAAGCGAACGTGGATTACGTGGATCCCTATAAGCCGCTCTTCTACGGCTTCAACAGCTTCCGCAAAGGCCTGAAACCGAGCGATCATGCACTGGGCAAGGTGCTGCCAAAGGGGAAATAACCTCTAACCACACAAGAAAAGAAACCTAGACGAGATTAAGCGCGTCCCTCCCTTCACGCTATTTTTTCTTGGTGGGCGGTTTAGGAGCCAGCTTACTCAAGAGCAGCTTTTTATTCCAGTGAACCGTGGCGAGCATCATGCCATCTGGATGCAAGTCCATTTCGCGCGTGGTGTCAGGCATCTTAAACTTGTGAAAACTTTTATCCTTTTCGGTTTTCCAAAAAAGCAGATAACCGCCACCACTCCCGCCACTGGCCCCGATGAGAAAGCCTTCGGGATGAAAGAGTGTCCGCCAAATGACACCCTTCACACCATCGCTGATGTGTTTTTTTAGGACTTTTTGACTTGCCCACTCGAAACGCATCACGAGCGGCTCATTGACCGCACCAAGCGGGTTGGTGCCCTTGTACAAGCCACCAGCAATGAGGTGCTTGCCGTCCGGGCTAAGCGCGAGACTGCGCACGCCACCGTAATGCACGCGCTGCCCGCCGTTATAAGTATGTAAATCCTTCGCCTCAAACTTGCGCACCTCCTTGCCGGTCGCAATTTCCCATTGGCGAATGTGCCCCATGAGATCACCGGCAAGCAGATGCTTGCCGTCGGGATGAAACATCACGCTGTAAATATCCAACTCATGCCCAGTCATCTCGCACACGGACTTGCCGTCGGCGAGGTTCCAAAGTTTTAAAATGCGGTCATTGCCGCCACTGGCAAGCAATTTGCCGTCAGGGCTCACGTCGATGGCACGAATCCAGCCAGCGTGCGCCTTTACCTGGCGAATAGGCGTGGGTTTCTTAGCGTTGGCAGGCCACCACATGAGCGTGTCGTCGTATCCAGCGGTTACCAGCGTCTCACCGTCCGGGCTAAATGCCAGTCCTCGCACCCATGAATCATGCGCCTTGAATTCCGCCTTATTGCCATCAGCAAGCGTCCAGCGAATGATGGCACGATCCTCAGCCGTAGCAAAAACGTGCTCACCCTTGGGATCGAAACGGCAATTTATGAGAGGAGCCCCGTGCGCGTATTCCTTGGAAATATGAACCTGTTTGGGCTCAGCCTTCATGGCATGCCGTGGTTATAACAAGATTTCCTTGATGGGCTCAAACGCCGGGTCTGCCACTGGAAGCTTTTGTCCCCCAACCTTGAAGGTCTTGCGGCTATTCATTCCCATCGCTTGCAAATAGGTGTGAAATAAATGCCCCGCATCGACCTGACCGTCAGTCACAGCCGTACCAGTTGCATTGGTTTTCCCATAAGCAGCACCTTTTACGATTCCTGCGCCCCCTAGGCACACGCTCCACGCGGTCCCCCAGTGATCACGTCCGTAGCGTGGATTAATTTTAGGCGTACGCCCAAACTCGCTGAGCACCACAATAAGCGTACTTTCCATCAGCCCTCGCTCGGCTAGATCATTCACCAATGTCGCAAAGGGCCTATCGAACTCGCCCAACTGCTCAAAGTGAAACTCAAAGTTTTCGTTGTGTGTGTCGTAGTTCGAGTGCTCAACCTGTACATAGTTGATGCCCTTCTCGACAAGACGACGGGCCAATAGACAGTGCTTTCCAAAGTCCGTTGAGCCGTAACGCTCGTGATCTTTCTTGGGCTCCTTGGCCAAGTCAAACACATCACGACGTTTCACTAGTTCCTGTGCCTGCTCGAAACTCTGCACATAGGCTTCGGTCTCGGCAGTGCGGCGTTTTTTAGTGAAATGTTCGTTGGCCGCACGTCGAAAGGCGTCTGCTTTCGTCACTGCCTCTTCGCTCAAGCCCTTGGGTCGCTCAGTGTTAGCAGGGGGCTTGCCGCCACTTAGCGAAATGCTGGCATACTTTGGACCAAGGTAGGCACTGTCATTGTTGCGGCCACCGCTGCCACCACTGGAAATCTTGATGTGTCCGGGAAGAGATTGGCCTCCGTTATCCATACCTTTGGCTACCACCGCCCCCAACTCTGGATACGTCTGACCTGGCATCTTGTGTCGACCGGTAAGCATCATGTACGTCCCTTTGCCATGATCTCCATTATGCGTGTTAATACCACGTACGAGACACAAGTGATGCATTTGCTTTGCGGTATGCGGCAACAGTTCACAGATTTGAATACCTGGAACGCTTGTCGAGATCGCCCTGAAAGGACCGCCAGTAGTCGTATTCGGCTTCGGATCCCAACTTTCCAGTTGGCTTAACCCGCCTGCCATACGCACCACGACCATACGTTTCTGCTGCTTGGCCAGACTGGCAAGAACTTCCTGAGTGTAAAACGAACTCAGCCCACCAATCACCGTTCCGCCGGCCATCATGCCGCCCAAAAATTGTCGGCGCGCCATTTCATGATCAGCCGACCCGCATGCGTGGAATTTTTTCCTCATAAATCGCCTCTTTTTAGCACACTGTTAACAGCATAGCCTCCCGATTTGACGACGGAAAGCTCCAATTAAATCAATTCTTTTAACGCATTTATCAATGCTTGAAGCGAAATTCCGTCGAGGTCAAAAGTCCCCACGCCATTTCCTTGACCACGGCCGATTTCTCTTTCGGTTGATCGGCAAGTGACTCAGCAACCAAGTCCATTTCCTCCACGCTCGGCATCCGAGTCAGAACGCTTAAATACAACTCCTCAGCCAAAACCTTAGGGTCCTCCAGTTTTTGCAACCTTCCCGTTAAATTATTGCCGGAAGGATTCAACCAACTCCGCACCGTACCACCATTCGAGAAAAACAAAGCCTGATCAGCCGTTGCATAAAAATCAGTCTGGACCTCCCCCGCCACGCCACCGAAAAGTTTAACAAACGCCGCTACGTTACCCTTCAGCTTGTCATAAACGAATTTCTCCACGTGTTTTGCGAGAGCTGCCGTGCGAGCTGCACCCTCCTTAACTCCATCCTTTAGGGGGTTCTTTTTTTCGAAGTCTGCCACCGCCGCCGACTTTTGCGCTGCCACCAGCCCGGCCGTTTCCATCATGCTCCAGCAAAGCTGTTCTGGCGAAAGGTGTGTGAATGCGCCCGTTGAAAAATTTTTTGACCACCGACCAGTCACCTCATCCACAGCGGCATCCAAACGCGATTGCGAGTCGTTAAAAGCCACCGTTGTCTGGACCACTTTTCCCTGTGCCTCATCCATACGTTTTCTGGCTTCTGCAATGCGTGATTCCACTGCGTTCAAAGTCTTTTGGATTGATGCAACCTTCGCAGTCTCGGTATTTGCCGCGACGATGCGCTGTTTGAACACCGCCGTCAGCGCCACAACTTCCTTCTTAAATATGGCATCCAAAACCTGTGTCGTTTTCACAGCCTCATCCGCTCGTGCCATGACCGCTTCCAACTTTGCTTTCAAAGCCAAGTCTTCCGTGTCATTACGCTTCACTGCCCTCGTCAATGCTTCCGCCATTAATTTGCTCGAATCCTTTAATTGTGCCACAGAATCTGCTGCCGCCTTAGCGAATACGATTTTTTTATCCAGCAACTGTTTCTGCAAATCCCTTGTTGCATCTGCTGCCCTTTTTCTTTTTGAAGCCGCAAGCATTGCAGCCTTATGCGGTGGCAATTCAATCGTCACTGCCGTCATTGCCGTACGTGACGAATCCAAGCTCTGTTTCATTTTTGACAACTGCTGCTCAACTCCAGCTAACGTCATCCTCGACTGTGCCAGTTCCTCCAGAGCCTGCGCATCCTCCCAACGACGCATCGTTCGTGCAGTTTCGGCTTTTGCTTTTTCTCGTTTGGCCGAAGCAGCAATCCAAATCGCATCGAATGATTGTACCGCCTTGTCTGCCACCTTCCATTTCGCCTGCGCACCGGTCATAACTTTTTCAGCAGCAGCCAACTTATCAATTGCAGCCTTGTTCGCCGCAGTCTTGGCATCGGTGTTTTTTTGTGCAGCAGCTACTCCAGCAGCAAGTTTGTCTGCCTCGACCTTGATCTTTGCAAATGCTGTGGCGAGTTCCTTATTATCCTTTAGCTTATCCGCCGCGACCTTGGCCGCTGTGGAAGCTGCCATCACGGTCTTATGCTGATCCTGCTTGGCTGCCAGCGCCTTCTTCGCATCTTCAAGTGGCTTTACCGTAGCATCGGCTGCTTTTTTAGCAGCAGCCACAGCCTTGGAGGCCGAGTCAACTCCTGCATTGGTAGCAAGCCGATCACCCCGTGCCTTGTCCAATTCACCCTTGGCTTTATTAAATTCAGTTTGCGCCGCTTCTCCGTTGGTGGATGCCTTCTTAAATTCCTCGTGCAACACAGATATTTGGGGTGCAGCCAAGTCCGCTGGCAAAACGAAACTTCGCTGGTACGCTCGCGTCAAAGCCACCTCGCGCAGGAATGCACGTATATCAAACTTTAGCTCCACTAACCCATTAGATAGCAGCTCAAGCAATGCGGGATGCGCGGCAGGATTATCAGTGTGCAGACCGTCTCGCGGTTCAACCACCGCCTTACCCATCATGTGGCCCCACAGGCGATTGGCTATGTTATGTTGGAACATGCGGTTAGTGGCAGCCAATTGGGCAAGTTGAGCACGCCGACTGTACTTCGGGATCGGCCGCAGGTTCTTTTTCTTTTTATCCGGCTTAACAATATATTCTTCACCGGGTTTAATCTCCGGTTCGTTCACCTCATGCCCGACCGGCAAGCGTGGTCGTGTACGGCCGGCTACGCTGGTGAATACGCTTTTAAAACTCGCCTCGCCTGTCGGTTTCTCAGCCAACTGCGCGGGCTTCTTCTTGTCCGGTTGAAAAATATAAGTTCGGCTGAAGAATGCATAGATGCCGTAGTAATCGCGTTGATAAAAATCGGCGATGTTCGGGTGGTCATGACATTGCGCACACTGGAGATCCATGCCGAAAAACTTTCGCGCGACATCACGAGTGACTAGGTTCTCCTCCATGTCGCTATCCATAATAAATTTTGCTGCCGCGCGCGGGGCTTTTGCTGTCGTGGTGTTACTGTCGCCATCCGAAATAAACATTTCAGCAGCAAGCTTATCCCATGGCTTGTTGGCTGCAAATGAGTCAACGAGATATTTCTGCCATTCGGCCGCCTTCACGTGCTTGTCCGCACGGCGTTCCATTAATTCCACGTCAAAGGCCACAGCCATCTGTCTTGCGTACTCGGGTGAAGCAAGAAGCCGATCGATAACCTTGTTGCGTTTACCGAGGGTCTTGTCGTTCAGAAACGCGCGCGCCGACGCCGATGAAGGGATGCGCCCTGTCAGATCGAGATGAACCCGCCGTAGAAATTCCCCATCCGTTGATTGCGCTGCCAGCGCCCCTACTTGCCCTTTCTCAATCAGTCGATCAATGCGGACGTGCAAAGGCTCCGCCCCTACGGCTACAGCCGCCAGCGAAACAAACAAAATGGCGCATAACAGGCTCATTTCCTAATGGATTGGAAATAATAACCTGTGTGGTTATTCAGAAAAACCTATTTTATTGACGAATAATCACCCGGGTTCATGAAAATCTTGTGAGGGGCCTTGGCGAGAATCTTGCCGTCTTTCTCTGAAGCAGCCCGCGCCTTTTTCCAAGCCGGATCCCCGGCAAAACCTCTCCAGTTCTTTTTAGCCTGAGCCGTGCCACTTAAGGCCGGCTTCACATAGTGGGAAATGATGTAAATTAGAGTATTGGATTTACCCTTGTTGTCATCCATGGGCGTCCAGTAGGCGACATTTTTCATGCCATGATTTTCAAAAATCTTGCAGGTATGGTCGCGAAAACGCGCGTGCAGATTCTTCAACCGATCAGGAGCCGTGGTGTAGGTGCGCAGCTCAAACACACGAATACCCTTGGTTATA
>CAYUXV010000132.1:0-5710 GCA_964448875.1 uncultured Verrucomicrobiota bacterium
GTCCAACAAGGCCTTCCATCCTGCGAAGATGCCCAACTGCGTGAATCGGTCCGTCCGGCGAACCTCTTTCGGGTTTGGAAACGCAGGCGTCGGATCAAAGTCCTTTATTTCGGCTGCAAACTGGCACGGATAATCAGTAACATCAAAAGAAGAGATGCGGTGAATACCGCACTTTCCATTGATAATGTTCTCCCAAAGAGTATCGACATCTGCCCCGAGGGAGCTTGCTGCGCCCATTCCGGTTACAACTATCCTGCGTTCCGAGATACTCATAGAAAAAAATAAGGCAGCCGGACGATTGCGTCCAGACTGCCCAAAAAACCTAAGTGCTTAGCCTTGGCTGCCCTCGACGTATTCAATAACCGAACCCACCGTGGTGAGTTTTTCCGCTTCCTCATCAGGAATCTCTTTGCCGAACTCATCTTCTAACGCCATGACCAGTTCAACTGTATCAAGCGAGTCAGCCCCTAAATCCTCAATGAACTTCGCTTCAGGTTTCACTTGCTCAGACTTCACGCCGAGTTGTGACTCGATGATTTTTTTTATCCTGTCTTCTGTGCTCGTTTCTTCAGACATAATGCTCTTAAATTCGCGTTGCTTTTCAGGCAATTCAGCTCATGCGTCAAGCCCTGAGTCGCGAATTTTTATTCACAACAAATTCGCTTTAAATTTACATGACCATTCCGCCATCAACAGTGATGATTTGCCCCGTTATATAGTTTGCACCTGAACCTGCTAAAAAAACAGCCGCTTCTGCGATATCTCCCGGTAGGCCAAATCTCCCAAGTGGAATATGTGACTTGGCTGTTTCCTTAGTTTCTTCCTTTAAATCAGAGGTCATGTCCGTGTCAATGAAACCTGGAGCAATCACGTTCGCGGTTACATTGCGAGACGCCAATTCCTTTGCCACACTCTTGGTGAATCCAATCAGTCCCGCCTTGCTGGCTGCGTAATTCGCCTGTCCAGCGTTTCCCATCAAGCCCACCACCGATGCCACATTGATGATACGCCCTGTGCGCAATTTCATAAAATTTCGGGTAAACGCCTTCGTCATAATGAATGCACCCTTGAGATTGGTGTTCAGCACAGTGTCCCAATCCTCGACGCTCATGCGCATCAGTAATCCATCGCGTGTTACACCGGCGTTGTTTACGAGAATTTGCACGCCCCCGGTATCCTCCAATATTTTTGCCACGGCTGCCTCTGCGGCCGCTGTGTCCCCCACATCCACCGCGATCGCCCAACTCTTCCGGCCCATCGCGGTGACTTCCTCCGCTACATTTTTCGAATTTGCTTCGGTGCGGGAGACGCACACCACATCAGCCCCAGCCTCAGCTAGCTTCAGCGCAATTGCGCGTCCGATTCCTCGACCTGCACCGGTAACCACTGCAACTTGATTTTTCAGATTCATCGTGATTCAGGGTGAGTAGTGTTAATCGGCCAAGGCTGCAATCGTTTTTTCAAGACTTTCGACATTAGAAACATTTAGCACCTCCGTCTCGCGGTTGATGCGGCGCATGAAACCGGTCAGTGCAGTGCCTGGACCGAGCTCAATAAAGCGCGTGAAGCCCTGCTCGAGAAGAAGTCGAATGGAGGACTCCCACCTTACCGGGGAAGTCACCTGTTCCACAAGGCGTTGCAGGATTTTTTCAGTCGTTTCATGCTGTGCGGCGGTTACGTTGGAAATAACCGGTACATCGGGTAGGGTCAAATCCACTTCGCGCAGGGCGGCTTCTAGTTTTGGGCAGGCACTTTCCATGAGGCGTGAGTGATAGGCGCCGGCAACGGTCAGTGGCAGTGCCCGCTTTGCTCCTTTTTTTTTGGTTAATTTACAGGCTTCCTCAATACCAGCGGTGAGGCCTGAAATCACCAGTTGCCCCGGGCAATTGAGGTTTGCTAATTCCACGCCCGAGGCATCACACACCTCGCGTGTGGTTGCCTCATCTAGCCCGATGATTGCCGCCATGCCGCCATCCGTGGCTTCACAGGCCTCCTGCATGAAGCGTCCTCGCTGACGCACAATTTTCAATCCGTCCTCAAAAGACATAACTCCTGCGGCCGTTAGAGCAGTGAATTCGCCTAGAGACAAACCGGCTGTAGCTTCAAACGAAAGATCATGCACCTTTTCCCTGAGAAGTTTCAACGCCACCCAGCTCACCAGGAAAATTCCAGGCTGTGCGTTTTCGGTCTGGGTAAGCGCATCCTCAGGGCGTTCAAAGCAGATTTTGGCCAAGTCATAGTCTAATACCTTATTGGCCCGGTCGAATAGTGCCCGTGCCGACGGATATTTGTCCGTCAAGTCTTTACCCATCCCAACCACTTGTGTGCCTTGACCCGCAAACAACAACGCCGTCTTTGCCATGTCCGAAGCACTACACGTCCATGGAGCACAAGCCAAGGCAAAGATTTTTTAAACCCTCCCGGTTATTTTCATTCTCAAATGCTATCTCGATCTCACTTGCTTTTTCACACGCCTTTGCTAGAGATGGCTGAGCGTACAGCGTAAGCCAGTTTAGCTCAGTTGGTAGAGCACCGGTTTTGTAAACCGTCGGTCCCCGGTTCGAGTCCGGGAACTGGCTCCATTCATTTTTTACCTTACTCGAGGGGTGTCTAGGTTTTAATAGACACGAAAATCAAAATTAATATTTTAAGCCATCAAAGTCGGGGTGTTTTTATATTCAAATACACAGGCATGTGTGCGAACTAGATGGCTAGAACAGCTTTTTATTTTTGCTTGGGCACTGATTGCGCCGAATAACCCCAAACCAGATCGCCTATTTCAAGATTCAGTCTGCCGCTATCTGTCAAAACTACCTTGCCTCCATCGTCCTTCTGGTTTCTGCCGACACCATGGAGCTCATACCTGCCCTTGGAATCGGATTTGTAGACATACGGTTTTCCGGTGTAAGGGTCGTTGGCAATAGGTATTTTCAGTTCGGTTAATTTTGTAGGGTACTTTTTGTGCTTCAGCTTGTGCAACTCCAAGTGGCAAGCAATGCGTGCATGATCCACGGCGGTTTGAGCAAACCCAATTCTTGTCGCTACTTTACCAACTGAAGGAAGCAGCATGCTGCTCAGTACGTAGTCCGGTTTCTTTTTTCGCTCCTCAATTTTTGCCTCGAAAGTCGCTCCGATGTCCGGGTGAATGCGTCTAGCCTTGGTTTCTACAACACGCTGGGAATATTTCACATGCATCTCGTTGAGGCGTACTTGGTTTTGGTAAATCCAGTCACTGGATACTATATCAATAACTACGGTCGGCTCCCCGTCAAGAGGAGCCAATTGCTCCTCCATTAACTTGGGATTAAGGAGCCATTGGTCAATCGCCAGATTAGCAATCTCGCGTTCTCCTAAAATGGAGATACGGTATCCTTCCAGTAAATCAATGGCAGCAAGTTGTTTCTCGATGTCAGCAAGTTGCTCAGGATTCCAGTCTTCGTCCTGTAACCCTTCCCATACAGGTTGAAGTGCCATTTGCAGGCAGGCAATGCGCACCAGTTGGGAGATAAGTATGGGTTCGTCCCTGATGCTTTCGGCAATAAATAGGCCCATCCGCACATCGGCCAAGGCGGCTTCGGGATCGTCATTAGCCAGATGCGACAATGCCCGCAGCGTGAAACTCCTCACCAAATTCCGGCAAGTGGCAAGATGAGGCAGCAACGCTCCAAAGTGGGCCTCATACTTGATGCCAAATCGGCATAGAGGCCGCGCCTTGGCCGCTTGGGCAAGTTTGGCCATGGTGGGTTTAAATTTCCCGAGTGCCTGCAGGATATCCTCTGCCGGCTTGCCTGCCTCCTCCGGATGCGGCCAGCCTTTCTGTTCCCGAAAAAATTTCTGCCACGTAATCAGGTCAGCAGGCTGCCCAATGTTCCACTGGCCGAGTTTGGGCAGTGACTTCCCCTTGAGCCTCTCAATTCTCAAAAGGTTTTTTGCTTGCTCGTGTTTTTTGGGATCAACGGGAGTGACACCAATTTGATCATCCTTCTTTTTATATTCGTGCAGCGGTTTGAGCATTGGGATATGTGCAAAATTTTTTTCAGAAGGAATTGGCTTGGGGATCACCCGCTTGTAGTCAAACACCTCGCCCTTGGCCTCCCATTGCTTTCTGAAATCGTTCCAAACCGCCTTGCCGCGCGCATCAGATTGCGCACAGGAAGACATGAGGATAAGGCCAAAAATGGTCATGCAAGGGGTAACAAATTTTTTGAGCTTATTCATGGAGACAGTCGCCAACTTACAGGGGGGGCGAGAAATTTCAAGGCATGATGGACGGGCGAGACATGTTACTGATACCTTTTCTGGCATGACCAGAGTTCTGATTGTGTTGCTTCTAAGCGTATTTTTTATTGGAGCGCAGGAAACGAAGATTGACCCCAAGGTTTCGCAGGCCATTCGTGGCGGACGATCCACGGGAGTCATCCTGCTTGGCAAACGGCAACTGCTTGAGGGAGCGAAAGGATTCCCGGAATTTTGTATGGAGCAGAAGGCTGCCAAGCGAACGACACTGCGCCCCAAAATAATCGCGCAGTTGAAGGCGATAGCAAAGGCGGATCAGGTAAAGTTACGGAAGGAACTGGATTTGCCCAAGGAGGCGCGAGGGCTATGGTTGGTGAACGGTATCGCCACCACACTTACGCCTGAAGCAATTCGAAAGGCGGCAAAATCAAAAAACATAAAATTTATTTACCCAGCAGGACCTATCCCGCAAGGACGAGGGCAAGGGCGAGTGAGCGAGGTGCTGCCAGTAGTCAAGCGTGAAGCATTCAGTGCCAAGGGCAAAAAAATCCCGTGGAATCTCAAGGCGGTGAAGTCGGACCGCGTTTGGAACGAATTAAAAATCACTGGACGAGGTGTGGTGGTGGCGATGTACGACGCGGGTGTGAATTATCGACATGCGGACTTGCGAAACAACATCTGGCATAATCCCGATGAGCTGCCAAATAACGGCAAGGATGACGACGGCAACGGTTGGGTGGATGACCTTTATGGATTCAACTTCAGTCTTGGCACGCCCGAGGTCATCGCGCGTGGAGGGCGGCAGCATGGCACGCTCACCTCTGGTATCGTTGCAGGCGACGGTACCGGTGGCACGGTCACTGGCGTTGCGCCCGAAGCAAAGCTTATGCCACTCATGGGCTGGGGTGGTTTCTTCGGAGCTGCGCTAGTGCACCAGTACGCCGTGGAGAACGGCGCTGACGTGATGAATATGAGTTTTTCCATTCCCAACCTTGGCCATACCCGTGGGTTGTGGCGGTTGATGAGTGAGCACGCCACGGCCACCGGGCTCGTGCTTGTCAGCGGCGCGGGCAATTTTCAACAACTGCTCAAACCGATTCAGCTCAGGATTCCGGAGGGAATTCCCTGTGTTATTGCTGCTGGAGGCGTGGATCGGAACATGAAGATTCCAAACTTTGTGAGTCTTGGGCCAGTTGAATGGGCCGGTGTGAAGTTTTATGGTGATTACCCCATGCCCAAGGGGCTGATAAAGCCCGACGTATGTGGCTTCCCAACTGGCGACTATGCGTTGTTATCCAGTCAGAACGAGGGATACATGAATCCCAATGTACGGATCCGAGGTAATTCTTTCAGTGGTCCACATGTGGCCGGAACAGTGGCGTAGATGCTTTCTGCCAACCCAGATTTGCTGGCTTGGCGCGATAAGGAAATTAACGAATTCACAGCTGTCGACCTTGGACACTAGGGTTAGGAT
>CAYUXV010000133.1:0-2649 GCA_964448875.1 uncultured Verrucomicrobiota bacterium
ATTAAAGAAAACATAGCCTATACATTAGCTGACAGCTTGCCGGTAAATGGTAAAGTCTTATACAAATATGAAAATGGTCAGTTGGAATGTGAAAGACAATATAAGAACGGCCTTATCGATGGAAAATTTAAAGTCTGGATCAAGGATGGTAAACTTAAGTATAAGACTAATTTTAATAAAGGAACCGGTACTGAAAGATACTATTACAATGATGGTAAGTTAAAAGAAGAAATAAAATACAAAGATGGCAAGTCTGTTTTTCATAAAAAATGGGGTGGAACCGGCAGGATCATATCGATATATAATGATAGTCTTTTAAGAAAATGGGACTCTAAGGGAAAACTTACACATGAAGAACATTATAAAGAAGGGGTAAAGACATTCAGGAAATATTGTAGTATAGAAGGTATCATACTTTATGAAAAATCTTACAGGAATGGATTGGCAGATGGTTTTGAAAAAAGCTGGTGGAGAGAAGAACAATTAAAATATGAGAAAGGCTACAAAAATGGTAAAGAACATGGGAGACATAGAGAGTGGAGTAGTAAAGGGGTTCTTATAAAGGAAAGTAATTATAAGAACGGAATACCTGATGGGCGCTTTTTTGAGTGTCATAGCGGATGGAAACACACTCCTTACAAGGAAGATTATTTCAAAGATGGTGTTCAGGATAGTATTAGCAGAGGATGGTATGGTGATGGTATTTTGGAGTATGAGAAAAGCTATAAAGAGGGGAAACCTGAAGGTTTATACAGAACATGGTATTGGACCGGACATAAAGAATATGAAAGAATATATAATAGAGGAAAGCTGATTCATGAAGTTTATTATCAAAGAAATGGAACTGCTAATCAGGCTAACTCGGGCTATCAAGAGCATTGGAACCTTATAGATCTTGATTATATAAGTCAATTTGAGATAAATGAAGATATAATAATAGACACGTTTCTTCTTTCTGCTGAAGAGGGTAAAAAAGAATCTTTTCCAATGCTCAGAAGTAAAAGTGGAGAAAACGATTCTGTAGTAGCAATGATCAACAATTATATTTTGGGGTATTATGAAAATATAGATATTAACAAAGACTCCATCACTACATCATATAATGATGGGAGCTATCAATCAAATTATCAATTTCATTATGAGACCAAATACAATTTGCTTTCTCTTGATATATCTTATTCATATTCTCAAATGAGTGGTGAGGGTAGAGCTGTCGAAAATTTCACTATCAATTTAAATACAGGAAACCCTGTTTATTTTTCAAACAATGCCACTATAACATCAATATTCACGCTATCAGGATATTTTGAATTTTTGGAAAAATACTGGTTGCCCAAAGCAAAAAAGGAGCTTGCTGATGTAGCTAGGTGTCTTGAACCTAGTATCAAGCTAGTACCTAGAGAAGAATTATCATTTACAGATAGTTGTTTTATTCCCAATTATGCAAATTGCAATTGTTATAGTTTTAATGGGAAAGTATGGGATGGTGTGAGTTTAAGTCTGGAAGATAACCTTCCTAGAGTAGTAAGAGCCTGTGATACTTACTATTCTATATCTATGGCTCCTGATAGTCTTTTGCCATATTTAAATGACTTTGGTAAAAAGATTCTAATCAAAGATGATCGTTCTGAATTGAAAGGCCTTGATAAAGAGCTGTATCTGGCATCTGTCAAAAGTGAGCTGCCTGACAAATATTATTATGTGGGTACCATAGATGATAAATATCCATTCAAAATGGCTCTGAGCATTGATGGGGATTCAATACAAGGCCACTATTATTATGATAAAACCAAAGAGAAGATCTTATTAAATGGAATTTCTTACGATAAGCCTAAGAGGTTTAAGCTTTCAGAAAGCTCAGATGGAAAAGCTACAGGATACTTTTATATAGATACTGGGAAATGTCGCTGGAATGAATTAAGAACAGCCGGAACCTGGACCAGTGCTGACTATTC
Organism: uncultured Verrucomicrobiota bacterium; assembly: GCA_964448875.1. Lineage (GTDB taxonomy): Bacteria > Verrucomicrobiota > Verrucomicrobiia > Limisphaerales > UBA1100 > UBA6614. Next base: position 1,956 of record CAYUXV010000133.1, read on the forward strand.
AAAAACACTTAATGTAAAGCTATATTTTATTAATTCGGAACATTAATAGAGTCCATTACAGTGCTGAACCCTGCAAATACCCCAAGTCCGTTCTCTATGTTGGTATAAACCTGTACGGGTTGCGCAAAGCTCCACTGAGAACTGAGATAGGCCTGGTATGAGCTCTCATACCAATAGTATTCCTGAGAAACTCTGCTAAAGTTTATGAATATCTTTTCTGTGCCACCCATTTTTTCTTCACCGTCTTCAGACTCAAAGTAATATTCTCTGATTAGAAGGTCAATAGTATAATCTGTTCCGTTAAAGAGACCGTCTGTAAAGCTGATCGAAGATTGATACATATAATCATCAGGGTTGTCGACAGCAGCATTTTGAGTGGAGAAATAGACAGTATAGTTTTCAAGTGTAGTATCCATATTTCCAAACTCATCTTTTTCTATTGCAAGGAAATCACCGCTTAGTGTTATCAGGTAATAGTCATCTTCAGGTGTATCTTTAAATGAGACATTGATCTTTCTGTACAGGTCACCGTCAATATAAACGGGGTTATCCCAGTCAATACTGTTGATGATAAGCTCATCGGGAAGCTTGCTTGTGGCTGTTACACTTTGATGAACATTATGTGATACATTGAGCGTATATTCTTTTCCGGTAACAGGTTTTTCACTGGTGGAAGTATAGATGCCATCTCCCT
>CAYUXV010000134.1:0-7912 GCA_964448875.1 uncultured Verrucomicrobiota bacterium
TGTGAGCCTGCAACAGTTGCGCTCAAAGGCTAAAGCACGATTTACAATACTTGCCAATCGCAAAACCCGGACAATGACCTTGCTGGTCGATGGAGAACAAAAAAAGCAATGGAATGATACGCAACAGTTCATCGGGGGCGGGGACGGCCTTCTTTTTGTTTCTCAGGGCAGTGCCAGTGTAAAACTAAACAAGATTAAAATATCTGAATGGGATGGAAAAATCCCAGCGGCGGGAGAGGCTTCATCGGGTCGTGCAAAGGATGATGTGCTTCGTCTAGTCGATAATGATCGAATGACCGGAAAGCTGGTTTCTGTGCAAGATCAAAAAGTTATCTTTGTCCCTACTATCATTGGTGAAGAATATGCCGTGCCAATTGAAAAAGTTGCAGTAATCGAATTGGCGGGGACTGCGCCTGTTACCCCGATAGAGCCACTCGAAGGCGATATTCAAGCTCACTTTATTAACGGCGGATCCGTGACGTTCAAGCTTCAAGGCTGGGGCCTTGGAGAGGTAACTGGTGAAAGCGAAATTCTTGGAAACGTCACTTTCCGTCCGGACGCCTTTTCTAGAATCGAATTTAATCTTGATAAAGAACGACCCGGCGAAGCAGATCCTTTCGGTTTTTGAGTGTGTTTGTTTTAGATTGCGATGTAAGGAATGTAGCAGGGAGCTCAGGCTGCCTTTTGTTGACAAGAATGGTTTTCTCTCTCCATTCTTAAGTTTATGAATGGTCATCTCGCAACGATCTGCCTCCTGATTCAACTTGTTTTCCAATCTGCTGCGGTTGCGGCGGAGCCGAGGCCTGGCGCCACGGGAAGAGCTGTGGAATGGCAGAAGGAGAAGATGTGTCAGTTCGTGTTTTTCGCAGTGCTTGAAGGTCTTTATCGGGATGGAGTTCAGAATGAGATTGTCGATGCTGTGATCGGGGAGAAGGTCAAGAAAGAGGAGGACAAGGTGAAAATGCATTTTGTGTTTCGCTGCAAGCTTTGCCACGCAACTTACGAGGCGTTTCGGGCTTACCGGAATCGGCCAGTATTCAAGGGGGCCAAGGGTGTATCTTCCTTTGGTAAAGGAGCCGACCTTAAGTTGCTTGGAAAATTGCGCAGCAAGGATGCACGCACTCGCGTCTACGCAATGGGCGGCTTGGTCCGGCCCTGGATCATGTATCGTATCGAGGACACACGGAAGACGCCCAAGGAGAAAACCGCGATGAAAAAGAAATTCCACGATTATGCTCAAGAGGGAGCCACTCTGCTGAAGGCTCATATGAAGGAAAAGGATGCCTTTTATCTGGATTGGCGTTTCTACGGCAACTGTCAGGCGTGTGAGGCAGCTGAGGATCTCGGTAAAGCGGGGTTCTAATCCGAAACCGGATTGAGTATTGCGAGTGCCCGGTGAGACTCTGTGTGTAAGCGATAGGGAAGAGGTCTATAGGCTAGCTATTGCTGGTTCCAGGGTCGCCCGGGGGGAGGGGGTGGTGGTTGTTTCCAATCCCAGTCAGTCTTGTAGTTGAAATTTAGGTAATCAGTGGGAACGACGATTCCATTCTTGGATTTGGATATCAGGAGGGCATCCAAAAGCGCGCTGGTCATGAGGGTTCTCTCGGCTGGCCAGGTGGGCTTGCCGGTGTGAAACATTTTCTCGGTGCCTTTTACGAGGTGGGTGAAATGCATGTAGGGCCGGGCTTCCTGCGTCCAGAATGTGGTGGACTGTTTCTCTCCCATGACGGTTTCCCATGCCACAGCCCACTCACTCGCAGCGCCGTTGAGGGTGATGATGTAGGCCTTGAGGCCATCGCGGTACTCGATGATGAAAAGGTCTGGTGATTTTACGAGTTCTCGCAAGTGTTTATTGGGTTGGTGGGTGATGGGGCTGCGCTTGAGTCGCTTGAGTGCGTCTGCCAATAGTGTTTGGTTGAAGAGTCTTTTGTCCATGGCTTCCCAGACGGCGTCGCCGGACAAGGTTTGTACTTGTTTCACGCCGGTCTCTCCTCCGGCACGCCGTTCAGCAAGGCATTGAACCATTTCCAGCGCATGGTAGCCATAGGCATCAAGGGTATGATAGGAGACGGCAACAATTTCCTTTAGTCTTGCGCCGCGCTTCACGTCCACAGGCGGATAACGCCACAAGGCTGGCAATGATGATCCGGCCATCAATGGCACTTTCAGTTCCAACGCAGTATCATGCAGCCACTTGGAATCAGCCCAGTTATCTGCCAGGTGTTTGTCTACAAATACCGGAACGCTTTGGCCGGTTTTGCGGAATACCTTTTGTACTGCATCAAACAGTCGGCGCTTGGGATAAATGGTGTTGCCTGTGGCGTTCTTTGGATATTTACCGTGTTCGGCCACAAGTAGAACGCCGTCCACGGCCAGCTTGCCGGTGCCGTGCGTGAGCGTTTGTTCCACGGTCTCGTAAATGGGTACATTGAATTGCTTGGCCCACTTGCGGCTTGTGTCATTCTTGGGGACTTGGTCTGTGTAGAGGGAAACGAGTTTCAGGTTCGGTCGTTCCCCTTTGCCATCAAGCGTATGAGTAAGCAACAGGCGGCTCACGATGACGTCAGCATGCGAGTTGTGCCGGTATTCCGTCACCACCGCCGCAATCCGCTTGGGTGGTGCTGTGCAGCCAAAAATACAAAGTGTCAGGAATAGAACAAAAAGTTTCATCGCAGGATTAGGGCGTCGGCGATCTTGAGGTCAAGCGTCACCATGTTGCCATCTCTCTGAAACTTTTTACCCGAGGCAATAGTGAGTTTCTTTTTTGCCAAGTCGGCAGGCAATTGGAGCTTCAATTCCTGCACAGGTTTGCCGCTCCAGTTGGAAAGAATGATCACGCTTCCCTTGGGGGAGTCGATGATGTTGACCTCAACGAGGGGGTTTGAGGATTTAACGGGATTGGCGGCTGTCACGTCGGCAAACTTGAATAATGCTATCATGTCTTTGTGGAACCGCGTGGGGATGAGGTGTGCTGAAGCGTTTGCGTGCGTGCCTCGGTCGACCGGCACCTTGGGTGTGCCGGGGAGGAAATAGGTCAAGCCCGGTAGAAAGGCTGCATAGTGGGCTTGCCCACGGCCGTGTGAATGAAGAGTCAGGGCCGGGGTCCCACTTTTGAACTTCAATAACACCTTTGCACCGGTAGCCTGTACTCGGCTGCGCACCCCGAATATCGGCGTGGGTTCGGTAGTGTCAGCAATTTCATCCACCGATGAGGCAAAAGGCAGATCCTGTTTAACCATTTCAACAAGTGCATTTTTCGGTGCGTCCAGTCCGGTGGGTTTTATGCCAAGCACCTCACGTAGCTGGGTGTTGGGCTGGTTCAGTTCATCAAACATACCTGCACCTGCGGTGGCAAAGAGGCTGCCTCCAGCCTTTACCCATGTGGCAATGGCTGCTGAGTCTCGACGCGACACATGCGCGTCGGTGAGGAACAACACTCGGTAATCTTTCAATGATTCGCCCTTGATAATGAAATCCAGCGGAATGTTCTGGTGTATAATCGCCGTATACAGTGTCCGCTTGCCGGAAGCGAAGGAACCTTCATTGTCGGACCAGATATCACCCGTCTCACTGAACCAAAGTGCGGTCTTGGCCGGGCGCTTGCGACCACTTTGAATGATGTCCTCAAACACTCCCAATTCGCGGAAGCTGCGGAGTACCGTGCGGTAGGTCTCAGGATTGCTGCAGTGATTTTCGGTATAGGCAGCCTGCACAGGTCTGAACTCAAATAGGTTTACCACCTGCATGCCGTGGCCGAGTGCGCCGTAAAAAAGTCGACGCCAGTTCTCCGGAGTCTGCCCGGGCCAGTGCGGCATGCAGTAGTAGTGGATTTTCTGGTTCGGTTTGCCCCGCACACCAGCACGCAAAAGATCGAGGTTGATATTGTTTATTTGCTGCGTAGCCACGGGCATCTGGAAAATGTAATCCTCGCTCCATGGCATCGTCATTCCCTCTTCCCGGAAAATAGTCACCCATTTGTGTACTTCACCGAGATACCGGTGCTCAGCGGGGTAATGCGGTGAGTAGTTTGCTCCAATTCCCGCATTGGGGAGGTGCTTCCTTAAAATATCTGTCCGCTGCTTGATTGCCTGGATTCCATAGTGGTGTTGGAATCGTCGTGACCAGTAATACATGCCGGGCTGTGTTGCCTTCAATGAAGCGGCGGGATTGTATTTAATCGTTGTCCAATCGCGTGCTGTGGGCAGGACATCCGACGGCTTCAAGCCGAGCTTCTTCAGCCATGCTATTAAACCCTCTGTGGCGGTTGCGCTATTTGGCTTGGGGAGGGCAATCTCGTCGCCCAGGCTCACGCACCGAATGCTCTTCGTCCTGTTGCTGAGGTTTTTGCAATAATCTGCCAGTTTTGCCGTGGGCACACTGCGAACGTCGATGTACGTCCCGGCCTTGCTCGACGTGTCCTGTAACCCAAATGTTGAGCGAAATTCTGTCACCGCCTTGTCGTATTTTGGCCCGAGCCCGGGCGCAAACGTGTAGCCATATATCAAGGTCTCTGTCGGAATGCGTCCGCGTAATGGCTCCTTCTTTATTTCTGGTAGCAAGTCGAACAATACCTCCTCCTGTCTTCGCAACCGTCGGGAGTAACGGGTATCTGCATCGGCCGCCAAAAGTAAATCGCCTTCACCATCGAATGCCGCGATGGATGTTAATTTGCCGTCAGCTCCCTTCACCGCAAACTCCACGTGATACTTGCCGTTGCCAGTGAAATTCCATTGGCCGTCGTTGAGTGTGTCCATTGCGCTGCCGACTTCGACCCATTCGGAAGTTTTCTGTGGTGCTATCTTTATACTTACCTTGGGCCAATTACGCAGATGTACCCAGTAGGGTGAATGCTGCTGCCAGTTGCCGCCCCCAGCCGCATTCTTGCCGGCAAAGGTTAGTTCCGTTTTGCCTGGGTTAGATACCTTCAGAAAGACATCACCTGATTGAGTCAACATGCCGTCCAACGGTAAGTATCGTTCTTTCTCAATTCGCATATTTACCTGCTTTAGGTCTGTGGTAAGCAGCAGGCAATCAATGTTACGCTTTGCTGCCGGTTCAGGTTGCTTGGCGGCACTCAGGGTGATGGTCGCCACGCCAGCCTTTAAATTCACAAACGCATTGTGCCCTTCCCACACGATGTTTTCTGAGGCTCCCCAACTCCACGCCAATTCGGTTTTCAGTTTTTGGTTGAAGGCCCAGATTTTCAGGTTTTTCCGTGCCCCATAAAGTCGGTTTAGGAGCATTTTGTCGTTCTGTTCGACGCGTATGCCAAACTGTGTCTCAAAGCGATAGGCTGCCTCGTAGCGCGCGAGCACGAGATACCGCCCCGCCTTTGGCACGTTAACCTTTATAGAAGCCTTTCCAATTGCTTGTTCTTCTGCCCCCAAAAAGGCCTTCCGACTCAGGAACGAGTTGGCAAATGTCGCCGCATAATAATTTTCCCCCCAAGGTTTGGCCTGCCACGCATCACTGCCAGGCTGAAACTCCTCTGCTTCCACCAGTAAATTTCCGCTGGTCATCGCTGTTACCGGATGCGTATTGCGAAAAGCATTGGGTGTGAAAGAGGGGTCGGATTGTGCCGCGGTGCAGCCAAATATGATTCCGAGGATGGGGAGGAAAAGGGGGGTTGTTTTCAAGGTGTTGGTTTATGGGGTAGGGGATTGGGTGTCATGTGAGAAGGTTAACTCTACAACGGCGTAGACAAGGAAGGTGGGCAGGGAGATCTGAAAACGATCCTGGCTCTGTGAGGTCAGCTTCAGGGATATCGACGTATCCGTCTCCGGGCTGAGGAAACGCGCCTTCTGCAAACTTGACCCTTTGGGTACATGCACAGTGAATTGAACAGTGTCCGCTGCGATGGGTTTTTCATCATGGATGCCGCCACCGGCACTCTTGGGCTTCTTCGGTTCAGTGCGATTGTAGTTAACCAGATGCAGGTGCAGGGAATTGCCTTTTGCCGGCTTGCTGAGTGATGCTCGCACGGTTGTGGGTGCCTTGATCTGGAAGCGCTTCACTGGTTCTGGTTCTTCCTTGCCAACGCGGTAGACGGCTTTGTATGCAGCCAGGGTTTTGGGTGTGGTGAGGTCATCTGGAATGACATCGAAGAGAATGTGTCGGTTGAGTAGGGAATCACCCAGCTTGAGAAAAGCCTGTACCGGTTGGACGTTGCCGAGGTGGACGGCCTTTCTTGGGAACAGTAGCACACTATGGGCGGCAGGTTGGTTGTTGTGATAGATATCCCGATGTCGCCGAAGGAATCGATAGTATTGCGTGATCACCTTACGAGCTTCGGGATTGGTGAAGCGGGTATAGAAGCCCATTGGCACCCCGCCACTGGCTGCCAGTTCCGCAATGGCTGCGCGGGTGCGGGTGCTTTCGTATTTGCCAAGCGTGAATGGCTTGTTTCCGGAGGCTCCTCGGAGGTAGCGCGCGAGCAGCGTGCCTTCGCCGAGATCCCCATTCCTGATATCGGTATAAAAGGCTGAGTTGCCGGTGCTATACCATAGATAGTCCTCGCCCTTGGCCCAAAGTTCGGGGGGTAATAGGCAACGTTCATCGCTGTTAATCTGGCTGAAACGGCCGATGTGGTTCCATTGGGCGACAATCAGCCCGGGCTTTAGGGACCGTCCGTATTCTACAAATACTTCATCAAAGCAGGCCTTGGTTGCCATCTGAGAGAAACGCAACTGTTCCAGTTTAAAGGGATTTGTTTCGGCGGGGTTGTGCCAGGCTCCGATTTCCTTAAATCGGTGTGTCTGCAGGTTGGGAATCTTGAAGTTTGTTTTCAACTCCGTTGCCGTAAAACGTTTTCCAAGGTAAGTGCGAAATTCCCGCTGGCAGTGATTGCACAGACAATTGTGCCGGTAAAAATAGTTAATAATGAAACCATCTAGACCAGCTCGAATGCCATGTCGCACCCAAGCCTTCAAGACCGTGCGCCAGTGTGGGTTGTTCAGACACGCCCAGTATTCTTTCATGCCGCCGATTGAATAGTTGTTGTTGGTGCGCGGTGTGCCATCGTGGTTCTTCTCCAGTAGTTCCAAAGGATCTTTTACTGGTTTTGGGCCTAGTTGTTTTTCGTCCCAAAGGTCGCGATAAAATTTGAAAAACCCACGCGGGCCATCTTTCCCCGTTGGATCTCCCACAAGAAATTCAATATTGAAATGTCCGATTGCGATTGTATCGAGTCGATGCAAATCCCGATTGCGCTGGATTAACCAGTCGCGATTTTCCTTTAGGCCTATCTTGGGGAAATGCGCTGGATACCCGGCGCCATGTTTGGTGTGCGAGAGACTCCAATAGTGTGCGCCATAGAAACCAACCTGTGCCAACTCAGGCCGAGCTTCTTTTACGAAAGGCAGGTAATCTTTGTGGGCATAGTTCGCCCAGTGAGCGATCATGGTGTTAAATTCTAGGGGCCTTACCGGTGTGGATTGGCAACCCAGAAAGAACCAAGGCAAAAGCAGCAGGAGAAAGGTCTTCATATGCTTGCAGAAAAGTGTGGCATACGATTCCAAAAATACCAGTCGGCATGTTCCTTTATCAAGAATCGACGCCAGCCTTGAGTAGCCTCGAGGTGGATTGTGTTTTTTGAGGGTGATAGCCGTCAACTCTATGCAACAGGAAGCGGCTGGCAAGTTTTAGGGAGGTGAATAATACGTGAACACTAAAGAATAACTGCACCTTCGCAGAATCAGGTTTTCTGATACCTTCATCTGCGTTGAGGGAATCTTCGGACGAACTTAACCGGTCGAGAGGCCACCGGGGCAGCAACCCTTCGGGGAAATTGTTCTGAGTCTGAGACGATCCTTCGGGGTTGAGGAAGACAAGCCATTCGAACGAGTGTCTCCACCAAAGGCATTAACTTTTTTGGAAAACCCTTCGGGGAATTCCGGGAAGGATTGGTTGCCGC
>CAYUXV010000135.1:0-3003 GCA_964448875.1 uncultured Verrucomicrobiota bacterium
CGCCTAGTCCATCCCCGTCGTTGAAAGGGTCGTTACCTGGGTCCATCCCACCACCTGGATCAAAATCATCTGATCCACCACCTAATCCATCACCGTCACTAAAGGGGTCGTCGCCCGGATCCATCCCGCCGCCGGGGTCAAAATCATCTGATCCACCACCTAATCCATCACCGTCACTAAAGGGGTCGTCGCCCGGATCCATCCCGCCGCCGGGATCAAAACCTTCAGAACCGCCACCCAAACCACCACCGTCATCTGAAGAGCCTCCACCAGAGTCCATGCCTGAACCTGGGTCGAAACCATCATCAGCATCAGGGAAATCATTAAACGGATCATCCGGCTGCCCATCACCCATGGGAGACGGATCATTGCTGAGGATATCCAGATCACCCGAACTCACGGGCCCCTGTGCACTACCACCGGGACGATCACCACGGAGAGTTTCCCGCGTCTCCGACCCAAGTGACAAACCATTCAACGACTGACCTTGAACCTCAAAGGTTACAAGTTGACACAGGCCGATGCCTAATACCGATGCGCCTACTTTAGTGATCCAGATTTTTTTCATGTTTTTTCCCAGATGATACCTCAAGAATCGCATCCAATTACTTGGTAGCCTTACAAGCATTCTTCACGTCGGAGATGAACTTGCTGAGATCCTTCGTCGGCTCAAGAAAGACCTTCCCGTTGGCCACCACCACAGGAAGCGAGATACTGCCGCCCTTATGACCTGCAGCCGCGACGTGATCCCACATCTCTTTCTGCGCTTCCTTATCGGAGTCGATATCTTTTTCTGCAAAAAGAATGCTCTCGTTGCTCAACGCACTCTTGGTAGCCTTGCATAAACCGCAAGAAGGTCGGCCGTAAAGAATCACCTTACACGAATTCCCAGACTGCCCTCCCCCGTCTTGCGCCCCACCTGAATCTCCTCCACCTTTGGGCTTTGTCGGTTGTGCGCGATAAAACACGAGGGAACCACCTGGTTTGCGGTTGTTGAGATTTATCGTCCCGTACTGGACTAACTTGCTGCCGCCAACATTTTGATGGAGTATTTTATATACGCCGGGCTCAAGACCCTCGGCCACGATCGCTGTATGGTGAGCCATACTTGAAGTGCTAGTCCCATTAGGAAGCTTTTTCTCAAACTTCACATTCTCAAATTGGATAATATCCCCCGGCTGTGCGGCGTTTTGATCAGCCACTACGTCACCCCAAATATAAGTAACGCCCTGATGTTTCGGCATAACGGCACCAACAAGCTTAAAAGCGTCCACCACTAGCATTGCGCACTCGCCGTTATTTACCTTTTTGCCCAAGTTCGCCTTGGCAAAAGCCACTATCTCCGCTCCAAGGCCATTGGATGGCTGAGGGGTTGGCGATGGTTTGGGTTTTGGAGATGGTTCAGGTTCCTTGTTTCCACTGCCCGAATCTGAACCAACCCCACCGGAGTCAGCACCGGAACCATCGCTCTTCCCAAAAGGGTCTTCGCCCTTATCCTCACCTTTCGATGGATCAAATGACTGACCGGGATCCGGCAATGAGTTAAACGGATCAGCGGGCTTACCATCATTCGCAGCACCGGACCCTTTGCTGTAAATATCTATTTCACCCGATTCAATCGGACCAGGCACATCATTGCCCGGTCTTGTGCCACGCAGAGCTTCGCGCGTGTCTGATCCCAGTTTCAAGCCGGACAAAGCCTGCCCCAAGGCCTCAACTCTTGTAAATTCGAACAGGCACAAGCCTACAAGCAATGCGCCTACTTTAGTGATCCAGATTTTCTTCATTCTCTACCCTGCTCCCTTTGACGAAACCAAAAATCCCAAGGTTACAACTATTTCCTGATGCCTGACAAAAATCTTATCTATTCTGGATACGAACCTACTGAGATTTTCAGTTAGCCGCAAGAACACTTTTGCCACTTTCTAATTGTTCTCAGCGTCCCTTTCTAGGTTTTGTTGAATCCATCCGGCGAGTGTGCTGCTACCATTCCCATATCCGCCAGGTAATGGTCGAAGATCACGAGTCTGCAATGCAGGAGGGGCTCCCCAATGCGTCGGGAATTGCTTCCCATTTGGGGCAATGTGCACGTTTTCAGGGTCTTCCGGAGGTTCTACCGAATCACCGCTGTCAACTGAATTTTTATCGCCAACTCCAGGCATGTCATCTTCCGGTGGATTTGCATCAAAGGGATCATTGGCTGGATCCAATCCTAGGTCCGAATTAAATCCCTCAGTATCAGCTCCCGGAACAATATCTTCACTGAATGGGTCATCGCTCATGTCCAAACCGGAGTCAGGGTCAATCTCCTCAAGATCTTCTCCCGGATTCCCATCCCGTTCAAATGGATCATCCGGGTCAGGCAATGAAGCAAAAGGATCATCCGGTTGACCGGCAGGCTCATTGGGATCCGCTCCAAGAATACCAACTTCACCAGACTCAATCGGCCCGTTGCCGTCTGTCCCGGGGCGTTGCCCGCGCAAAGCCAAGCGATTGGCCTCATTTATGGCACCAAGCATCGCGCCACTCTTTACGTTGATGCTTTGAAGCGTGCCCATCACACCCATGGTGGTATTGATACCTCCCAAGGTAAACTGCCCATGGACACTTGACACCAAACACACCACCCCAAAAAGCGCAGCGATTCGTTTCAAGTCATTTATTTTTATCATCCCAAATCCATTGAAAAACTGATTTATATTAAGCATCGAAACTATCGATCCCGTTTTTGACCACCGGGCCTATCCGGCTGACTTCCCCGCCGGAAACCATCCGGACGATCGTTCTTGCCACCCTTCTCACGCCCCCCGGCGCCCGCACCTTTTCCTGAGTCGGGGTTAAAACCATCATTTGGATTTGGCAAGTCGCCAAACGGATCTTCTGGCTTTCCACCCTGGGGACGACCATTCTCACGGTCATTGCCACACACCTGCAGAAGAAACACCCGCAAGTATCCCAAGACCACACGACAGTGCACGCAATCAAATACAACACGCTCACCAC
>CAYUXV010000136.1:0-3036 GCA_964448875.1 uncultured Verrucomicrobiota bacterium
ATATGCGCATGATGGTCATACTGTGGGGGCAGTCGTATTAAGCGCAGCTGAGGACATTTCTTTCGCTATTCTTGGGGATGCCTCTATCAGAGAGAGCGAAGGAGTACACCAAAAGATTCAACAATGGGTATACCTTCATGAACTGCATGAAAGCCACTTCGCGCTTTATTACTTTCCTTCCTTGAATAAGGACTTGGCCAGTGCCCTTTCCAACGCTGTGCAGCAGGCAAAAACGAGGTCGGGAGCAACTGATGTTAAAACTTTGCCTCCTGCGCCGCCGCCACCATCTTCGCTGACAAAAGAAGCGCGCACTACTGCCGAAGAGGAAATAGCAAAAGGAAAGGACGCTGAGATTCAACAATATCACATTGATGAGATTTTTAAGGAGTCGGTCAGGCTGGGGGGGATGGGGGAAGAGGAATATGGAGCTGAGTTCACCAATTGTTTAAAGATTGTTGGGTCTGCACTTAGTACAGAAAATACAAATTCTTTTATTAAGCAAATGGGGGATTTGGCTGGGGACGGGAAAATATCTGAGGATCAGCGGGCTCAAATCAAGAATATAAGTGCCGGGCTTGCAAAGAAGAATGAAACCAAGAGTGACTATAGCAATAAAGACGTAATACAAGCGCAATCAGATCTTTTTTATACTGTTGCCTTATATGATCACGATGGCTTTACCGATTCTGAAAAAAAGAAAGTGTCACATTACCTGAAATATTGGGTTTCACAGTTATGAGAAGTGAAGGAAAATTAAGCTGGTCTGATGTCCTTCGCTTAAGCAGCTGGGAAATGGCCAAGTTGGCACCTTTTTTTGTAATCGGTTATTTTATTTACAGTATTTTTCTGCCCTATTTCACATTTGTCAAAATTGCCAAGTATGATGTTGATTTATTTGACCCATATTCGCTCAACGAAAAGGAGTTGCGGCAACTGGAAAAGGATGAAGCTCTGCTTGGGAAACTTGATTTAAATGGAAACGGGAAAATCGATGGCATCGGCATTCAGAGTTTCGACACTGACGTCTCTGGCTCTTTTAGTGAGGACGAAATCAAAATCCTCCAAGCGGATAATGCCGTCCGGGGAATTGTCGATGAGAATAATAATACCAAAATTGATGAGGAAGAAATCGTTCGTGCTGAGGAATTTTTGGCTGAGATTAACAATGCCAATGGCTATCTAAGCTGGAATTGGAAAATAGATGGCGCCGTACTTCTGGCATTCTTTTTAATTATGTTTGGGATAGCCGCCAAATACTCGTACAGCTTTAAAACACTGAAAAACAGGGATGTATTTCTTGAAAAATTTCCTAAGTTCATCGGACTAAAGCCAATAAGTCTTTATGTAATAGCATTCGGTTTTGCCGCTTCAATTATCATATTTTTTCGTGGAGAGATTGTCCTTTTCGTGCTGGTTTTAAGCACCACATTTTTGTTTATCTTCGCTTTCCTTCGCGGGTTAAAGGCCGAAACAATACGTTCTGGACGCCAACCCAGAGGAAAGGCTTCGGATGGAAATACTGATGCCACACAGGTTGAAATCAGGACATTGAAATGGCATTTTCCTTCAATCCCAGGAGACAAATATGAGGGAAAGGCGATGGATGCATCTTATGGAGTTAGTGCGCCGAGATTTGAAGCGTTCCAACGAAAGAATCGGCGCAATTTCCAAGGTAATGCCAATAACGCTCCGTCAGTAAATAGCTGGCCCAGAATATATATTGCGAATAGATATCTTTCCCAAGAAACGAGAGAGTTGGCTGACGAGTTATATAAATTGGTTAATCAATATGGGCTCTCAGAATATCAGCAGGTTGAGCTGGTTCTTGCGGCTGTGCAAAGCATAACCTATGAAAAAGATGAAGTTTCGGCACCTGAAATGAAAAACCTCCGTACAGATTTGGCGGAAGCTGTTGAACGTCCTGCTAAAGATAAATTGGCTGTATTGGCTTATCTTTACTTGAAAGTCTCTGTCACAGGTGCCAACACCGATGGGCAGGTTGGATTCACAGACGATGAAAAAGAAATTGTAAATACATATCTACGTGATTGGTTTGACGAATGGAATTCCGAAAAAAGAATAGGAATTAATTATTCGGAAGTAGAGAGCTATATCTATGACGTCACCGAATATGTTAAGGCTGAGAATTTAGGAAAAGGAGATGGAGATGCGGAGGAAAGATTCTACAAACCTGCAATCGAGTCATTTACGCTCGCGCAACATGAACGAATTCTTGATGAAATGAGGGAAGTCATGATTGCGGAGGAATCAGAAGGAGATGATGTAAAGAGATCGTATCAATTGGGTATCATTGATTATATGGAAACGCGTTTCATAGACTATTCGGAATCTAAGGGGGAATATAAGACGATCAAACCCGAAGAATATCCACGTTATCCCACAGAAACCCTCTATGAACAAAAAGGTGATTGTGAGGATACCGCGATGCTGCTTGCAGCTCTCCTCCGTGAATGCCGGTTTGAAGTGCAACTCCTAGAACTCGAAAGTGATGAAATCGATCCAAAAACAAAACAGAATATAAGGCATATGGCCTGTGGAGTTAAAATAGAGGGTTCAGATTCTTTTGATGAATTTCAAACCCACAAAATACACGGTTATGTATATTGTGAGCCGACCGATGCACAATGGCGAGTGGGTCAAATGCCACCAGGACTTAGAGTAATAAACAGGCTCGACGTTGAGCCTCTTCCTGAAGGAGCAAAATAGGGCCATTCTCACACATAAGAACAGAGTTACCTCTTTGGTAAGGGCACTTGCCCGCTGCCTCGCAAATAATCGATCAGGTCTCGGAGCTCATCTTGCTTAAAGGCGAGCACCAGTCCCTCCGGCATCATGGAAAAATTCTGCTGCTCGATTGACGCTACATCGCCTTTAGTGACTGTTACCACCTCGGCCGGCGTTGCAATGGTCACTGACTGTCCTTCATTACGCCGGATCACGCCCTCCTTTATGCGATTATCTTTAGTTCTAAATATCGTAGTGCGATAGTCTTTGTGGATAGCCTCATTCGGATCG
>CAYUXV010000137.1:0-5267 GCA_964448875.1 uncultured Verrucomicrobiota bacterium
GCACTCATAAATAAATTGAAGGGCGTCATGGACAATTTCCACAGCATCGCTAAAGCTGGGACAGTTACGAGTAAAGATCCAACAGTCCATTTTATCGGGTCGATTGCAGGGGGAACAGGATCTTCAATGATCTTTGATATCCCCTACATCACCAGAATCATCTGTGGCCAAGGTAACTATAAAAGTTTCGGGCATTTTCCTCTGGCAAATGCCTTCCTCAATGATCTGCCGGGCGAATGGGAGACAATTAGGTGTCGTGCAAATACATGGACTGTGTTGAAAGAAATAGATCACTGGAACCGACTATTTGTAAGCGATCCAGGAGCCTCTCACTGGAAGGTCAACTACGGATACGATTGTGGCACCATGAAAAATGGTGTTCCGACCGGCATTGCCAAACAGCGCCCTGTTGATGTGACCTTCCTTTATCACAACAAAAACACGGGAGGGAATGTGCTTTCCAGTGCTGCTCCTCTGTATGAAATCATGGCCCAATCCATTGGCTATATTGTGATATCGGACCTGATCGGTTCCCTCGATTCGAATCTGGTTAATGTAAAAAACGAAATAAGGACTTTAAATAGTAAGGATAAGGTCAAGGCCTACTCTGCACTTGGTGTCGCCACCTTGGATTTGCCGGTGGATCGATTAAAGAGTTACATGGGCTATAAATGGGCAAAGCAACTCGCCTTGGATAATTGCGCCGCGGATGTGCATGCACCCGAGGAAGAATTTGACAGCAAAAAATGGGAGGAGTTTGGGGGACTTCTTGAGAAGGTGTTCACACTGCAATTTCCGGCCTGGCGCAAGGGGGATGATAATCGATGGGAGGAAAGTGACACCGCGACTCTCAGGGAACAATGGGGCGAGCTTGCCGAGGCTTATGGCATGGAAAAGCTCGATTTGGATGTCGATTCCAGAATTACGAGCAGAATACTGGATAATTATGACAACCGAATTCAGCGGGCAACAGACTATTATAGGGATTGCGAATCTGAGGAGGTTGCACACGAGAAAAAGCAGGAGACACGGGCGCGTGAGAAACTTGATGAGATCAAGCAGGGTATAAAAGACTACATGACCGGCGTAATGAATGGGAAACGCAGTACCGATGCCCTCCTTTTTGCCACGCCACTTGTTGTTCGGGCCATTGGGAAGGTAGATCAACTATTATCAGGTGTACAGGAGTCCACACAGGGCAATGAGGCCCGGTTGGCGACGTCTTCCATTCCTGCAACCAAACTCAAGGAGAGCCCCTGGTTCAATTCCGGCAGGGAAACGCAGGTTAAGAATTGGGCAAGAGACAATGACGAATACTGGATACAAAAAGCCGAAAGCGACCGCGTGGTCAGGCTTCGAGCCAATCTCAAGGTAATCGGTGAATTTCTTGAGGAAATGAAGGCGATGGTTCATGAGGCGGATAAAACGGCGGAGTTGTTTGCCTTGGACTGTGAAGGTGAGGCCGAACAGGAAATTCAAAATGCAGTTTCAGAGGAAGTTGCCAAGGCAACCTGCGAGTATTTGGTTAAAGCCCCAGATTATCCGGAATTCATAAAGCAGTTCAGCTACAAGGATAACGCAGATGCCATCTTCAAGGCGATTAACGCCAGAGTAGAGAAGGATCTAAAAAATAACCTGTTGGAAGCGCTCGGATCTCAAAGAAGAAGTGACCGTGAGAAGGCAACAAAGATTTGGTATGAGGAATGCGCTACAGTGGCCAAGAGCCTATTGGACAAATACAATTTGGCTGACCATATTGCCAAGGTGGCCGAAGAAGATGGAAATGACGATCGTCTTCGAGAACAGTTGAAGAAGTTAGTTGAAAGAGCTGGTCCATGGATGCAACACAATGAGACGACATTGGGCAATCATCCTCAGGATCAACTCACCGTGTATCAGTATTTGATCTACCCGAAAGGAGCCGACACCATCAAGAAAACCTTTGAGGAGATGGAAGCAGCTGACACTTTCAACTCTGTTGTGAAAAATACACCAGGAGCGAAAACGACCTATGTTGAGGGTAAATTTGGCCAGTCTATTGTACGGCTATCCATGGTTCATTGCTATAGCCTTGAGGTTCTTGATTTTCTGAGTTCAGAACGTGCTGCGGACTTGCAAATGCAGAGAGAAGAAGAGCGATATGCATCCGGCACGCTCAGGACCATCTTCAAGGACAATGTCACACAGCCATATTTGGATCCATTGGAACCGCGAATTACGGGTCAAGAAATTGTCATGAATCCAAATGGATACGATGCCTATCTGACTTGGTTTATGCTGGCCCATGTTTTTGGGGTGCTTAAAAGAAATTACGATCCAATGACGTCGAGTCACACTTGGAGTATAGAACATACTGAAAGGAGTTTGGATGGGAGTGTGTTGGCCAAAACCGATGAGTTGCCGCCGGAAGGTAAGATTATACGCATGAACCAACCGGAACAGGGGAAACTCAGTTCACAGGAATACTCCCTTCAGGCGGACAGGTGGAGTCAATCACACGAACGAGCGGACGCAGCCATAAAGTTGGGCTGCTTCATTGTGGAAACCCCAAGCTTTAAGGAGGCAGTAACAACGGCACAGACTAAGGTTTGGAATGAAGGCGGGGCCGCAACTTACAGGGAGATGCTTTTGGCCTACGAAAAAGGTGTCCTGAATGAATTGGACGAAAATGACCAGCGGTTCTTGAGAGCCATTGTCACAAGACAAGTTAACGATTTGCCTGCCTAGTCGATAATTAGATTCGCCTCCATAAATCTTGTCCAATTGAGCACGTGGCAGATGGCAGACATAACGTAACAGCATCTTTCGTGTTCTGCATGGACGCGGGAATTGCGCGCGCGTGGAATGATCTGGAATATGGGGTTGATTATATTCCTTTCTGGTCCAAGGCAGTAGGTTGGATTGGGCCTGAGCCTCCCGAATTTATTGTGGCCAATGGCGGAGCTTCGCGAACTGTTCTGCATACTCATGATGAAGCCCGAGAATTGTATGATGAAGTTTGTGCGTCGGGAGCATTAGGGGGAACAAAATCACTCAATCTCAACACTGATTTAATCAAGATCATAGTGGTTGCCAAGATTGATGCTGACGGTCAATCGAAGGATTTCAATGTCCTGAAGGCATCGATTGAGAATTTCAATTTAATGAATGCCGGTTCTCATCCCGGTCTTACCTATGAAGTGTTGATATTAATATTTCAGGACGAGCGTCCGGTCGAAGGAACCCGAACCAAGGCCGAAGAGATAAGGCAGCTTCTCAAAGGGAGAACTGGCAATAACCCTCCCAAGATATTTCTGTCGACCACATTAAATGAGGATAACAGGAGTTGTGGCTTTGCGGATCTTGATGACATGGCAGCATGTACTCTGCATTTCGCCGTTGAACAGAATTCATGGAAATCGGACGTAGTTGACAAAGCTGGATTTCTTGCCCAGCCACAGAGGGGACGATATTCCGAAGTATCCACTCTTGGACTAAGAGGGTTTTTTTGGGAGCGGGTGCGTGCGATCGACATTTCCAGAAAAGAAAACTTCAGGAATTTTGCCAATAAATGGATGGAAGGGGACGGGTGGCGAGTTGTGGGAGAAAAATATCCTCCAGAATGGCCCGATAATATTGATGCGTGGCGAAGGTTGTTGTGGGCGGAAATGAAGGAAGTCTGGCAAGATCGCGATAATTTACCGACTAGCGACACACTGGAGGAAGAAGTGGTGAAGGTGGTCGGCGAGGTAAATCGAGAACTTGATTCCCAACTTAAAAGTCAATTGAGGGTCGGGGGTGCCAACAAGGAAAGTCAGGACAAAATTGTTCGCCGCTCTCTAAATTTGATCAGCATAATAACCAAGAAGAGAATAAACGATCAGTTTGAAGTCCTCCCTGATGCGATCAAACAAGTGAAGCGCCAAATCAGGCAAAGTTTTGACGAGTGGCAAATAGATTTATTGCGAAAAGGCGTAGGTTTGTCCGTGCTCCGGAGACATTACGCCACCAGCATAAAGTCAATTAACAAAATTGAAGTCGAAACGCATAAGCAAGATACAAATTACGATAATTCGAAGATTATGCGGCTTGCGAAAGATACGGCGGAAGCCCTGGTTAAGATTCCTGCTCCGGAGTCTTCATTCTTTTCCACTATAACTATTTTCTCTTTCTTACTCTGTTTGTCTTACTACCTGTCACAAATTATTTTTGGGTATGGCATACTAACGAGTCTCCTTATCAGTACTGGTTTGTCGTTGGTAATCAGTGTTTCAATAATCTATTTCTACCTGAAGAAACAATCGGACATCCACAACTCACTTCTCAAGGACTTCAATAATGCTGTGACCAACATGACCGAGAGCCTGATGCGGCACAGGTTGAATTGTGCATTGGAAGAGATTGTTGGTGGGACAGATGACGAGCCCGGGGCAAAACAATTGATGATGGAACAGGAGAAGGCTCTGTTGGAGGCTGTAGAGGCGGGCAAACGGGATTTGGCCATCTTCAAGGAGGAAGTCAGAATTCCAGATCCAATAACGACTAAATTCTTCCGCTCTGAAAACCCGGTGAAGACGAGTTATGCAACAAGCTGGAATGAGGATACTGAGAAAAAAACAGAACAATGGGCGGAGGGGTATTGGAGGAATCAAACTTTCAACGGTAATTTACGCGATAATTTTATTTCCCTTTGGCAAACCATGTCCGGAGACCATCGTAAGTTTTTGCTTGAAGAACAAGAAGGGTTCAATCTTGGGGTTAATGTGATCATTAATAATGAGTGGGATACACTCAAACAAAGGACCTTTAAGGTGATACCCCGGCAGGCACCGATTAATGAGACTTTGGTTAAGCGACAACACAGACGTGACAGCTATCAAATTTACGCACCGTCTCAATGCAAAAGTGATATTGTGAAACACGTAGAGGCGTTTGGTAAACCAGTGTCCTATCAAGGGGTACAAAATGAAAACTCGATTTGTATTTTTAATTTTACGGATGGACTGGAGTGGCCTGCGTTAATATCTCCTGCCATTCCCGAAATATATATCCTGAAACTTGGCGAGACATCGGAACAGGCTTTGGAACGGGGAAAACTGGATTTGCATGAGGTGCGGAATAAGCTAAGAAACGGGGATTTTTCCTCTACGGAGTGTTTTCTATGGACATTTTTAATGCTATCCGGGGGTCGTACAGGTGATATTAAACCAGAGGGGAGGGGAACCAACACGATCGTGCTTCCGAATCAAGGCCTTGGCATGGGTCAAAAGGTTCAGTTATGTGAAGAG
>CAYUXV010000138.1:0-2613 GCA_964448875.1 uncultured Verrucomicrobiota bacterium
TCGCCTCTTCCAACGGCCAGACGATGCAATTATCAGTGGCTTCGACACCGTAACTGAGCGAAATTTCACAACCCTGGGTAATTTCTTCAGCAACTACGCACCCATACCCGTCGAGAAAATCCGCGAGCAGGTCAATCAAACTCTCGAATTTGAAACCTACACAGACACGTTACAGGAACTACTTGCAGAAGCTGCCGAAGCAGAAAATGGTTTTGTTTGTTCCTCTGCCACCCCGCGCCTGATTGATGGTAAGCCCGCTGCAAATCCCCGCTACCTGCAGGTCCGCCCCGATCTTCAGCAAGAACGCAAGGTGTACATCGCCAGTACGGGTACGCGTTTGCGCCGTGAATTACCCGCCTCCGACGCCGTGCTTTATCCTGTGCGTGGCATTCTCCAAGGCCGCCGAAACAATGGCCCGGACAAAGAACAGGGCATTCCGCCATTGTGTTGCTTTGCCCCCATACATTATGTGGAATTACCGGAATTATTCATGGATTTTATTGCCAGTCTCACCGGCAAATCCCCCAGCACTACCGGTGCCGGTTCAGAGGGCGCCATGACCAAAGGACCATTCAACGCCCTGTTACCCATCCACGACCTCAACACCGCACTTGTATCCTATGCCGCCACCGGCCAGGGCGCTTTTGTCACCTCCGCTGGATGTATAGGCCCACATTATCAGGTGGAGCACGATATCTCGTTACTTATCCCGGAAATCTGGAGCCGGTTTCGTCTGGGCGAGAACCAACCCGAACGAATGATCACTCAAGGCTATCTAGAACGTCAGGAGGATTACGAACACAACGGCCAGACCATCCCCGCCGGTCGACTTGGATTTCGCATAACACAGCGATTTGCCCACGAATACCTTGGACGAATCTTTCATGATCCCGCTTCTGTCTTCCCTGATGAAATGCTCCAACCCGAGCTGCAGGATGCCGATCTCTACGCTGAGAGCATAACCACCATCGCCGCCACCCAACGCCACATTGCAAAGGCCTACTTCCGGGATGGCGCGGCCAACCTCGCCTGCCCTCCATTGCGCGCCTTGTTGGAGATCATGGCACAGGACACCATCGATGACACCCGCTTGCGCGATCCGGAATTCCGATCCTTGTTTAAACCAGCAAACATCCTCACCAGCGACTGGTACCAACAGCGAATCGATTCGCTTGTCGCCAGCCAGCAGACCTTTTGGAAAAACCGCATTACCTATCTTGAATCCTATTCAGGAGCAGGTGAACCAACTGAATCTCTCGCCCATGCCTGTGAACAACTCGCCGCCTTGCAGGAAGAAAATATCCGCGACCACTACGTCGGCTCCCTCGGCCGTGAGCCATCATTTCAATTGAGCTAAAACTCCTCGCCCAATGTCGACCGACCTTTCCTCACAACACGGGCCGATAACTGACTTGTTCCCGCAAGTCGACTCGCCAGAGGAATGGGCAGCGCATCAATTGAGCACGGAGCAAATCGCACATTTTGTGGAGCACGGCTACGTTGCGGGCATTCGATTGCTGGACGAACCGCAGATTGAAGCGCTGTGCAAGGAACTGGCGGAGATGACCGATCCGGAGCATGACGGACATGAACTGTTTTACGAATATCACAGCAACGAATCGGACAACACGGACACTGTGCTCTTTCATGCGCTGGGCGCTTGGCGGGTGCGACAGGCGTTTCATGATATTTTGTGGAACCCGCGCTTCCTTTTGCCGGCGTGGCAGTTGCTCGGGCAATCGTTCCGACTGTTTCACGACCAACTCTTCAGCAAACCTGCAAAGCACGGCGGCGTGGTCGCGTGGCATCAGGATTTCTCTTACTGGACATGGACACAGCCAATGGCGCACCTCACTTGCTGGATCGGCCTCGATGATGCCATCGAGGAAAACGGCTGCATGCATTATATTCCCGGCAGCCACCGCTGGGGCCTGCTGGAAAAAACCGGCCTCGCCGGCGACATGAATTCCGTCCGCGAAGTGCTCACGCCGGAACAAGTTTCCGATTTTGAAAACCAATGCCCCGTAGTGCTGAAAAAAGGCGAATGCAGTTTTCACCACCCGCTGATGATGCACGGCTCATACGAAAACAAATCCGACCAACCGCGTCGCGCCACCGTCATCAACGTCCTCGGCGACGGCGTCACCTCCAACTGGGAAGGTGCCCACAGCCCCGGCACAGAAAACTTTCCTATGCTCCCCAAAGGCGAACTCATGGCCGGACAGTTTTATCCAATGCTCTTTGAGGTGGAAAAGGCACTGGGCGATTTGGCTGCCGAAATCCCGACGACGGAAACTGCATAATCGCTGCCGCTCGACAAACATCATCCCACCTCCTACTCTTTTCGCAATCAAACACTCATGAAAACTCTATTCACTTTTCTCACCCTCCTTACCCTCTCGTTGAATGTCCACGCTGAGCGGCTCGTGCTCGTCGGGGTGTCCTACGGCAAAAACCTGCTCGCCATCACGGATGCCGACGGCAAGGTGTTGTGGCAATTCAAGACCGCCGGACCACAGCGCGGACACACTGGCCACCACGACGTACACCTGCTGCCCAACGGCAACATTCTCTATCACGACACGTGGACGAAGACGCAGGAGATCACGCTCG
>CAYUXV010000139.1:0-2516 GCA_964448875.1 uncultured Verrucomicrobiota bacterium
TAAAAATTACTGTCATTACCACTATAAACTGAGACCAAAAGCCTCCAGGTAAGCTTTGAAGGAAGTCTTTAACATATTCTTCACCTCCAAACCCTCTGAATGCAGCAGTTAACATTGTGGCTCCAAGAAGAATAATAAAAACCATAGATGTAGTCTTTGCTGTTTCACTCATAACTTCATTAAGAGTATTTTCAATCTTAAATGTCCGCCATGTTGACCAGCCGATGGCAATAACTAGCAAGCATGAAGCGCAAATAGCAAAAAATACTGGAGTATGGTTTTGTGTAACTCCAAGGTTTTTAATATTTAGATCAAATAAGTTTAATAAAAATAGGATTGAAAATACTGATAAAAAGGCAAGAATAGCTGGATAGGTAGCTCCTTTATTATTTTCACATAATTTATATCCAGCCATTATAGTAGCTCCAATAGCCCCAATAGCTCCTGCCTGATTAACTGTTGCAATACCCATAATGATTGATCCTAAAACTAAAAAAATCAGAACTAGGGGTGGAACAAGCGAAAACATAACTTTTGACCAAAATTCCCTAGTAAAACCTAATGGATTTGGAACAGCTGGAGCTAAAGATGGCTTTATGATAGCGGTTACAAGAATATAAGCGAAATAGACAAGGACTAAAACTATTCCAGGCAAAAAGGCTCCTAGAAACATATCACCAGCAGATGTTGAAGTTACGCCAAAAGCAGAAGGCATTGTATATTCACCAGTAGCCTGTTTATAAAGTGACTGTCTCATTGCAGAAGCTTGGTCGGAGGCTGAACCAAGTTGATCAGCTAAAATAATCAAAACTATAGATGGAGGAATGATTTGCCCTTAAGTTCCAGAAGCGCTAATAGTTCCAGAAGCTAATGAATGAGAGTAATTATTTCTCATCATTGATGGAAGGGAAATTAAACCCATCGCAACAACAGTTGCCCCAACTATACCAGTTGTAGCCGCAAGTAAAGCCCCAACAAATACAACTGAAATACCTAAACCACCTGGAACAGGACCAAACAACCCAGCCATTGTCATAAGCAAGTCTTCAGCAATTCTTGATCGTTGCAGCATGATTCCCATAAAAATAAACAGAGGTATAGCTATTAATGTATCTCTTTCAAAATCATAATATATGGCTCTAAAATTCATAACTCCTGCTGAAAGCCACTCAATAGGTCCGTCTTGTGAAAAAAATACTTTAACATCTCCAAAAAGCACCCACCCTGTTAAAGCTGCGAGACCAATAGTTAATATAGCTGAACCAGGAAGAGCAAAGGCAACGGGATAGCCAAAGCCAAGAGCTGCCATCATAACAACAAATAATAGGATTAAGAAGTATAATTCCATCTTTAAGCTGACACCATTTCTTTGTCTGAATTTGTACTTTGCGATTTATTTTCTAGTGAACTTATATGACTAATAATAAAACTTGAAAATTGAAATAACATCGATAGAGCAAAAATAATTAAAAATCCTGACATTAGGTATTTGACATACATTCCAAACCCTTGTTGCGTAACTTCAAAATTAAGTATGGCAAGATTAAAAGGTGACGATTCGTTCCAAAGACCTCTGATTAAAACAACCCAACAAAGTGGAATTCCAAGGATTAAGGAACCAAAGATATTTGTAATTGCTTTGCGCTTTTCAGAAAAACTAGCATAGATTACATCAACACGAACGTGACCGTCATGGATCAATGTATAAGCGCTAGAAAATAAAAATAATGCTGCATACCAAAATCTAACTAGATCTCCCATAAAGGCTTGCTCATATGAGAATATAAAACGAGTAATAACAATTAATAGTTCACCAAAAACTATAAGAGCTGCCAACCAAATAAAATCAATGCCTCTCCTAAAAAAGGCTATTAATGTTCCAATAACAATCAGAGGGATATGAACATAACCACCTCTAAAAGACGGTTTCCCCAAAGACAAAGCCAAATCATCTCCTACGATAAGAGGTAAAAAATCTTCAATTCTTACAAAAGAAATTGCAGCATCAACAATTCCTACTAACATAACTGACCAAAAAGCGGCTGAAACAATCATTTCAGCAATATTATTAAGTAACTTTTCATCTCTAGAATATGATTTGTTTAAAATAAGGATTATAGGATAAATTATAGCTAACAAATATGTTATTGATTGAATAAAACCTATAAATATTGCTCCAGAGCTATAGTTTGGAACTTTATCCAATAAATTGAAACCTAGTAATGATAAAGTACCATATAAGCCGGGACATTCAAAAATATGAGTTATGTAATTATTAAGGACAAAAACACCACCCAAAAAAGCACTGCTTAATGCAACAAAATGCACTATATCCATAAATGAAACATTCTTGAATTTCATTTAGAATTCATCCTAATTAAAGTAAATGCAGAGCCTTTTTTGGCTCTGCACAATTTGTTATTTATAAGAATTTTAGACTTTGTAAATTCTATTTCTTTGCGCTAGATAACCACCCTCAGAAATGCCAATCCAGCCACCAATTTCTTCGCGAGCCT
>CAYUXV010000140.1:0-7288 GCA_964448875.1 uncultured Verrucomicrobiota bacterium
AATATTAAATAGAATCCGCTTATTCTGAGTACGGCAGAGACGCAACAAAGGGTGCATCAATAATTTATTTCCAATTACCTTCCAGCTTCATTTGGAGCTTGTTCTTAAATACTTGAGTGCTCAAGCGCAAAAGTTCAGTTGCACTGAGAACTTGAAAGGTGGTGTCCAAACCCCATTTCGCCTGTGCAATTGTGTAATCCTGTCGTGCAGCCTGCGCCATCAAGTAATCGCGATTGTCATAAATCACACGCGCAAGGGCAATGGATTGTACTTCGCAATTAAAGTTTCGGTTCGCGCGCGCGACATTGTGCCCAGGCTTTTGTAACGCGACCACGAGCGATTTGGCTAATCTCAGCGAACTGCTCAAAACAAACTTGTCACCCACCTGAACCGCCACCGGTTGGAAATTGTATAATAGCGGCAGTTGATTGCCCTTAGGTTTATTCAAAAACTTCATGTATATCAGGCGTGTCCCCTTGTATGCCTCTGCTTCTATCGCCCACGCCTGCCGCTTGAGGTCGTCACTTTCATAATTGGCAATCATCATGATCGCCGAGAACATTGCTCGAAAGAATCGTGCGCCTTTTTCCGTATCGTTCAAATCGAAGATCATCGCAAAGCCTGGCAGCTTAACCTCCGGAGTGCCGTCGAGATTTTCGAAATTCTGTGATGCTGAAACTAGGCTAATTGTAGGCCCAATTGCTGACGCCACCTCCCGCTCGAAATCTTTCCCCTGATACAAACTGCCGATTACGCTTTCAAATTTGTCGAACTCCGGTAGCAGATAATTCGCCAACAATACCTCACGGCGCTCATACCAGTCATTAAAGTCGCGATAAATCGAGATTCCGCCGACCAGTCCTGGTACTACGGGAATATCCGGCGCACCCGGCATTTTCGGGTCAGAGAAAAACCATGTGAGGTTTGCGCCCAACGCCTCGGGTTTACCGGGTATCTCTGCCTTAAGGGCAAATCCGACTTGATTGACATCCAGCGTTACACTCAGGTACGGGCTACGCGCGGCAAGCTCAGCCATCCCATGTAACAACCATGAGATACTTCCGTTTTCCATTTTCACGGGAATCCCTAGTCGGGCACCCGTTTGCTTGGAGATTTCCTCCAAGTCTACAAATAAGTTTGCAAAGTGCCAGTTTCCTATCTCCTTGAGGTGTTTTTTGTACACTTCACTCATGGCTATCGATCGGCTGCTTTGCCCATTCATCATCTTTACAACCTTGCTCAATAACAGACGATTCTCTGAAGCCACCATCCAATTATCTTTGATCGCCATATGCAGTTTGTTCTGCAGCTTGAACAAATCCACTCCCCCCGGCAGCGTAGTTTTCACAAGTGAGTCGCCTGCCAGAAAACTAAAAAATGACAAACGGCCATGCAGTTTGTTTAAGGTGGCCACATCTCGCACTCTAGCAGCGACCACGCTCTCGAGAGCGTGTCCTCCTGCAGTTGCGTAAAGTCCTAGAGCCATCTTTCCTCCCAGCAATTTCTCCGTTGCCGTCCAAAGATCAATCCCCAGACCCGTCTCCAGAGTCGGCCGCCAGGACTGAAGTTGCCTATACTGTGGATCCCCTTCGAGTTCACGAAACAGGGGGCTTCTTAACGCTGCATCATACCAACGAGATTTTCGAAATTTGTGAAGGAATCCGCCAAAATCTTTCGCCTCAAATAAAACCACTGCACCAGCCGGCATTGTGCCAGCCAAGGAACGTTCTGCTGCACACAGCGAAAAACCCGACGCAAACAACATGCCCAAGATCAACATTTGAAATTGTGAATGGACGGATTTACTCATAACCAACGTATCGTGGCTGTGAAACAGCTTAAATAAACCCATACGTCAAACAAGCTCGAACGTCACTTTACAGCAGTTGCCAAACTTTCAACCTCATGTTTTAATCCCTGATCATGAGCAGTCATCTAGATTCCCTTCGCCAATACACCACCATTGTAGCCGACACCGGTGATTTTGAATCCATCCGCGAATACACGCCGCAGGATGCCACCACCAATCCCAGCCTCATCCTGAAGGCTGCGCAGATGCCAGAGTATGCCGAGCTGGTGGACAAAGTGCTGGCTGAGGTGCGCGAGGAAGCCGGTGAGGGGAACGTGATGGCCATAGCACTGGACAAGCTCGCAGTGTTTTTTGGTTTGGAGATTTTGAAGATTGTGCCCGGGCGCGTCAGCACCGAGGTGGATGCCCGCTTGAGTTTCGATCGACAGGCCACACTGGACAAGGCGCGCTCCCTTATTGCCCGTTACGAAACGAATGATGTGAAGCGCGACCGCATCCTCATCAAGATTGCCGCCACATGGGAAGGCATTCGCGCTGCTGAAGAACTTGAGAAGGAAGGAATCCACTGTAACCTCACCCTACTGTTCTCATTTCCTCAAGCCATCGACTGTGCCGAGGCCGGTGTGCAGCTCATATCACCCTTTGTCGGCCGCATCATGGACTGGCACAAGGCAAAGACCGGTAATGAGTTTGCACCTGCAGAAGATCCGGGCGTGCAGTCGGTCACGCAAATCTTCAATTACTACAAGAAATTTGACTACCCCACGGAGGTGATGGGCGCCAGCTTTCGCAACACCGGTGAGATCACCGAGTTGGCCGGCTGCGATCTGCTTACGATCAGCCCGGACCTACTGAATGAACTGCAGTCGGCTGAAGGTGATCTGCCCTGCAAGCTTACCGTAGAATCTGCCAAGCAATGCGATTGTGAAAAAATCAGCCTGGATGAAACCACCTTTCGTTGGGAACTAAATGAAGATGCCTGCGCTACTGAGAAACTATCCGATGGCATCCGTCGCTTTGCCGCCGATACGGTGAAGCTCGAAAATTTTTTGGCCGAAAAACTGCAACTGCAACCAGTATAGTCCCTAACCTGATTTTGTTCACTCTTGACGGGCTCATTTTCCAGAACTAGTTTGATTCTAACTTAGCCTAGAATACGCATGAGAAATCTATTAGCAGTCCTGACCCTTGTTTTCATCAGTGGCACGATGCCGGGAGCGCCGGGAAAGCACCATATCATCCTGCTTGATATCTCTGGATCAATGAATTGGGTGCTTGGTGAGGATAAACTGCCGCAAGTTGCAAAACCACCTGGGCAACTGTCGCGCATCCAGCACGTCCAAAAAGCACTCAAGAACACAATTGCTAATGGTTATCGCGATGGCGACACCCTTCATTTATACAAGTTTCATGAGGGACTTCAGCCTGACCAAGGGAAAAAAAAGTTGACCGTAGTTCTTAACGGTGCGCAAGACCGTGCTAAGGCTACAGAGTGGGTGGAAAACCTAACCAAAAATGGGAAGGTTGAAGCAGGCAAATTTACCTACCTGTATTCATCATTAAGTAAAGTTTTTGATGAAGCGAAGGACCTGTTACAGGCAGACCAAGCCCCCTCATTACTGATCATTAGTGACGGAGCGGATACGCAGAAACAACACCAAGGTAATAATTTTAAAGGGATCAACAATTTTGAGGAGGTGTGTGAAAAACACAAAGCTGTGATTCATAAATTGGGGATCAAAGTGTTTTGCAAAATTGTCCAATTTGATCTAGGTCCCGATCAGGTTGCGCTGGAGCAATGTAATTTTAAAGTGATCGACACACCGGAAGTCGACAAGATTTTCAACATTGACGCTAGCTTCGCCATTAAACCTCCTGTCCCTTTTGTTGGCGCAAAAATAGACTTTATCAATGAAACTAAATCAGACCCGCCAAAACAATTCGCCCAATTTACCCCGGACAAGCTGAAATATGAGTGGAACTTCGGGGATAATGCCAAGAGCAATGATGTAAATCCGACTCACACCTACAAGGCCGCCGGTAATTTTACGGTCATTTTAAAAGCCACCAACCCTATAAACCCTGATGATTTCGACGAGTATAAAAAGACAGTTCAAATAAAGCCGCCTTTGAAATTCAACGTCGTGACAGAGTTCACGATGCAGACCAATGGTAAGACAATTCCGAAAGGTAACGAAGTTTGGACCATCAAAAATGACATCCTTGTTGCCTTTGAAAACAATACAATGGCCAAATTCATTGGAGGCATAGCCAATGGTAAGCGAATACCTGACGCTTTAATTAACTACGATTGGGGTTTTGGTGGGGGCAAATTGGCTAATGTAAAAACCCCAAAACCGCAGCCTTTCCCAGTGGGCAATCATACAATCACCCTAAAAATTTCCTCCAAAGATCCAAGATTCAAGCAACTCCAGGGAATGACCAAGCAAAACCTGACAGTTCGGCAATTTAAGCTGCCAGTCATAGGAGTTGCGGGTGGCAAACCAGTTATTGATGCTGGTGCTCAAGTGGCCTTACAGATTAAGCCACCGTTCCCCCAAGGCACGACATTCAATATTCGCTCCGGAGACGGCCAGGAAAAAAATGGCACTTGGGCAAACAAGGAAATTGCCTTCACGTATCAAAAGGCCAGTGTGATGAAAAACAATAAACCGGAGCCTTATCAGGTAAAAGTGGAAGCCATATTGCCTGGAGGTGAAGTAGTTGAGGTTCTGGGGCCTAGAATAATTGTGCAAAAACAAAAGGGCGAATTGTTCATCAGCAACAAGAATCCATGGATAGGAGAGGAGATCAAATTACAAAGCCTGACGCCTATTCCTGCTGGGGTGAAAGAGAAAACAACATTCACTTGGAATCTAGGCAAAGGGTTGGATCCAGTAACGGGAGAGAAGATAGATTATACTTATCTGGAGGCGGGTAAACAAATGTTGGAGTTAACGATTAAACGCCCTGATTTGGCAGATCCAATCGTAGTTAGTGGGATGTTGAATGTACGCGGAGTAGAACCCAGGATTGTCGTAAATCCCAAAAGCTTGGACGCTTTCATTGGCGAATCCATACCGTTCAAGGTTGTCAACAATGCGCCTGATGCCGGTGAAGCTTTCCCGCCCAAAACGGAAATCAAATGGGACTTTGGAGACGAGAAAGCAGGCGTCAACGGAGAGGAATCCGTGAGTTATAAGACTGAGGGCGATAAAGAGGTGAAGGTGTCTGTTCAGGTTCCCGGAGTTACAGCTCCCTTTGTCGCTCTTTTACCAAAATTCACGGTCAAGCCTGTCACCGTAAAAATAGGTGTGCAGTAAAAAGGAGAACGGCCTTGAGTGCCAAGGCTTGCTGTTCTTTTTGAAGGTGAAATGCCTCTGTTGTTTGAGAATATACCGAAAAATTCGGGTTTTCGCTTTGACTGGTGTAAAAACGTTTTTTAGTTTCCCCCTTCAATGAACCCTGCCCTTGCCGGATCCGGTATTGCTATGCGCATTAGTCTTGGAGGAGTTTTTTCCTCCGGGTTGCATGGTATGTGTAAACGAGTATGGGTTGTGTTTTTCGGACTGTTTCTAAACGTTTACATGCTTTTAGGTGCGCCAGGGTCTCACCACATCATCATGCTCGACACCTCCGGGTCGATGCTTTCGCCACTGAACACAAATGCTCCCCCGAGGCCTGATCAATTAACACGAATCGATGCGATCAGGTTGCCATTCAAGGAACACATTGATGACCTTCCCATTGGCGACACCCTTCATTTATACGAATTCAACGAAGGGCTTCTTATCCCCAACAAGGTGGATATAACCCTCATAAAGGAAGACGATCGTTCTAGAGCGAAATTGTGGGTTGATAACATTAAAATAGCTTCCCGCATTGTGCTTAACGATGATGGCACCCGAACACAGCTCGGGAGGTCTACTTTTCTCTATTCATCGTTGCACCAAGTGCTTGAGAGAGCAGAGGTTTTGCTGGAAAAGCATGGTCAACCTCCGTCGCTTTTGATCATTAGCGATGGTGAGGACACGGAAAAAGACGGGCAATTTAAGGATATGGCAGCTGTACTAAAAAAGCATGATGCCACATTTGAAAAACTACCTTCAAAAATTTTCTGTGCCATCGTCAAATTCAACCTCGGTCCAATCAAGGAAGCATTTGAGAAACATGGAGGTGCGGTTGTTCTTCCAGATAAGATTCAGGAGGTTTTCAAGCCTGCTATCAGCATAGTTGCCGATTATATTATGAATCTTCAGGGGGAAGAGGCTTTCATTGGTCAAACCATTGCCTTTACTAATCGAACAAAAACCAATCCTCCAGAAAAGTTATCGCACTTGACGCCGGACAAACTGGAATACGAATGGGATTTTGGTGATGGAAGTGCCAAGCATATGGGTCGGAATGCCAACCACTTTTACAAGAAGCCAGGGCCCTACACTGTCACCTTGAAGGCAATTAACCCGGAAAACACCGCCAACACCAGGGAGAAAACAATCAAGCTAATGATTAAGCCGATTGTGCCAAAAATTCAGGTAGGCAAAAAAAATGCCTGTTGCATACACCCAATTGCGGACAGAAAAACCTGAAAGCTATTATGGCGACAATCCAGACGATTTGAATGAATATCAAGAATCCGAATAATATCGCAACAGGCAATTCAGGCCTTTCTCTGTGCCTTACAATCGTTCTGTCATTCTTCTGTGTCGTTGCAGAAGGTGCCAAATCGGTCTACATCGGAGAAGAGGTACAATTCACAAATGAGATCAAGGGGCCGGGCGAAATGAAGTTGGATTGGGACTTTGGCGATGGAGAAAAAAGTGCCAAGACAGCGCCCAGCCATGTCTACAAGAAACCCGGCAAGTATACTGCCACACTGACTGTAGATGTACCTAATGTTGGAAAAATTGCTTCGAACCAGCTTGTGATTGAGGTCAAACCAATTACAGCCGAACCCGATGTAGACTCGGAAGAACCTTACATCGGACAAACAGTGAAATTCACACACAAGACCGATGGCCCAAAAGGATTGAAATGGAAATGGAACTTCGGCGATAACGGTGACCCGATAGAAACCGACAAACAGGAACCGATCAGCCACCTGTATAAGAAACCTGGCAAAAAGCAGGCATTGCTCACAGTGAATGTCCCCAATGTCGGAGAGCAAAAATTAGGCGAGCTTGAGCTTATCGTAAAAGAGGTTGTTGCGGCTCCTGGTCCACAATCCGTGAAGGTGAAAGCAGGGGACGAAGTGACTTTTACTAACAACACAGAAGGACCGGAAGGCTCTATGGATTGGGATTGGGACTTTGGCGATGGAGAAAAAAGCACCGAGAAAGCGCCCAGTCATACCTATAAGAAACAAGGGGAGTATAAGGTAACCCTCACGGTTCGTTTAAAAGATGGAGACGGAAACGTAATTGATGGAATTGAACCAATAACTGAGTCAATCGACATTACGGTAGATCCCAATCATGT
>CAYUXV010000141.1:0-5275 GCA_964448875.1 uncultured Verrucomicrobiota bacterium
AGCTTTAGCCTTCGCGCCGGTGATGGGCACATGGTTGGTCTTTCCCTTGCCGTGCGGTGAGATGTCGCTGAAAAATGATAATAACGAGTAGTAATCTTTTTGTGGGATGGGATCGATTTTGTGATCATGGCAACGCGCGCAGCCAACGGTCATCCCTAGGAATGTCTCACTTGCGGTACGCAGGATGTCATCAAGATAATCGTAACGCGCAAGTGGGCGATCAGCAGGCTCATCATCCCAAATACCGAGTCGATAAAAACCTGTGGCAGTAACTGAATCGCCGGTCTTGTCCGGCAATTCATCACCCGCTAACTGCTCCATAATGAAACGGTTGTAAGGCTTATCTTCATTAAATGCCTTTATGACATAATCACGATATTTCCAAATGAGATCCTTCCGACTATCCCGCTCGTAGCCATTGGTCTCGGCAAAGCGCACCAAATCCAGCCAGTGACGACCCCATTTTTCACCGTACTGAGGACGAGCTAAAAGATCATCAATCACCTTTTCAAAGGCCTCGGGCGACTTGTCATTTACAAATGTGTCAACCTCCTCTGGCGTGGGCGGCAGACCAATAAGCCCGTAGTACGCACGGCGGATGAGCGCACGGCGGTTAGCCGGGCCGTTGGGTTTGAGATTTTTCCCAGCAAGTTTAGCATAGATGAAAGCATCAACCGCGCTGCTATTCCAGTCGGCATTGGCCACCTTCGGCAAGGGTGGGCGGGCGTTCGGCTGATAGGCCCAATAGGCGCGCGTACGCTCGTTAATCTGAGTGTTTGGCAACTTGGGCGACTCGTCATTGCCAGCAATTTCGTGCTTGGGGTTAAATGGAGCCCCCATTTTCACCCATTGTGTTAGAATGTCGATCTGACCCTGCGGCAGCTTTGCCTTGGGTGGCATCTCATGATCCCCATCCTTATAGGAAATCATTTGAAGTAATTGACTCTTCTCTGGTTCCTTAAGATTGATAGCCGGACCAATATCCCCTCCTTTGAGTAAGCCCTCGCGACTAGTGATACGGAAGTGCCCTTTCAGGCGCTTCTCAGTGCCATGGCATTTAAAACAGTTCTGTTTTAAAATAGCCAAAACCTTCTGGTCAAAGAATTCAACTTTGGCCGCATCGGACAAATCCTGTGCCCGCAAAAATAGAGCCCCGAACAAGGACATTCCTAAGAGAATAAAACGACGATATCCCATAAGCAAAAGACGAGTCTCGCTCAAGCCACATTCACAATCAAGCTCAAGCCGCTTACATTTTTTTTGATCAAGACAGAAAGAACCCTCTATTTACCACCTAAATTCAAAAACTTTACACAAACCGGCGTGGGAACTTCAATTTTGTGACCCGTAGCCTTTAGCTCTCCAGTAGCTTGGTTAATCTGAAAGGTGAAGATATCTCCGCTGGATTGATTGGCCGCGACCAGAAATTTGCCGGTGGGATCGATTCCAAAATTACGGGGTGTCTTGCCCAAGGTGGATTGATGCTGCACGACCTTCAGCTTGCCGGTCTTTTGATCGATGTTGAAAACGGCAATCGTGTTGTGGCCACGATTTGAACCGTACAAAAACTTCCCACTTGGGTGCACCTGCACCTCCGCTGTGCTCATCCCCTTCCCTCGTTCGACCGGTAACGTGGTGATCGTCTGCAGTTCGGTTAGTTTACCTTTCGCTTCGTCCCACGTAAAGGCCGTGACGGTGAGCGTGATTTCATTGATCACATAGGCAAATTTCCCATTCGGGTGAAACGCAAAATGCCGAGGCCCCGCACCGGGTGCCACCTTGGCAAAACCTGCTGGAGTCAGTTTTCCTCCTTTTGGTTCAAATCCGTAAACCAACACCTTGTCCAAACCAAGATCAGCCGCCACGGCAAACTTATTGCCCGGCGATACATAAAAGGAATGACCATGCGGAGCAGCTTGCCTGGGCTTCAACACGCTGGAACCTTCATGCTGAATGAAGGACGCAGCTTTGCGTAAGCGGCCTTTTCTTGAGATAGGCAAGCTCACCACACTGCCGCCGGTATAGTTGGCCACGAGAACATTTCGACCGGTAGCATCCACCACCAAATGACAGGGCGCTCCGCCTTTTGAGGATTGCTGGTTGAGAAATGTAAGGGCACCCGTCTCCGAGTCGATTGAATATGCGCTCACCCCACCTGCCTTTTCACCCTTATAATTGCCAATCTCATTTACCGCATAGAGAAACTTCTTGTTCGAATGAATGGTGAGAAAGGAAGGATTCTTTTGCCCCGCTAATTTACCTACCGCCGTGAGTTTGCCCGTTGCCATGTCCAATTTGAGCCAATGAATGCCCTGCTCCTCGGTTTTAGTATAGGTACCAATATAAACCAGCAAGTCCTTGGGGGCTGAATGAATATTCAGTACAAATATCCAGAAACAAAAAACAAAAATAATCCGTCTAAAAAGGAGAATGGATCGCATGTCAGAGGTTGGCTTAACCTGTCAAATCGGGCAAATTTTTTCCGAAGAAAATATATGAGACTGAGTTGCTTTTTCGATGCAGAATGGCTAGATGTGTGTTACGGTGCTCTAAATTAAACGACTTATAAAAAATTCTGTGAAAACTAAAATTACCCTGTTGTTTGCCGCCACCATGTTGGTTTTACTGGCTATCGCGGATGACAACGTTAAGAGTCAAAAAGCACTTCCCAAAGAAACCTCCGACACCTATTTTGGAGTGGCAATGGGTGAAATTCCACCCCTGACCCGTGCCCAGTTGGATTTACCTGAGGGCGTTGGCGTAGCGGTTTCGTATGTGGCCAAGGGGAGCCCTGCGCAAAAAGCCGGTTTAAAGGCCAATGACATAATCACCAAGTTGAATGACCAGTTGATCATCAATGCCCAGCAATTACAGACACTCATCAAGACCAAAAAGGTGGATGAAGAAGTGACGCTCACTTACTACCGCAAAGGCAAAAAGCAGACCGCCAAGGCCAAACTTACAAAAGGGAAGATGATTGCTCAGGACGATGGGCGACCGCGGGCATTGCGTTTGCAGAATGGTAAGTGGCAACAATTTCCCTTTCCGGGTGGCTTGGGCATGATGCGTCAATTTAATCTAAATCCACAAAACCGTGAAGAGTTCCAGAAGCGAATGGATGAACTGAAGAAACAACTGGAGCAGTTTGAAAACATGAACCCAGAAGATTGGCAGGATTTGTTTGGTCAAGACCGGGGAATTCCCGGCCCCGGGAACTTTGCGCCTTTTCGTTTTGATTTTGATTTCAACCTGCCCAATGGGAATGGAGAAAAGTTAAACCCCGGCAATCGCTTTGGATTCAATGCCCAGTCCAGTAGCAGCATGACTATTAGTGATAATACCGGCAGCTATACGCTAACCATCAACAACGGTAAAAAACGCCTTAAGGCCAAGGACGCCGAGGGACTTGAGCTATTCGACGGCCCGGTCGACACTGAGAAACAACGTGACGGACTGGATGCCATTCTGATCGAAAAACTGGAGAAACTTGAAGGTATGGCAAAGGGCAAAGGTGGTATCAATCTGAATGGGAATAGATTCAACAGACAATTCCGGTTTGAATTTCCTCCGCGCAATAATGAACGGAAGAAAAAAGATAACCCGAAGAGGGATGACTTTTAATTATATTACTACAAATTGAATTTTCAGTTAAGCGGCAGCGGTCTCTCCATTCGCCGCTTTTTTGGTCTTCAATATGCCGGAACGAATGTGCAGATCACGCTGTGGGAATGGAATCTCAACGTCGTTTTCACGCAGTTTTTTCTCAATAGCAAAGTTCAATTCGCTCATATATCGCTTTGGACGTGTAGTCATCTCAGAGGTCCAGGCGGCCAATTCAAAATTCAACGAATTGTCACCAAACGACTCAAAGAGAACTGACGGCTCAGGTGATTCAAGAGTCTTTGGGTGTTTGTTGGCAACATCTAGAAGTAACTTTTCAACTAAATTCGGATCGGTTCCATAAGCCACACCTACAGGAATCCTGATGCGTACCTTTGGATCGCCATGGCTCCAATTGGTGACTGTCTGTGAGATAAAATCGCCATTGGGGACAATCATCGTGATGTTGTCATTGGTAATCACCGTGGTGCTACGTAGGCTGATTTTTACCACACGCCCTGCCGTGTCTCCCACTTCGATACGGTCGCCAATGGCAATCGGTCTCTCGCCCAGAATAATAATGCCGCTGACAAAATTATTAATGATATTCTGCAGACCGAAACCTATGCCCACACCCACCGCGCCCGCGATGAATGCCAGCGAACTGAGGTCGATGCCCACGACCTGAAAGGCCATGTAGAAACCGATCATCATAAGGATGTACCCAATGATGCGGGCAATTCCATACTCAAGCGACTCGGGAAAATTGGTCTTCTCAAAAATCCGCATTATAATGCGGTCACGAATCATACGAGCCAAGATGACTACGATGGCAAAAAGCAGAACCAAAAATAGCAGTCCCCCGAGCGTGACATACCTTTCGCCCATTGGGAACAGCGGATATGTGAGAATTACCTGAGCAACCTCGTAAATGCGTTGCAGCGTTTCCATGCGACCTCCTTGTCGGCATTATGAGCTGCTACATTGCACGCGACAACGCCCAATGCCCGATGTGAATAATTTAAATAAAAACCAGCCAGGCTGGATGACCTGGCTGGCGAAACTCAATGACCCCGAGGTCACCGAATTGTCTTATGGTTATCAACACCACAAATGTATCAGTACACCATTGTTTGTCCAGCCACCAAAAGGTTAATTTAACCTTAGTTTTTGATTGATTTTTTGCAGCAAAAGCCTAGTTTCCCGTCCCCTTCAATTTCTATTCAATTGGGATGATTGAAGGTTAAGCTATGCCAATTGCCACACCTAAACAGTACGCCGCGATGCTCGATGCCGCCCAAGCGGGCGACTACGCCTATCCGGCCGTGAATGTCACCTCAATTACCACCATCAATGCAGCCCTTAAGGCTTTTGCCGACGCAAGATCTGACGGAATCATCCAGTTTTCCACCGGTGGCGGGCAATTCGCATCAGGCCTATCGGTCAAGGACGCAGCCTTTGGCTGCATTGTACTCGCGGAAGCCGCACACCTACTGGCTGACAAATACGACATCCTAATCGGACTGCATACCGACCACTGTCAACCAGAAGTCGCCCCAGACTTTCTCAAGCCGTTAATTGAGGCAACAGCCAAGCGGCGCGCGAATAGTCAGGCTAATCTTTTCCAGAGTCATATGCTTGATGCCTCCATTCTCCCTTTGGAGGAGAACATGAC
>CAYUXV010000142.1:0-7807 GCA_964448875.1 uncultured Verrucomicrobiota bacterium
TAGGGTAAGCCGCCAGCTCCGTCAATGGACAAAAAAGTGATTCGGGCAACAGACGCCAAGGAGGTGGGGGTGGAGAACCCCTCTGAAGAAACGTTCTGTCGCCCGAATCAAAAAGTGTTCGCCTGACAAGGTGCCGAAACAATGGCCAAATGTCAACCTGCGAATTATACACACAAACGAGCATTTCCCAATTTTTCACCGTGACAAGTCAATCCTGATTCGTATGATGCCCGCGCCAAGAAAAGACCCCTTCGTCTAGTGGTTAGGACACCGGCCTTTCACGCCGGCAACACGGGTTCGATCCCCGTAGGGGTCGCCATTTTCCTCAAGATTGCAGGGCAAAAATAGTGGCAGTTTGCCGTTAAACATTGGTTAATAACTTGTGAGTAAACCTGAGGTAATAGCTATTGTCGGGCGACCGAATGTAGGCAAGTCCGCACTGTTCAACCGCATCGCAGGTCGTCGCATCGCCATCGTCCATGACCAACCTGGAGTCACGCGCGACCGCATTAGTGCAGAGGTTGAGTGGCAAAGCCGACTGTTTACGCTAATCGACACTGGCGGCATCGGCCTCGTGCCAGGTGAGAAATCCGATGACGTAATCGCCAACGCAACTGTGGATCAAGTTAACATCGCAATCGAGGCGGCAGACGCGATTCTTTTCGTAGTTGATGTACGCGAAGGCATCGTAGCTTTGGACAGAGATGTCTCACTCTTACTCCGCAAATCCGGCAAACCAGTTCACCTCGTCGCCAACAAGGCTGATCATTCCAAGGCGGCAGATGGCGCTGACGAATTTACAGCATTGGGGTTTAAGGAAACCTATCCAGTTTCTGCACTTCACAATCGTGGTGTTGAGACGTTGATGGAAAGTGTGATTCCCAATCTATCCGTAACAGAGAACCAGATATCACAAGAAGAGATCCCATTGAAACTGGCCATCGTCGGCCGACCTAATGTCGGCAAGTCATCGTTGATAAATGCTCTCACTCAAAGCGACCGGGTCATCGTCAGTGACATCCCCGGCACTACGCGCGATGCTGTAGATGTGCCTTTCACAATCAAGACCAACGGGCGGCACCAGCCCGGCATGTTGATCGACACCGCAGGCCTTCGCAAAAAGCGCCGGGTGAAAGACAGCTTGGAATACTTTAGCGTCACTCGTACCCGCGAGGCTATCGAGCGCTGTGATATCGCTGTGCTCGTGCTCGACGCCATTGATGGCATCCTTGAGCAGGATAAAAAGATCGCTGATTTGATTACCCGTCGCCATCGTGCTTGTATCCTCGTTGTCAACAAATGGGATCTCGCTCAGTCCAAGGTAAAAGAAACTCGACGTGATCACCGGGCCAAATCGCGCCAAGGCAAGAAAGGAAACCGACCCCTGATGACCCTAGCTGAGTTTGGAAAGTGGGTGCAAAGAGAACTGTTCTTCCTCGACTACGCACCCGTCATCTTCACTAGTGCCACGGAAAATTTCCATCTTGAACGATTCCTCGATTCCATACGCTACGTTGCCGACCAGTTGCAACGACGCACTCCCACCCCACTACTTAACCGCACAATTGCAGACGTAATTGATCGCCGTCAACCTCCCAGCAAAAGCGGCAAGCGATTAAAATTCTACTATGCAACCCAAGTCGCCCAAGCACCTCCCACTATTCTGCTCTTCGTGAACACCCCTGACCTCTTTACCGCCCAGTACCAAAAATACCTTTCCAGCCAACTCCGCCGCGCCTTCGGTTATGAAGGCTGTCCGTTGGTGCTCAAGGCGCGACCTAGGCGCGAGGAATCATAACACCACGATTCTTCCTAGGCCTGCTGTCAGCAACCCAATATTGACGCATCCACCGCCTGTCCTACCCTGTCATGCATGCAACCAAATCGTGGCCGTTTCGTTAACGAGGATCCTTGGCGAATTTTCCGCATTATGGCGGAATTCGTGGAGTCATTTGAAACACTCTCGCAGGTCGGCCCCGCCGTCACTGTTTTTGGCTCCGCGCGCACAAAGCCTTCTAACAAGGAATTTAAGGCGACTGTTCGTCTCTCCAAGGCACTAGCACAAAACAACTTTGCCGTCATAACCGGCGGAGGACCAGGGATCATGGAAGCGGCAAACAAGGGTGCGGCCGAAGGTGGCGGACTTTCAGTCGGACTTAACATTAAGCTACCACACGAACAGGAGGGCAACCCCTACGCCAATCTGCCCATAGATTTCCACTATTTTTTCAGCCGTAAAGTCTGTCTAGCCAAATATAGTAGCGCTTTTGTCTATATGCCGGGGGGCTTCGGCACAATGGACGAATTTTTTGAGATTTTAACCCTTGTGCAAACCCGGAAAATACCCCGCTTCCCGCTCGTCCTTTACGATAAGAGCTATTGGCGCGGGTTGTTCCGCTGGATAAACAGCACGCTGAAGAAAGGAAAATATATTAGCCCGAAGGACACCGAGCTTGTGACACTAACCGATGATCCTGACGAGGCGGTCGAAATTATCACCGAATGGCATAAGCGCCGTAATCCTCAGCACACACCTCCAATGGCGTACCTCTAGTGCACCCGCTCATCGAGCACGCACGCACTAGCCATACACCAGAGTCATTGGTGGAGGCATTGCACGATCTACCCGGACTCATGCTGT
Source organism: uncultured Verrucomicrobiota bacterium (assembly GCA_964448875.1). Lineage (GTDB taxonomy): Bacteria > Verrucomicrobiota > Verrucomicrobiia > Limisphaerales > UBA1100 > UBA6614. Next base: position 2,642 of record CAYUXV010000142.1, read on the forward strand.
TGCGGAGTGAGGGAGAGACCACGGAGCAGGCGCGCTATTCATTCGTCGTCGCACGCCCATTCCTAACGTTGCGCACTTGGGGAAGCCGCTGCGAAATACGGGCGACTGATCAAACTCATGTCCAATACGGCAATCCGTGGCATGTGCTTGATCAGCTCCTGGCACGCTACGAACTCATAGATGAAATCGATTTACCCTTTCCGCTTGGTGGATGCTTTGGCTACTGGGGATATGACCTAAAGAATTTCGTGGAGCCTCGCCTGCGACCGCATGCAGTGAATGACCTCGAGCTACCCGATTGTTATGTCGGCTTTTACGACAGCCTAGCCATTTTCGACCATCATCTCGGCAAGACCTGGATTGTCGCCACAGGCCTTGCTGCTGAGGGCACACGTGATGAATCCCGGTCCCGTCAACAGGTGAATTGGTGGCATGAACAGCTTGAGAGAAACCATTTACATATCCCTGGTCCAACGCGTAATAAAGAGGAGACCATACCGCCCGCATCCAATTTCACCCACGACCAATTTCTAGCTGCCACACGTCGTGCACTTGACTACATTCATGCCGGGGACATCTATCAGGTCAACCTATCCCAACGTTTCACCGCGCCATGGGTGGGTGATGGCTGGGAATTCCAACGTGCATTAAATACGGTCAGTCCCGCACCATTCTCAGCTTTTATTGACGCTGGTGATTTCCAAATCGCTTCATCAAGCCCGGAACGGTTTCTACGCCTCAGTGGACAACACATTCAAACCCGCCCCATCATGGGTACACGACCTCGTGATACCAATCCGCATCATGATGCCCAATTCGCCCATGAACTCCAAACAAGCGAGAAGGAACGTGCAGAACTGGTAATGATCACCGACCTCCTTCGCAACGATTTAGGACGTGTTTGCGAATTTGGTAGCGTACAGGTGCCGGAGCTGAGACGACTGGAAAAATTCCCTCAAGTGCAGCATCTCGTGTCAACCGTGGAAGGCCGATTGCGAACGGGTCTGTCACATCTCTATACCCTGCGCGAATGCTTTCCCGGCGGCAGTATCACCGGCGCACCGAAGTTCCGCGCAATGGAAATCATCGATGAACTTGAGCCGGTCACGCGTGGCCCATACACAGGCAGCATCGGTTATCTCGGGTTCAACCGCGAAAGCCAGTTCAATATCGCTATCCGAACCGCTGTCGTGCAGAAAGGCCAAGTTTGGTTTCAAGCCGGCGCTGGTATTGTGGCCGATTCAGATCCGGAAATGGAATACGAGGAAACGCTGGCCAAGGCGCTCGGGTTTAAGGCAGCCCTGCGGCTTACTCCCAAAACGCAGTATGCTGTAGTTTAGTGATACTCCTGCACTGTCCGCACCCCGTATCCCTCTTTCTTTATGGCGTGGATTCCATTTACGGCAGCCTTGGCACTACTGATTGTGGTCATTATCGGCGTACCGGTATAGACGGCGCTGGTACGAATTTTAACTTCATCTGAACGCGGCACCTGACCAGATGGCGTGTTCACGACGAGTTGCAATTCGTTGTTCTTTAACAAATCCAACGGATTAGGGCGGCCCTCGGCGATCTTATTGATACGCTCCACAGCCAGGCCTGATCTCTCGATAACATTCGCTGTGCCTCCAGTAGCCACAAGTTCAAAACCGAGATCCACAAAATCTTTTGCCAATGCAGGCACCTCGTCTTTGTGTGAGTCACTCACACTGATGAACACCTTGCCTTCCAGTGGCAATGGTGAACTGGTGGCCATCTGGCTCTTCGCATAAGCCACGCCCAAATCAGCGTCCAAACCCATGACCTCACCGGTTGAGCGCATCTCGGGGCCTAGAATGATATCCTGCCCAAAAAACTTGTTGAACGGAAAAACCGATTCCTTCACCGCCCAGTAGGTTGGCCAGATTTCTTCTGTGAAACCCGTTTCACTAAGCTTCGCACCAGCCATCACCTTCGCAGCCAACTTGGCCAACGGCACACCAATAGCCTTGCTGACAAATGGGATGGTCCTCGATGCACGCGGGTTGACCTCTAGCACATATACCACTTCATTTTTCACCGCATACTGTACGTTCATCAAGCCGGTGACCTGCAATTCACGCGCCATGGCGTGAGTATAATCGCGCATGGTATCAATGACAGACCGGGAAAGTGTATGCGGCGGCAGCACCATCGCCGCATCGCCAGAATGGACTCCGGCAAATTCGACATGCTCAAGCATGCCACCAACAACAATCGTGCTGTCCTTGGCGTCGGCGATACAGTCTACATCCACTTCCGTAGCGTCCTCCAAAAATTTGTCCACCAACACCGGACGCTCTGGCGAAGCCTCCACTGCATGCTGCATGTAATGACGCAACTCCGTGTCGGAATAGACAATCTGCATCGCTCGACCGCCCAACACAAACGATGGCCGTACCAATACAGGATAATCGAGCTTCTGCGCCTCTGCCACAGCCTCGTCCTCGTTGGTTGCCAAGCCATTTGGTGGCTGCGGAATATCCAGCTTGTGTAGCATGGCGGAAAACATTTCGCGATCCTCTGCCCGCTCAATGCTCTGCGGGCTGGTGCCAAGGATATTCACGCCATTGGCCTGAAGGCCGAGCGCAAGATTTAGCGGAGTCTGGCCACCGAACTGAGCGATTGCTCCCCAGCAGTTTTCACGCTCATATATGTGATGTACATCCTCCAGTGTTAGAGGCTCGATGAAGAGCTTATCGCTAGTATCGTTGTCTGTGGAAACAGTCTCTGGATTCGAGTTCACCATCAATGTCTCAAAACCATCCTCCTTTAGCGCGAAGGCCGCATGCACACAGCAGTAGTCAAACTCGATCCCCTGCCCAATGCGGTTGGGTCCCCCGCCCAAGATCATCACCTTCTTTCGGCCAGAGGCATCGATCTCGTCATCGCCGCGATCGTAAGTAGAGTAATAGTAAGGCGTATAGGCCTCAAATTCCGCTGCACAGGTATCCACTAATCGATAGCTTGGCACTAATCCTGCCGTCTTACGCTCGGCCCGCACTTCGTCCTCCGTGCATCCGGTGAGGTTCGCTATCTGGTGGTCTGAAAACCCGTACGCCTTTGCCTTAACTAAAAGTTCTGCATCCATGAAAATCGGGGCAGTAAAGCGCAAGGAGCCAAGCCAACGCAAGCGGGATTGTGATTTGCGAATAATTACTCAGAGTAAATCCACCACTCGTTCCAACTCAGCCTGAGTATTGTAAAAATGAGGGGAGAAGCGCAAATAATCCTGTCCATTGCGATCACTGCGCACGGAGGCTACGATACCTTCGACCGTCAGCTTGTCTCCCAGCGCCTTCATATCCTCACCTTGCCGCCAACATGATGTGATGCCGCCGGCATTTTCCGGCTCAGGGCAAAGAACTACAAAGTCCTTTTCAAGCAAGGCACTCACCAGCCACTCACGCTTGGCCCTCAAATCGGCAGCGATGTTGTCGCCCCCAACTCCAAGCAACAATCCCAGCGCGGCATTAAGGCCGGCAATCCCGAGGATGTTGAAACTGCCCGCCTCATAACGACGCGCATCCCTTCGCAGCTGCATTTCCTTTTGAGTTATATAATCGGGACAGCGCACATTGTTCCAACCGAATGCCGAGGGTGCGAGTCGGTCCTGCAGATCACGTTGCACATAAAACACCCCAGCCGCGCACGGGCCAAGCAGCCACTTGTGGGAATCAGCCGCAAGAAAATCAACATGCTTAACAGTAGTGGGAAAGGCCCCAAGCGTCTGGATGGCATCAAGACAAAATAATACATTACGCTCGTGCAGTTCGCGCCCAATAGTATCGTGGTCAATCCGCCACCCGGAAACGAAATGACAGGATGCCAGCGCGACAAGGCGGGTCTTTTTGCCCAACTGCTCGATGACAATATCTGGCGTGATTTGCCCCAACGCCGGAGTCTGCAAACGCCGCACCACTACACCGCGTGACTCAAGCGACTGCCAAGGGTAGACGTTCACGGGAAAATCGTCGTGATAAATAAGCACTTCGTCACCGAGTTGCCAATCGAGCCCGGCAGCCACCGTGCTTAGCCCAGCAGTGGTAGGGCCAATGAGCGCCACCTCGTCCACCTCCGCTCCCAGCAATTCAGCAGTCCGCGCGCGGGTAACGCGCAAGAGATTTCCAAGGCCCGATTCCTGATCATCCGAACCGGCAGCAACGGCAACCTTGTAAATTGCCTGTGTGACTACTGAAGGTAAAGGCGACACACCAGCATGGGCTAGGTAAACTTTGTCAGCACACACAGGAAACTCGTGCTGACGCAGCGCTTCGTTATTATGAAGACTAGGGAGCTTCATCCCGCCCGCCCTCAGAGGTACTAGGCGAGTGCTTGATCGATTAACTCGGCCAAATCCGTTTTGCTTTTCATCCCGACAGCCTCCGCCGCCACTGTTCCTCCATTGAAAACTTTAAGAGCCGGAATAGATTGCACTCCCTGATCGATGGCCAGCTGCTTGGTGGCAGCATCGGTTTCAATATCTATCTTAGCCACCTTGGCCTTACCAACATATTCGTCAGCAAGCTGATCAATTACCGGCCCAAGCATTTTGCAAGGACCGCACCATGGAGCCCAGAAATCAACGAGCACAGGCACGTCACTCTGCAAGACTTCACTATCAAAATTATCCGCGGAAACGGTGATTACATTGTCAGACGCCATAATGGCGCGGAGGATAAGAAGATCAGCGGCTAATAGGAAGCGCTTTATTAAAATATTAGGTACTGACCTGTCCTGAGACTTTAAGGATCACCAACACCAATAAGGCAATGGTAACAAGAGCGGCAACAATGGAAAGTATCATGTCAATCTTATCGGGTTCCGCAGCAGCAGTTGATACCGAACCTACATCTTCATTAACTACTCCTCCACCATCAGGAACACCAGTAACGATCCCAGCAGGCTGGATGGCCTCAGGAGGCTTTGTGGGGATTTCCTCAGTAATAGGGGTTGAAACAGGCACCCCTACCTGACCCAGCACAGCTTCCGCCGGATTAGGAAAAACAGCAGTAGCTGGTGAGCCAGGTTGAATGCCGACAGGGACTGCAGCTACTCCCGCTGGGGCTGGCACTCCTGCCGATAAGGGCTGAGCAACACCTACTGGATCAGACGTAGGTACGCCTTGACTGACTGCAGGTTGACCGG
>CAYUXV010000143.1:0-29080 GCA_964448875.1 uncultured Verrucomicrobiota bacterium
AAGCAGGTTTCATGTGTCCGTTAATCGAGGCGTCTTGTAGAGGCTGGCCTCGTGCCTATGCAGCTGTTGCGGTGATCGTTATTTTGTGGCCAGTATTTTGCCACCTCGTCCAATTGAAATTTCTGTCGCATTTTCAGGAATCTCGGTGATTGTCGTTTTGCTATTGGGCCAGGCAATCTCGATGTGAGTGGGAGGTTCAGGTGTGGCAAGGACCTGCACGGCCGAATCCTGCGACCAGTAACCTGAACCGGCCGTGATGAGGCGGGCAGGGCCACTTTTGTCACTGTTGAATCGTAGTCGAAGGATGGCTCCCACGCCGGTGGGGTTTTTCGGCCCTGCATTGGCTCGCACACGGAGGCCGGCCCGGGCGTGGGCGTTTCGGAACAGGCGTGTGGAGGCGCCGTTCTGGGAAACAACCAGATCTACCCTGCCGTCCTGGTTGAAGTCTGCGATGGCTGAGCCGCGTTGTTCTCCGTAGATTTTCAGGCCGGACTCGCGCCCGTTGATGGATTCCAATCCTCCCTCGCCGTCACCGAGCATAAACAGGCTGCGTCCACCGTCGGAGCGGGGGGTTTCCACCTGTGAGCCAAAGAAGTTTTGCGCGACAAAGACATCCTCGTGTCCATCACCGTTGAAGTCGGCAATGTTGATGCCGAAGACCGGCGCGAATTGTGCCTCGGCCGGCAGGACGCGTGCCTCAAATTTGGAGCCTCGATTGAGGAAGAGCGTGTGAGCGAGTGTGTTGGCCTCAAGCACGGTGCCTTCTCTTAGGGATGGGCCAAAAACTTCATCCAGACTGCGTTCGCCGAAGAGACTGAAGGTCTCGTTACGTTTGCCAATAAAGGGCATGGCTCGCATGGTGCAGGAGCGGCCGCGTTCAGGCACCATCTTCTCGGTCAACTTGTCGAAATGATATTCCACGATGTCCACCACGCCGTTTTTGTCGAAATCCCCGTAGGCCATCCGCAGGGGTTCCTTGTCCGAGTAGGAATGCTCGTACTTGCTATTGAGGCCCCAGTTGCCGGCAATGATATCGAGCCGTCCATCGGCATCCAGATCGCCGAGGGCCACACTGTTCCACCAGCCTTTGTGTGAATTCAGGCCGAGTTCCCGGGTGGCGTCAGTGAATTTACCGGCATCGTTGCGAAGGACCTTGATAGGACCCCATTCCAAGGCCAGCACCAGGTCGGCATCTCCGTCGCCGTCCAAGTCACCAAAGACCGCGCCGCTTACGAGCCCCAGTTTTTCCAGCACCTTTGCGTTGGCAGGATCAGGCTTTAGCACACCGTTCACGTTTAGGAACAGCCGGGAGTCAGCAGGTTCCGGATAGCGTGTCGGAATGGTACGGCCGCCGATAAAAAGATCCTGATCACCATCTCCATCCACGTCGATGATTGCCATGGGTCCTGTGGTCGATTGATGGCCGGGCAGGGAAAAAGCGGTGCGTTCGAGCGCCGGGTCAAGACAGTGCACCGAGGGGGATTTGTCAAAGGCCCTGTCGGGTTGTTCAAAGTTGGAGGATCCTGTCAAAAGCATGGTGGTGCCGGGTCTGGCGGTCCAGGCAAGGGCTGTGGTTTGGTCTAGCTCGTTCAAGGGGCCGAACGCATGGCGAAATCCACCCTTCTCCTGCCCATAAAAAATATTCATCTGGCCGCCGCGACCGGAAGGGATGATGAGGTCATCGCGTCCATCCTCATTCAAGTCTGCCCATGCCAACCCTGGGCCGAGTTGGCTGAGGCGGTTTGGCAAAAGTGATTGGTACATAAAATCATCGAATGCACTCTCGCCATGAATAGGGCGAATCTTTGTTTGCGAGTCCCGGGGATGCGGAATGTCGAGCATCCAATCGACACTGGCAAATAGCGGATCGCGAAGTTTTTTTGCCTGTAGTTTGTAAGGTTCAATTTCGGCTGGCTCCTGCACGGTGTACAGATGATTGGGTTTTATGTGCTCAATCAATGTGCGATGTTGCGTTGCCCCGCGTCGCCAAATGATTTCAAGCTTCAGCCCCTCTTTTGCTTCACCGGTACCAAACACAGCCAGTGTGTCGCTGCCGGAGGCATAGCCGCCGCCGCAATGAATCTCCTGCTCAATTGGGGCCGGGCCACCGGGACCGCCAATGAACCGTACCTTCGCCCCAATGGCTTGTGTATTTTTGCCTGTGCCGATGAGGCGCACGGCTATTCGCGGAGCGTTTGATTCGTTGCGATATATTTCCAGGGGTGCTTCGAAATTGTTGAAAATTAAGTCCAGGTCGCAGTCGCCGTCAAAATCCGCTTGGGTTAGGCCGCCGGACACCTGTTTGGCATCAATTCCCCATTCGGGGCTCTTGAATTCGAAGGTCAAGTCGCCCTTGTTTCGAAAGAGCATGTTTTGTGCGGATAGCTTGGGGTACCAGGTTCGTGTGACAAGTATGTCCTCGATTTTATTGGAGCTGCGCCCGGATTTCTCAATGGCTGCTTTGGCATCCGAGTCCATGAAATCACGGGTCATGCCGGTGGCTACAATCATATCCTCATACCCATCCAGATCCACATCAGACATTGCCAAACCCCATGACCACTCAGTTGCCTTAACACCTGAATATTGCGCAATCTCTGTCCATGTGCCGTCACCGCGGTTGAGCTGAACGGTGTTCTGCATGATTTGCGGGCGGTTTGCGATCAGCCCAATGCCAAATTCGGTGGGTTGCATGAAACCCATCTGGGTTTTGCGACGCTTGTGCATACGGCTCAGCATGTCGACGGTGACGATGTCCAGATGTCCATCCCGATTGAGGTCAGTGAAATCCAGGCCCATTGAGAACCAGCTGGTGCGCCGTATGGCCAACGGATGTATCTCCTGAAAAATGCCCTTGCCGTTGTTTAACCAAAAGCGATCGGGTGGTCCAAAGTCACTGGTTACATATAGGTCAGGATCTCCATCCCCATCTACATCACGAAAGGCTGCTTCGTGACTGGGATCCCGCGGCCGCTTGATTGGGCGTCCTCTGAAATCCAGAAATTTCTGATCCGCATCGGAAACGGCTGAGAAACCGCCTCTTCCGTCATTAATATATAATTGATCCGTCAGGTAGGCCTGCACAATTCCATCCTCAATGGATTCACTCTTAAGAGGGTCGTGGGTTTGGCTCTTGGGGATAATTTCGAAATATTTAAAAAATATTTATGGGGGTACGCGCCCCTCCAGATTTGCATCACGACCAAGTCGTAGAATTCGAGTTTCCTCTTTCTCGTCGAGCTCCTCATGGATAAGATACTTGGTGAAACCGGGCGTGTACATGTCCAGATCTCCATCTCCATCCACATCGGCTAGCACTGCTCCTACGCTTCCGCCTCGTGTGTTGTTTATCCAGCCCGCCTTGTAACTTTCGGTGAATTTGCCTCGGCCATCGTTAAGAAAAAGAAAATTCCGACCATCAAGCAGTGATGTGAGAACCAGATCCAAATCACCATCTGCATCGACATCGGCAAACACTGCGCCACTTAAACGCCATCCCTTACATGCCACTCCGGCTTGATCTGTGATGTCTTCAAATTGCCAATTGCCCTTGTTGCGATACAAGGCATTTGCAGTATCCATTCCGCATACATAAAGGTCTACCAGACCGTCTCCATCTACATCCCCCGTTGCCAGCCCGGAGTGTCCGGTTTCCCGGATCGCTACATTCTTTAAGGGTGTGTATTTTCCCTGTGGAACCAAACCGGTCTTGGAGGCTGTAAGTCTGGAAAAGCCAGGCCGACCTTTCGCCGGTACTTGGAGCGGTGTGGCGGTGTGTTCCTGCGCAGCCGAAGCGGGCATCACGATGTTAAGGAAGAACATCCCAACAAATAAGCAGGCGAGCCTCATAGGCTGAGCCTAACAGTTCGTAGCCATTAGGAAAATCCCTTTATGTAACGGGTAAATTCTGTTATCCGACACCCATGTCTCCTGAGCCGGGATCAGGTCTTTCTGCGAATCTTAGCGGTCTTTTGTCCGTGTTGATAATTGTGACCTTGGGTTGCAACTCCAAAACTTCGGACGATAAGTCAGGTTCAGATCAATCCGATTTAAATGAGGAGAAGAGAGAGAAACAAGGCGAGAAAGAAACATCTGCCTTGGATAATCTGATTGCCGAGAATCCTGCAATTCAGGGAAGCCATGATCGATTGGCCTTGCTGGAATCATTTTCTTCACTCGATCGCTTGGTGATCGACCGGAGCTTTGCCTCCACGGTGCTGAGTTCCAAACAGTTCATGGCCGAAGAGAAGGTCAAACTTGCGCAGGATTTCACGACAGAAATCAAATCCCATAAGTCTTTGGAAAAGCTGAGGGCGTTCAGTCATGCCGTGGACCAACTATTGATAACCCCGCCCAGTTCCGGACAGGATGCACGGCTTGAAAAATTAAGGGGTTTGCCGGGTAGTGGCCAGGTTATCGCCAACAGTCGCGATTCAGATTTACTTGGTGCGTTTGGCAATATCATCACCCAACGCATGACTCAACTCCGGGCACATAAACAAATTGAACAGCTAAAATCTGTCTTTGATAACCACTGGCATCAACAATTCAAGCGGCAGGGAATTGAGGTTACTTCTCCGAAAGATCAATCTTCAGGAAAAATTGATGATATTCAGTATGTGTTACGTCATTGGGAACTCTCCAGCACCCGTTTTTTGCTAAGCGTAAGCGGCAACGCAGAAATCAGCAGACATGTATGGGGTGTTTATCCTGCCAAAGTTCGCCCGGTTTATCTCCAGGCACTCAATGCGGTATTGGACCCGGCAAAAAGGCGTTTTCGCACAATTGCAACCTATCAGTTTCAAACAAGCACTGGATCAAATCCGGTTGCGTCAAACAAGATGGCCGAAGACGGCCAGATTGCTCTCATGGAATTTACCGGTGCTATTTCACGTGCCAAACTATTTTCCGATTGGCAACAAGGTGTGAGCGAAGATAAGGCGGATGAGATTCTCTACAGTCCGGGTTTCAATCCTCACGCCCAGATTTTGTTGAGACAAGAGGGTCTGGCAGAACCTGAGCGACCCGCGGCAACCATCAATTTACCCACTGTGAAAATTGAATCGATGAAGGACGACCTCGTTGTCCTCAAGGTGCCGGCATTGGAGCACAACGCGGTCCTCCTGCTAAATGATCAATTTGAACCGGATTGGGGCGTAACCATTGACGGGCAAACTGCCGAAATTCTGCGCGCCAACAACAATGCGCGCGCGGTTTACCTCAATCCATCTGCTAATGTGCGCACGATTGACTACGTGCATCGTCGGTCAAAACGCTAGGAGAAACACAAAGGACCGATAGCCGACAGGCCGATCTCTCTGAATGTCCAGATTGTGGGAAGAAAGAGTGCTCCGGTTCTACTGGAGCTTCCCTAGGGCTTCTTTGACGGCTTCCTTGACCATGTCTTCCTTATCGTTTTTCAGTGCTTCGAGTTGCGTCTTCGCACCGTCAGAAGCATCCACGCCCATGTTGCCAATTGCCATTGCACAATACATGCGGACATAAGCGGATTTATCCTTGAGACCGGCCAATATTTCCGTTTCGGCAACTACCGCCTTGTCTTTTGCTTCAGCCAATCCGAGAGCGGCGACTTCACGAACCTCTTCTTCCTCGCTGCTGAGGAGTTTTGCGCAAACCTTCGCATGATCCTCGTGGGCCTCCAAGCCCTTCAATGCGTTTAGCGCTTCACTGCGAACACCCTCGTCTTTTTCATCAGCGGCTAATGCAGCTATCGCTGCCAAGGCCTCAGTAGTGTCATATCTGGAGGTGGCAATCAGTTTGATCGCTGCAACTCGAACACCAACGTTTTCGTCATTTAGAAGCTCGACAGCCTTGGGTCCTGCTTTTTTCGCTGCTTCCTTCATGTCTGCCAAGTGCAGTAGTGAATCTTCCCTAGTCTTAGCGTCAGGGCTTTCAAGGCCTTCCATTTCCTTAACCACTGTTGGATGTACTTTACTCCCTCCGCATCCGGGCAGCAGAAGAAAAGCTGAGAGCAAGGTGAAGAGTAGGCTTGTTTGCAATCCGGTAGCTGCTGAACCGTTATTCCCAGTGGTTGACGATGTTGCTTTTGAATTACAGGGGTTCATAAGTTTATCAGTTTTCTGTTTTTTGTTGGTCCCTAGAAACGAAGAGCCTCTTTCCTTGCGGAAAAGAGGCGCTTCGCCTTGATTTAGTTTATGTTCAAGCCCAACAGTTTGGTCAACAATTTCCTTCGATTTCCAGTAAAAGGTTTACCAGCCACCAGAGGCATTTCTGGCATTGTTGTAGTCGCCTTTGTTGCCGTCTTTGGCCTTGGTGTTAACTCCCTGCAACATGCTTTCAGGGATGTCAATGCCACCGTTTGAACCGGGGCCAGCCATCCTGAGTTGGACATGCTCACCACCAGCGTGCTCATAAAGGACAATCGCGAACTTTGTGGGTCCCGGCTTGAGGTTAACCCGGAGGAAGTTGTTTATGTAGTTGCGCCTGGACCAGCCACCGCGATTCCTTGCCTCTCCACTGTCAATCTTGCTGTTTCCGTTGGCATCGATCCACACCCACACATCATCATCGTGCCTGACGTGAAAGGAGTATTGGCCTGAGCCAGGAACCTTAATTTTTCCATCCGCCCGGAATATGAAGAAGTTGGGGTCTCCTCCATCTTTGCCCAATATTTCGTTGAACACTGCGTGACCATCCCATCCTAGAGGGCCGTCCCAGTTACCACTGGAACTGCCACAGCGAAGAATAGCTGTGCTTGCCGGGCCTTTTGTGATGCCGCCCTTGTCACGCTTATGAGCACCCGTGATGAGACCTCCTTCATCCGGATTTGCACCTTTCAAGGACAAGTCGCTAGCCTGTTGGGCGCTGCCGTCCATTAACACAAGCTGACCTTGGCTGGCGTCCAGGCCGGCCATGGTATTTTCATGTTCCGGATCCGTGTCCGCACCCAGCCATCGGCTGGAAAGGTCTCCCTCGATGTTGCGAGTGGCAGCTATTACCGTTGCCGGTCGACCGGCATCAGCACCTTCGCACAACACATAGCTGATCGCTTCACACGGGAATGGTTGCTTCGGGTTGAAATTCGGGAAGTTTGGTCCGGCCTCCTCACTGGCACCTTGTACGTCTGGGTCACAGGGTGATGCCAATACGTCTGCACTTCCCAAACCGTCCCTCACCGATTTGATTGACAAGATAATACCAGCATCAATGATTGGCTCACCTTCGAAGTGGAGCTGCGCTCCCTGCTCCGTCAACTGCCAAGGCAGCCGCTGTTGGTTCGAATCCGCAAAACCGTTGAAGGCTTGGGCGATTTGGCGCAAATTGCCCATACACTTGACGCGTGCCGCCCTTTTCTTGCTCTTGGCAAGGGCAGGCAACAACATGCTTGCTAGTATACCGATGATGGCGATAACCACCAGTAGCTCGATAAGGGTGAATCCCTGTAACTTGGATTTTGTTTTCGAAGTTTTCATGACCAGATTTCCTTTGTTTGGATCAACCATTTTTGCCTCGTTCTCGTACACGAAGGCTGCCCCGTCGGCCTATCGGTTATTATCTAACCTAAAAAACCGCCTGTTTGAAAGCAAAACACATGCCAATACTTCAATTTGCCTTTATTCCCTGCTTTATATTTTATTAGTTAAGAAAACCCTTTGAATTTGGAATGATTTATTCACACAAAGAAGAATTCCATAGGAAAAATCAATGAATTTGCGTGATATTTGCGCAAAAAGTGTAAAATCTACGCGAATGAACCACCTATTTAGGAAGTGCTTCAGCTCAATAATTTACCGAATTACTCCGCAGGGAATGTTTCCTTTGGTGGATCAATTATTGAAAACATACGATCCCCTTTCCACATGGCTGCGCCGATGCAAGCACCCGCCAACACCAAATCCAGCCCGGCGTGGAACCAGGTGACGGTTGAGGAAAGAAGTGGCCCGAGGCAGCCACAGTTGATCACCAATCCCTGTACCAGCAACGAGGCAAGTATGGTGGTGAAGATCATGAATAGGCCCGCGGCGACGATGGTTGCGCCCCGCGCACAAATTCCCAAAACGAGGAAAACACCGAGCCCTATCTCGAACCAAGGTAGCGAATCGGCAAATAGCCCGAGTAGTCCTGCGTTGGATGAGAGCAGTGGTAGTTCCATGGTGTTTAGGCTGCCGATGAAACTATTAAGATTCTGAAGCTTGATGGTTCCAGAAAAGATGAGCAGGCAGCCTACGGATGCTCTGATCAGAAGCTCTACCCAAACCATGGGCGATTGAGCGTGTGGCGGCTGAACGTCTGGATGTTCCTCAGCGGAATCCATTTTCGTTTAGTAATTTTTCTCCACCACAAACAAATTCAGCTTGAATGATCGCAATTTGCGAAATGCTTTATTTCGTGCGGCATCGGGTGGCAGGATTACGTACACGGGAGTGCCGACGAGACTTTCCATGAGTGGCATGAGTTTTTTCCATTCAGAATCGTTTCCTGATTCGGGTGCTGTGATGGCACCGCCTTTGACAGGGGACTCTTCCCTTTTGGCCCGTGTTCTCAAATCAACGATCACGGCTTTACCGGCTATTGAATCTTCAATGGCTTTTGCAAAAGAGACTTTATTAAAATTAGGGGTTAAATCAGCCGGCATTTGCGCATGAAGGCCGGTGATGAGCGGCATAATGATCGAGAACAGAATTAAAACGCCAAGTACGATGATCGCACTACGCAAGGGGCTGGCTTTGCCCAAAAACAGATTAAGGCGAGATAACATGAATGGAAAAGCTGGTTTCGACTTCAGGTGTGTCTGTTCGGTTGGTGCGGATACGGAAGCGGGCACTCAAAAATCCCTGTTCAGCATCGGAGGGGACATTGGCAACGACGGTTAGTTTGTGACGTGCGCCATTGTCCAATGACTCGGTGGTCATCGCTAATTCCGGATCCCATTGCGAAGCGGTTTCAAGAATTTCAAAGGGTGTTTTATCATCACTGGCTAGAATTATCTCAGTTTGATGTTTCTCGCCCGGATGTGCTACCCCCATGAAATGCCGCGGGCCCGGTTCGATTTGAAGCGGATGACGTACAGTGACATGGAGCGGGACCATAAAATTCAATAATCGTGGATGGTCAGATATTAGCCGCACGCGATAGTTCTCGTTACCTCTCTCATATTGGTCGGCATTTATTATTGCAGTCAGATTCCATTTCAGTGCTCGGCCATCTTCAATCGGCTCTACAGGGACGACAGTGATGCTGCTTTGAATGCCTTTGATTGGCTCTATTTCCGCATCCATAATCTTAAACGGTCGATTGTCGCCGGAGGTGATTTTTATTGTGCGGTTTGTTTCGTTGCCCAATCGGATGTCAGAAAAATCGAATGTTAGAGGCTCGATGATAGCGCTTTGAAAGCCTTCGGCTTGAAGTCGAAGAGTGACCCTTTTTTCTGCCGGATCATTAGTATGCACATATACCAGCATCATTTTTTTTCCATTACGGACAGTTACGTCAACCTGCAGCAATCCGGATTCACCGGGCTCGTACTCATACTTGTCCAACTGGACCGCAGTGCAGCCGCATGAGGTGGTAATTTTTTTGATGATCAGTGTCTTGTCGCCTGTGTTCCGAAACTTGAAGTGATTAGTTGTCTTATAGCCAGAAATTCTTCGGCCAACATCATATATCTCTCTGTCAATTTCCAGAATGGGCCGTGGGCCTGTTGGTACCGCATTGGCGGCACCTCTTTGCCAGACACCCACAAAAATTAGCACTGCCAAAACGGCGAGCACCAGAAGTGTGATCTTGTTAGGCATACGTGCAGCCATTATCAAGCGCGAGTTTCCGGCAAGATGAACCACTGCCGCAAGAATTATAAAAAGTTAATTCTTGTGAAGAGCTTTTTGCCGGAAGGGTTACCTCACTTTCACCTCGTTGACGCGGCCAATTTCAAAAATGAAAATAACGTTTTTCAGCATTTCGCCGGAGGCCATATCCTTTATTTTCATGTTTCGATATATCCACTGGTTTGTGCGTACGACCTGTGGTTTGCCAAAAACTTTCTCTATGGTGGATGCTGGTTTGCCAAGGTAAATACGGTCTATGGGATATTTCCCGCCGCCTCTTGTCCACGGGACTTGGTCGGCAAAGGGCTTTTTTTGAGGTTTTAACAGATCGAGATCGCTTGTTGCCGTATTGATTGAGCTGGTGGGGCGAATATTGCCTTGGTGATCCCATTCCTGTTTTCGGATTAATGTTCCGTTTTGCCAGTTTGTTTCCTCTGAAAGTTTGCCGGTAGGCCACCAAGAACGCCAACGGCCGTGTTTGCGCCCATTTACAAACTGTTCCACGCTGCAGGGCTTACCGTCGGGCCACCAATCCTTGGCTATGCCATGTAACAGGCCCCGCTGATATGTGGCTTCGTGTTGAAGCTGCCCGTCATCATACCAGTATCGTCCCAGCCCATGAAGTTTATCATCGGCGTAATTAAATTCCGATTGCTTGTTGCCGTTTGAATACCAGTAAATGGCGAGCCCGTGACGGCGACCTTTAAGGTATTGAATCGCTGATTTTTTCTGGCCATCTGGATGGGAGATCCTGATGACACCAGTGTGAGTTTGGCTGTACCCTTGGGCATTTGAAATGTTATTGTTGGGTATTTGCGATTTTGCTTCGGCAAGCGTCGTTGGTGCACCAGCGGTGATCCATTTCCGGATTGCTTCTATTTCCGCTAAGTTGAGCATTTTCCCCTTTGGAGGCATGGGGTCTTCCCTGTCTGTGATTCGTTTCAATATTTTGCTATTCGAAGGGCTTTTCAGGTTCATAACCTGACGGATGCCACGAGTGTCGCCACGAAGATTCAGTAGTGTCAGGTTGAGTTTGTCTTTTTGTTTTTCTTTGCCGTGGCATTGATAACAACGCTTGGCGAGCAAGGGTTGGATTTGGTTGGTGAAAATCTTAGCTGCCTCAATCTTGGGGTTTGATGTTACGACTTTGGCCTTGGACGCTTTGTCGGCTGTCGGTTCTTGGGACTTTTTTTTCTCAGAGGTCGTAACGTCGTCTCCGAGTCTTGGCATGCCAAGGCTACTGGACTTGTCCAAACGACATATGAAGTCCTTACCCTGAATGCGTACCACGATGAGGTGGCCGATTAGTTTTCCATTTCTTCGAACCGTGTATTTTGAGCCAATTTTCGTATGTTCATCACCTGAATTGATATGGAATAGGCTGAATGCCTCATTGACTTTTATCACCTTTCCATTCTGGGACAGAACCTGAGCAGCCTCAAGGTTGCACAGAAAGATTGTGGCTATAAGTATCGCGATGTTTCGCACTGTCCTCACATGTGGAATTTACTCCAAGTAAGAACAATTATCAATTCTGATGGGATTAAAGCGTGGATGAAGAAGATTATTTAGGGAGGCGCCACGCGGTAAGCCATAAGGTGCCTGCCCGCCGCATACCGAATTGTTTTATCATACGCTCTTCCATGTCCGGCATATGTCCTGCGCCGTAAAAAATAGCGATTCTTTTTTTGTCATCGTCTTCAAGGGTTTTGCGCAGCACTTTGAGGGCGACCTTGTTACGCTCCGTTATGATGACTGTGCCGTCACCAGCCTCAAGGGCATTCATGGTGGCCTCAAGCTCAGACATATTTTTGGCAATCAATCGCTTCATTTCAGTGCCTCGATTGGGGCTGAAAAGGACGCGTAATAGATCGAACGCATCGATTTGTGGTACCGCTTCCCCGCGTTGTTCTCGGGCAAGATCCTGCTGCATCATTTTCCACATCAACGACAACAGGCTTTCGCCACGATCCTCCATGCGTTTGGCGAAAGTTTTTTGGTCCATATCAGCATGGATGAAGTGATCGTGCTTGTAATCAACGATATCGAGTTGGAAATCGAGTTCCAGAACGGTTTTCATCCAGCGTTGCATTACCGTGACGGCACTAGTGTTTTTCTTGGGATCGTCCTTCTTGATTTTTCGCGGGTCACCAACCATCTCGAACAGAACGGCATCGTATTTTTTGAACATCTTGTTCAATTTCTCGTAATAATCGCGGTCCCCAATATGAATGACGCCGACGAGATCAACTTGCACTTTTGTTTCTGGGTGCTTGAATGAGGTTACGGCAACCTCCAGCGCATCTGCTTTTCTGCCTGCCTTGAATCGGAGGTACTGTGAGAGTTCCGGCTTAGCCGGCTTGGGGGCTGAGAGGGTGGGTAAAGCAAGCCCAAGTAACAGTAGGCAAGTTAGGAGTTTGCGATGTTTCATCTCCCACTAACTTATCCGAAACCCGGGTTCCTTGCAAACGCGGATGAAGGGAAGGGTCAGTTTAGTTTGCTTAGAGTTTCCTTGATGGCGTCGAAGCTTGGGAGGTCCTTGGGAGTCTCGGTTTGCTCGGCGTACTGCACGGTGCCATCCTTGTCGACGACAAACGCCGCGCGCGCGCTAGTGGCACCAAAACCCATTAGGTCATCCAACAGTACACCGTAATCACTTGCAGTTTGCTTGTTTAAGTCACTGGCCAGGGTGATTCCGATATTCTCCTTTTGTGCCCAAGCTTCTTGCGTGAAAGGGCTGTCGATACTAATGCCGATTACGTCGGCATTCAGTTCCTTATAACTACTCAGTCCGGCAGTTACATCACAGAGCTCCTGGGTGCAGACCCCTGTGAAGGCGAGAGGGAAAAATAGAATTACGGTATTTTTGCTGCCAATATTATCACTGAGATTTATGTCAGTGACGCCTTCGGCGTTTTTGGACTTGAGGGAGAAATCAGGTGCTTTAGATCCAACTGTAATTGCCATGGTTTAGTGTCTTGGGTTTTGTCTTGAGCGGCTTTATATGTTGTTGCAAACAGACTGTCAAACCGGTTTCGATTTGATGATTGAGCATATTTTCTGAGTTAACCGTAACTGATGCAGTAAATAAAGCGTCCAAACAATAAGATTCGCTGCTGGCATGGCGATCTAGGTTATGTTACCTTGGGTCGGGGTTTGCAGGCCCGAAAGATTGAATCGGTTGTAGAAATGAAATCCATTTACGTCCGCACACGCGGGTTTACACTTGTGGAAATGCTTGTGGTCATCGCGGTCATTGGCATTCTTGCTGCGATGTTATTGCCAGCTTTGGCCAAAGCCAAAAGACGTGGACTGGCCACCAAGAGCATTAATAATAATCGCCAGATTGGCTTTGCCTATGAGTCTTATGTAAGCGACAACCAAGGCTGGTATCCTGAAGTCTGGGGCATAGCTGCTGCGGGTGGCAAACAGGGTTTGTTTGAGGAAATGGTAAAGTCTAGCCAGATCAAGGCGCCTAATACCACGTTCAATGAATTTGCAGCAGAGCGATTTGAGAAAATGAAACGTTTTGTGCAACAGGCACCCGGTGCTGTGGCCCAAGTTTATGGTGCGAGTACCCCGCCTGAAGCACGACCTCTGAACAAATATATCGATGATGTAAATGTTTTTCACGATCCCGCTGATATCGGGGGGACTTGGTTCAATGTTGAAAGTTGCTTTGACGCGTTTGGCAGTAGTTATCAACCTGCGGTTGCAGATGATTTCTTTCGTGTGCGTCATGTGTTGGGGGAACGATCTGAGGATGCGGGTTGGGATAAAAAAAAGAAAAAATATGTGAGTACGCCGTGGACAGGGAACCGTGAAAAGCGAGGAACCTCTGCTTGGTGGAAAAAAGAAGGAGAGTTTACTCCCACATTACCTTCCGAGGGAGATGACGAACCTCCCGGTCGATCCATGGCGCAGGCGGAAATGCGCAGTCCTTCAAATAAGATTATTCAAGGTGACTGGAACTGGCCATATGACAAGGACGACACGTGGCATGGCGAGAAAGGTGAAGGTAGGCATATCATGCTTTATGGCGATGGACACTCTGAAAACTATAAATTCCCCCCGTCGGAAGTCATGATGGCATGGCTTAAGCCCCCGCGAGTAAAAGGCCGGAGTCGGGGTAGTGGTGGATTTTATGAATATGACGATGACAGCTTTCAAAAACGTGTGCCTGACATCCGCATAGTTAACGGAGATCGGAAGAAACATCAGGCATTAATAGGCAACGTTAAGGGATTTAACACCAGTGGCACGGGGCGACCTTATCGGTACATTGACCCGGACTTCGAATGGTGGTGAGCCGACGATGATTTTTTTCACAAGGCTCAGTCTCATGAAAACGAAACCGGCTAGGAGAGGGTTCACCGTGATAGAGGTGCTCGTGGTCATCGTGGTTATCGGGATTCTGGCGAGTATATTACTTCCATCCTTAGCAAAAGCAAAAAAGCGTGGTATTCGGGTGAGAAGCATTGGGAATCAAAAGCAGATCGGCACGGCTTATCGCGCATATCTTGATGACAACAAATGGTATTACCCGCAGGTGCGCGGCTTTGCGGGAGTAGGAGGCAAGTTAGGGCAGCTTGCAGGCTTGGCAAGGACCCGTCAGCCAACACCTCAAGAGATCGCGCTTATGGGTGCCGATACACCTGAAGAGGATCGGCCATTGAACCAATACATCAACGACCCTGAGGTTTTTCACGATCCTGCAGACATTGGTGGAACTGCATTTGGAGTCGAAAGCTGTTATGAGGCATTTGGGAACAGTTACCAACCGCAAGTCGGTTCGGATTTTTTCCGTGTTAAACGAGTGCTTGGGGAATTGGGTGAAACCAAGGACAGTTACGCGTGGAAATCCCTGCGAGAAACTGACCTTCGCGACAGCCCCGCGAATAAAATTATTCAGGGCGACTGGAATTGGCCGTGGGATTCTGTCGATAGTTGGCATGGTGAAAAAGGTGAGGCGGGCCACGTGATGCTTTATGCGGACGGCCATGCAGGTTATTTTGTATTTCCTTCATCCGCTATCATGGCCCAATGGGCGGCGGTGCCTGTGAAAAAAGCCGGAGATGATACACCGCTGATTGACCAACGTGGCAACCTTGTGTTGGACCACATTAAGTTTCGGGCAAATTCTGCTGTTCAATACAGGACCATTGGGAATGGGGACAACGCACGTGATGCCTTGTATATTGACTCCGGCTTTGATTGGTGGTGATCAATAGTTTCCTGATGCAAAGCATCATTTTCCGCGCTTAAGTGCTTTCAAATGTTTAGCTTCCGGCAGGTTTGAATAAAACTTATCCAAGGGGAAACAGCCGCTCAACATTCCATTGCGGGGTGCAGTGGTGCAGTCGCTGAAAGTTCGACAGATGAAGTGTTTTTCAAGTTTACCTTTGCTCAGTACGTCTGCAGGTAGTTGCGGGTAGGATAGCACCATTCGTCCTAAACCCACGAGATCCACCCCTCCACTGCGTATTACTGCTTGAGCAACAAATGGCAAAAATTCCTGAAGATAGCTATAGCCAGTGCCAATCAAAGCCATGTTGGCTGGTAATTGAGTGCGTAGTTGCCTTGCGACGTTAATTAGTTTGGCGACGTCAATCAGAGGGTCGTGTGCCGGCTGGTAACCGTCGCTAGGCGGATATGCGGCTGGTCGTTGGCAATGCGGGTTGTAATATGGCGAACCTCCAGAGACATTCAGTAACTTGACACCAAGTTCACCACATAACTCCATAAATTTGAATGTTTCGGATAGTTCAGTTTGCGTTGGGTTGTCTTGATTGAGACTGAACTGAAATGGATAAGGCGTATCAAACACCTCTGGAATTCCCGGCCCAAGTTTGCCCTGTTTGGATTGTTCTGGGTCAGGTCTGTAAGGGACGAGATCGAATGCGCTTACTCGGACCCCCAAGTCGATGGCATTGCCGTCAGCGCGAATACCATTCACCAATTCGCGCAAGATTCGCGTGCGATTTTCAAAGCTGCCTCCGTATTTGCCCGGTCGTGTATGTGCGCCTAAGAATTCGTGTAGCAGGTAGCCATGGCAGTGCTTGAGATCGACAAAGTCCGCGCCAGCATCGCGCGCAACATGAGCGGCCTTGATGTAATCATCGATTAGTTCAGCAACTTCGTCGTCTGTAAATACCTGTGCATCACTCGTCACTTTAAATTTCGGGTCGAGAATTGGGTGTCGGTATGCCACGCGCGGTTCAAACTTGGCCTTATCATTTGGCCGGCAGAAACGCCCTGAGTGAGTCAGTTGAAAACCAATAACAAGGTCGTCCGTACTACCAAATTTTTCTTCATGTACTGTGGTAAGTATTTTTCTCAGTTCCCTTAACCCATCTAGATTCTCCTTGGTGATGATTAGTTGGTTTGGGTTTGCCCGACCATCTGGTCGCACAGCCATTGCTTCGCCTCCATAAATCAGTTTTGCTCCGCTTTCCCCAAAACGTCGCCAACGTCGTCGCACCTTGTCGGAGGGAGCGCCCGTTGTTGTGCTATCCCAGCCCTCCATCGGATGAATGGCGAACCGGTTGCCAATGGTCTTCCCGTTGACGAACACGCTTTTCACCGGCTGACCGAGCACTTCTGGATCTAGCGTTTCATCGCAAGGAATTTCCACGCCCAACGAAGCCACATGTGCTCGAAACGCCTCTGCGCTTTTCAATGTTGGAATACGCGTGAGCTTGAAGGACTCACTCATGTTAACTGCTCCACGATGGCGCGCAAAATTTCGCGATCGCTATCCGGACGTGTCGGGGAATCGGGATGTGTGTCATCACAATCCAGCCAACCGCGTAGCTTGAGGAACATCGCAGCCGAATGTTTGTATGCCGGCACCTGTGGGCGAAAGGCGAGAAAGCCAAGATACTGCAGCCAGTCGTTCAATTCATAAAACGCCTGATCACCAGTTGCCCAAGCTGCGTCTCGTTTAGCGAATACATCCGGTGCAAAGGTGCTAAGACCGAGCAGATAATCGCTGCCGTACATCACCATGTCGATGGCGAGATCGTTGCCGGTGAACACGCGAAACTCTGGCCGCAGTTCATTCCGCAGCATCAGCCGTTGCCATTCCAGTTCGCGGCTAAGGGAGGAGTGTTTTGCGCCGATCAGGCGCTCGATGCCAAGTAGTCCCCGATAAACTTCCAATGAATAAATCTTCCCAAAAGGGGCAAACATATCACCTAGCTCAAATCCAATGATAGCATCCGTGTTCTTCGCTAATTTGGCATAACTGGCAACAATAGCCTCATCGCTTTGGCCGGTGAGGCCGAAGGACTGAAAGATCACCGGTGTCCCGTCCTTCGACTGGATCATCTCCATCTGCCTAAAATACTCGTCTACATCAAAGGCTGTGCCTGGCTTATCACCAACAAACGCACCAGCCACAAAGTCGTTGGTCTCGGCCCGTGTGAGGTCTAATGCTCGTGTGCGTGTGGCATCGTCGATGAGATGGGCGTAGCCAGTGTCCATGTTCACCGCGGGCGCAAGGCCGGCGCGTACTGTGCGTTGCACATGTGCCGTGAAACCTTCCCAGTCCACTTCGCCATTGGAGTGAAAGGGAAGCAGAATGGCAGAGATGCCGCGAATAGCTCGGCACGGGCGAATCAGTGCCACCGGATCAATCGAGTTGGGCTCAACGTCCACAGCACTTTTTGTATTTTTTTCCGCTGCCACAAGGGCATGGATCGTTGCGGCCGACTTTTGGGCCTACCCGTACAGGTGCTGCGCGTGCGGGTTCTTCTTGTGCTACCTCCTCATTTGCCATGCTTACCAAGTCGCCACCGGTGAATGCGCTGGCTAGATCATGGGATGCATCAAGTGAAAGACCTGACATAAAATTCTCATAGGCTTTTTGACTGGAAGCGCTTCTGAAGATATTGCGGCAGATTTCCGTTTTGATATTTGCCATTAGTTCATCGAACATCTGTTTGGCTTCCATCTTGTATTCAATGAGAGGATCACGTTGGCCGTATGCGCGCAGGCCAATGGAGTTTCGCAATCCGTCCATTGCGTAGAGATGTTCACGCCAAAGTCGGTCGATCGCCTCCAACATTGCCCAACGCTCTAGGGAGGCCAGTGCCTGTGGGTCTTCTGCTTTATGTTTTGTATCGTAGGCATTCTTCACTAGTTCAATTAAATAACGGCAAACTGCAAGTTGACCGGGTGTAAGTCCGTCAAAAAAAGATCCTTCCACAGGCTTTTCTGTTCCACTCAGTGCCACTTCGCGGAGATTCTTTTCACTGGCACCAACAGGGAAAGTGAGGTTTGTCCAATCGGCCAACCCGCGTGTGTTCCATATTTCTGGGTTTCCCTTGTCCTCGGCAGCTATGTTTTCTTCTACTCTGAGGACGATGATTTCCTCCATGATATCCATTAGCCGGTCATGGACGTCGTCACCTCGGATGATTTCATTGCGGAAACCGTAGAGGATTTCGCGCTGTTTGTTCATCACGTCGTCGTACTCAAGCGTACGTTTGCGGGCTTGAAAGTGGTGCTGTTCCACCCGCTCCTGCGCCTTTCCAATGGATTTATTCAACCAGGGGTGTTCAAGCTCTTGGTCTTCCTCCAAGCCAAGCCTCTCCATAATTTTCACCATTCGATCGGAGCCGTAGAGGCGCATCACGTCATCCTCAAGTGATAGGAAAAAATGTGAACTGCCGGGGTCGCCTTGACGTGCACAACGCCCACGCAATTGTCGATCTATGCGTCTGGCTTCGTGACGCTCGGTACCGAGCACATGCAATCCACCGATGGTGGGTATGCCGTCGCCCAAGCGTATGTCTGTGCCGCGGCCGGCCATGTTAGTGGCAATGGTCACGCTGCCACGTTGTCCAGCGCGTGTTATAATCTCTGCTTCTTGCTCATGTTGCTTGGCATTTAGGACGGAGTGAACGATGCCTTCCTGCTTAAGTAAGCGCGAAAGCTTTTCACTGGTTTCCACCGCGACTGTACCCACGAGGATTGGTCGCCCTTTGTCATGAATCTCCCGGATCTCGCCGAGAACTGCCTTAAATTTTTCGCGCTGGGTTTTGTAGACGGAGTCGTTGCTGTCATCACGAACACACGGCTCGTTAGTTGGAATAACCAGCAGGCCAAGTTTATAAATGTCAAAAAACTCACCTGCCTCCGTCTCCGCTGTGCCGGTCATTCCCGCAAGCTTATGGTAAAGACGGAAATAATTCTGAATAGTAATCGTCGCGTAAGTTTGCGTTTCACGCTCAATCTCAACGCTTTCTTTAGCCTCGACTGCTTGATGGAGTCCATCACTCCAGCGCCGTCCTTCCATGGGGCGGCCAGTGTGTTCATCGACAATTATTACCCGGTTCTCCTGGACGATGTAGTCTTTATCGCGAGTGTAAAGGCCGTAAGCCTTTAGTAACTGCGTTATTACATGTATACGTTCGTTCTTCGACTCGTAAGCACTCTGTGCCTCCTCTTTGGCTTCTGTTCGCCCTTCTGCGTCCAGATCTTTACTCTCATCGATCTCTTGGTAGGTGGTGACAATATCTGGCAGAGTAAAAGCATCTGGATCATCGGGGTTCAGAAAATTCCGTCCTTTTTCAGTCAAGTCCGCATCATGGCTTTTTTCCCCAATGGCAAAAAATAATTCCTCCTTTTGCGCGTAAAGTTCCTTCTTTGTTTGGTCTTTGTGAAGTTCGATTTCCGCGGCTTGTAATCGTCGATGATTCTCTGGGTTCTCTAGCAGTGCCATTAGCTCCGGGGCTTGTGGCTGGCCCAGTCGAGCTTTGTATAAAATTAATCCGAGTTCATGTTCATCGTCACTGTTGTTCAATCCTTTATCAATCAAGGTGCGCGCTTGGTTAAGTAACTCATCGCAATAACGTTTTTGGCGTCGGACCAAGTTTTCAACTTTTGGGCGATGGTCGATGTAAAGTTGGTTATCAGTAGCCACTACAGCTTGCCCGCTGATGATCAAAGGGGTTCGTGCTTCATCAATGAGAATCGAGTCGACCTCGTCGACAATCGCATAGTAATGACCGCGCTGGACTTGTTCCTCTTTGGTGGTTGCCATGCCGTTGTCCCGAAGGTAGTCAAACCCGAACTCTGAATTTGTTCCATATGTGATGTCGCAATAATATTTTTCCCTCCGGAGATCCGATGGCATTTGGCTTTGAATGCATCCCACCGTTAGCCCCAGAAAGGTGTAGACAGCACCCATCCATTCCGAGTCACGTGCGGCTAAATAATCGTTTACAGTTACCACGTGTACGCCGCGGCCGGAAAGGGCGTTCAGGTAAACCGGCAATGTTGCCACTAGTGTTTTGCCCTCGCCGGTGGCCATTTCTGCGATCCGGTTGGTGTGCAGCGCATATCCGCCAACGAGTTGAACATCGAACGGGACCATTTCCCACAAGATGCCGTGCCCACGTACTTGAACTGTTTGTCCGCACAATCGTCGACAAGCGTTCTTAACGACCGCAAAGGCCTCTGGAAGGATAGCTTCAAGTTCGCGTGCCAGTTCGTCGTTGTCTTCTATTTGTGACAACCGCTCTTTCCAAGCTGCTGTTTTTTTACGCAGTGACTCATCTGGAAGTAACTGCAACTTCTCCTCGATTTCGTTGACACGTGGAACAAGATCGCTTCGAATTTTACGAACCTCGCGTTCTCTCTTAGTCCCAAAAATTTTCTTGATGATATTAATTCCACCAAGCCAGATGAAAAGGGCGATTGCTACTAGGACCCCGCCTATGATTAGCACCTCAACTACATGGCTCTCGCCTGGCGGTGGCACTTTGGTTGGCACCGTACTCGTGTTAGTCGTACTCGCATTGGTCGTGAGTGCTCCTGTCTGATTGCTCTGATTCGTGTTAATGTTTGCTGCCATGCGTGTAAATTGAAAACGGTGAGCCTACGAGAATGAGTTCGCCACGTCGAGCCTTTCTGCCCTTAGGGAAGACGCTTGCCAGTCTCTGTTTGTGTTGCCTTGTGATGCACAACAGTTATCAGTCTGTGTTATTACGCATGGTGTGGCATGTTGAATTAAACGATGCGTCTGCAGACAATTTCCTTCGGATTCTGTCGCTTCAAACGAAATTCCTTTATAAAAATCATGCTTGTAGGGCAGGGACGATAACATGCCCTACAAGTCTAGGCGTTCGTGTTCGAGTGTCACATAGCGGTCAGTCATCCCTGCGAGGTAATCGCAAATGGCACGATGAAGGCCGTCAGTTTCAATGCGCGCGCGGGATTGACTGCCGATTTTCTTGGGGTGTTTCAGGTAATGTGCGAAGAGTTCCTGAAGTAGTTTTACGCCTCGAAGGTTGGGTTCGTGGACTTCGGGATTGTAGTAGAGATTTTCATAAAGATACTCGCGCAGTTCGAGGTTGGCGGCGCGCCGTTCATTGCTGTACTGGATGATAGGATTTTCCTGCAACCGAACTTCGTCGGCCGACTGTACACCAGAGTTTGTAATGAGTTGCCCGCTGGTTTCCACCACATCATGTACCTGGCTATCAATGAGGCAGCGGATGATAAAGTAGCGGCGACATTCATCGGCAAGTTCGCCATGCTCTGTGTGGATGGCAGCGGCAGCTTCGCGCCAGAGTTTGACGTTCTGTTTTAGCTCGCCTTCGAAAAGCAGGTTGGCATCGAGACCATCATCAAGGTCGTGACTGTAGTAGGTTATTTCGTCGGCGAGGTTTGCCACCTGTGCCTCAAGAGAGCTGGATTTGGCATCGAAATCCTCACGTTTACTTGGGTGGTCATACGCAGTGTAGTGCTTGACGAGGCCCTCACGAGTTTCCCAAGTGAGATTGAGGCCGTTGTGGCCGGGATATTTTTGTTCGAGTTCCTCAACGATGCGTAGGCTCTGGCGGTTGTGTTCGAAACCATCGTGATCCTTCATTAATTCGTTGAGAGCGTATTCGCCCTTGTGGCCGAAAGGCGAATGGCCAAGGTCGTGGGCCAGGGCAATGGCTTCCGAGAGGTCCTCATTGAGACCGAGCGCGCGGGTGATGTTCCGCGAGATGGCTGCGACTTCCATGGTGTGCGTTAGTCGCGTGCGCAGGTGATCGCCGGTGCCGTTTAAAAAAACCTGTGTCTTGTACTCCAGTCGCCGGAAGGCGCGTGAGTGAATGATGCGATCTCGGTCGCGCTGGTAATGCGTACGCCATTGGTGGGGATCTTCTGGATGCTCGCGACCACGTGTGTCGGCGCTGAACTGTGCGTAGGGAGCAAGTGTCTGCCGCTCGTTTTCCTCGAGTTGGGCGCGGGAGTAGGGCATGGCCCTCAATTCGAAGACAGGAATTCCTCGGCAGAAGTGCCGCGTAATTCGAGCAGGCGGCAAATCACATCTTCAATCAGGTTGTTTGGGCAAGAGGCGCCAGCAGTAACGCCTATGGTCAGTGGGCCCTCGGGAAGCCATGCCCGGTTTTCCACAACCTCATGTGTGTGCTGATTCCAGTGGCGGATGAGATTGTCATCGATCATCTCGGCGGCATTCTTAATAAAATAAGTTGGCAGTACATTTTCGCCCATCTCTGCAAGGTGTGCGGTGTTGGAGGAGTTGTAGCCGCCGATGACCAGCAACAGGTCCATCGGTTTTTGCAGCAGCACACCAAGGGCATCCTGACGATCCTGTGTAGCTCCGCAGATAGTGTCAAAAAATCGGAAGTGAGCGTCTACATTTTCCGCTCCATACCGGCGCACAATAGCAGCTCTAATACGTCGCTGAACCTCTTCGGTTTCGCCACGCATCATGGTGGTTTGGTTTGCTACACCAACAGCCTTGAGGTGTTTGTCCGGATCAAAATCTTCGGAATACGACCCTTTGAATTTCTTATAGAACGTATCCTTGTCGCCGCCATTTTCGATGTAATCACAAACGTAGTCTGTTTCCTCAAGCGTAAGCAACACAAGATAGTGGCCGCTATTGGCAGTGGCCTGGCTACTCGTGGCCATGGTTTCTTCATGATAGGCCTTGCCGTGGATGATGCTGGTGACCTCCTCCTTGGCATAGTTGCGCACTCGTTTCCAGACACTCATTACGTCACCACAGGTGGTATCGACAAACTGGCAGCCTTTCGCCTCGAGCTTTTTGAGAATGCTAACTTCGGTGCCGAAGGCTGGGATGATAACGATGTCATCCTCACCCAAGTCATCAATGTCAGCCACTTTGTTTGGCCCCGAGAGGAAACGAATACCCATGTCCCGAATCTGGTCATTTACCTCAGGATTGTGAATGATTTCACCCAAAATATAGAGTGGTTTGTCGGGGAAAACTTTCAGGGCGGCGTAAGCCAGATCAATGCAACGCTCTACGCCGTAGCAAAACCCGAACTCTTTCGCGAGCTTTATGGTCATTTGTCCGGCTTTGCTGGTAACTTCGCCAGCTGTGCGCAAACGGTCGACCAGATCACTTCGATAATGTGAAAGCACCTGTGCCTTGACCTTTTCCATGACATCAGGCCGGCGAAGGTTGATGCGCTTGGGCTTTGGCTTAGTTGGTACGCCTGTTGACATATGCCCGCATCTTGGCACGGAGCAGGGGGATGGTCGAGACGATTTCCTTATGAAGCAATCAACACTCCTTAACGTCGACGGAGTGGGGGCAACCTTTGTCTGCACCGTTCGTTGCGGCCATTTCGTTGCGGTGTCATTTTTGGTCTTGGCGGTGTTTTTGTCACTGAGAGCCGTTCAAGTGATCGTTTTTGGTTGTTGAGCTCATTGGCAATTTTCCAGATCTCGCCCAGCTCTATCTTTAGTGCGGCTATTTCCTCCTTTAATTCTGCTATCTGGGTCATGGCAGCATCCCGCTGGAGGACAACCTTGTTCGCTTTTGCCCGGGTGGATTGAAGTTGCCCTTGGAGCTGCCCTATTTGTTGTGCCATGGACTGTGTCCGGTTGTTGAAATCTGCTACGACTATTCTTATTCTGTAACCCGTGTCAGAAACAGCAGCGGCAATTCGAGTAGCTCAGCACATGGAAAATTTAAGTGTAAAAATTGTGGGGCCCACATGTTTTGTCCCGCTGATACGTTGCCTTGGATGTATGGATTGGCCGGGGTCGGGATTTTGTTGGTGGCAGCGGGAGTGATCATAGCTGTTTCCAAGGGTAGGATAGATTTAAATTTGGAAGGATCTGAACCCGGGCCTGAAGTCATCTGTTGGTTATTTGGGGCGTTCCCCCTGTTGATCGGCGGGATGATGGTTTTTTACATGAAGAAATGGTTTGCCTGGTCTTTAGCACAAAAGAGGAAAACTTCGGAGCAACTTGAGTCGGAGGCCATGAACCATCCTTTCCAGCCGACCTATGAGAAGAGTGATGATTTTAACCACTGGGCAATTCAGTTTCTAACCTCCGATGAGGTTGAACAACTCCACAAAAAATATGGCTCAGGCACGACTGGTGAGGAGCTGGAGTCTGAAGCAAAGTAGGTTTTTCCACCTAACGGTAATCTTTCTTTCATCCATCAACGCACCAACCAATTGATGATCGCCTTCTGCGCGTGCAGGCGATTTTCGGCCTGGGTGAAAATGGTGTCGGCATGAGCTTCAAGGGTGGGCTCATCAATTTCCTTTCCGCGATAGGCGGGTAGGCAGTGCATGACAAGCACTCCCTCTTTGGCACGTGAGACAAGTGCTTCATTGATTTGATAACTGGCAAAGTCTCGCTCGCGCTGTGTAGCTTCCTCCTCCTTGCCCATCGAGACCCACACGTCGGTGTACAACAGGTCTGCGCCCTCGGCAGCGGTATTGCAGTCTTCACTCACCACAATGTTCCCGTCAGCCTTGGCGACAAGGTCAGGGCAGGGCTGATGGGCCTTTGGGGCAGCGATGCGCAATTCAAAATCAAGCTTTGCCGCAGCCCAGATCCAGCTTGCAGGTACGTTGCAGGCGCCGTCACCAATGAAGGTGACAATCTTTCCGGCAATGGAGCCGCGCATTTCCTGATAGGTGAAGATGTCGGTGATGATCTGGCAGGGATGCTCGGCGTCGGTTAGCGCATTGATGGTAGGGATGCCTGACCATTCGGAAAATTGTTCCACGTCATCCTGCGCGTAGGTGCGGATTACCGCGCCGTGCACCATGCGTCCAAGTACGCGGGCAGTATCCTTGATGGGTTCCCCACGGCCCAATTGCATGTCGTTCGCATTGAGAAACATCACGCTACCACCCAGTTCACGAATGCCCACTTCAAACGAGACACGGGTGCGGGTGGAGGATTTACTGAACATCATAGCCCAGGTCTGTCCGGCGAGTGGCTGGTGCTGGCTGTCACCACGCTGGACTTTCATGATCGCGGCGTTTTCCAGGATTGTTTCGATGGACTTGGGCTCCATTGCCTCAATGCTTAAGAGATGTTTCATGACGCGAGTTCCTTTACTGCCGACTCAATGAGCGCGAGGCCCTCGTCGGCATCTTCTTTTGTCAAATTCAGAGCGGGTAACAGGCGAAAGACATCTGCGCCAGCGGGGATGGTCAGAAGACCGGCATCATGCAACCGCTGGACCATCTGTATCGAGGCCGGCCGCTTGATTTCGGCGAAGGCAGAGATATCTTCGGCCAATTCCACGCCAATCATCAGGCCTGCTCCACGCACTTCCTTGAGCACACTGGGATAATTTGTAATGAGCTGCTCTATGTGCGCCTTCAAATATGCGCCCAATTTAGAGGCATTTTTAGCAAGCTCATCTCGCTCGATGATTTCCAGTGCTTTTAATGCGCCTGCGCAAACCAATGGTGTGCCGCCGAATGTGGTGCCGTGTTTGCCTGGGCCTAGGAGATTCTGCAGTGGTTCTCTAGCCCATACCGCACCCATTGGCAGACCGCCCGCAATGCTTTTTGCCATTGAAAAGGCGTCAGGCTGAAATCCATGTTCGCTAAAGTTGGCCAGAATTGTTTGCCAGCTTTGAAAGTTGCCGGTTCTGAAATAGCCGCACTGCACCGAGTCCATTAATAGAAGTAAATTCTTTTCATCGCAAAGTTTGCGAACTCCCAGGAGATATTCTGAATCTGCCAAATGAATTCCACCCTCACCCTGAATTCCTTCAATCATTATTGCGACAGTTTCCGATGACACGGATTTTTGAATTGTTTCAAGATCGTTGAAAGGCACATGTCGGAAGCCCGCTACCGCAGGGCTGAAGCCTTCCTTAACCTTATCTTGCCCGGTGGCAGCAATGCCGGCCAAAGTCCGGCCATGGAAGGAGCCGGTCGCGGTGAGGATTTCAAAGCGACCTTCTCCATGGCCATAAAACCGGGCGATCTTGAAAAGTGTCTCGTTGGATTCAGCACCGCTGTTGCAAAAGAAAACCTTTCCGCTGCCGCCGGCATGGGTAACGAGCTTCTCTGCGAATTGGCCTTGCGGCTCGGTATAGTAGAGGTTGGAAACATGTGTAAGTTTGCCTGCCTGCTCAGCAAGCGCGGCGGCAATTTCTGGATTTGCGTGCCCTAGTGCTGCTGTCGCAATTCCCGTGCCCAGATCGAGGTAGCGTTTGCCTGAGACATCATACAGGTGACTGCCGTCGCCGTGCGTGAAGGCAATGTCGAACCGTGCATAGGTCGGGATGATGAAGTCATCGATCCGTTGTTTGATGGGATCGGTGTGACTCATTTCACAATCTCCGTTCCCACACCCTTGTCCGTGAAAATTTCCAGGAGTACCGCGTGGTTGATGCGTCCATCCACAAAGGACACCTTGTCCACCCCGGCATTAATGGCGGCGACGGCGCTTTCGACTTTGGGAATCATGCCCTTGGCGATAACGCCGGACTGCTTGAGTTCATCGACCTCTGCAATGTTCAGGTGTGGAATGACAGACTCGGGATCATCGGGGTTGCGCAGCAGTCCCGGCACATCGCTCATGAAAACCAGCCGCTTGGCAGCAAGTGCAATGGCTACTTGTGCGGCGGCGATGTCAGCGTTGCAATTGTAGATCTGCCCTTTCTCATCGCGCGCAGTGGGGGAAATGACAGGTGTGATACCTTGCGCGATACATTCCTCCAAGGGAGTGGTGTTCATGCCAGTCACTTTGCCCACAAAGCCGTAATCCTCGCCATCGGGCGCATGTTTTTTACACGTAAAGATTTCCGTGCCGGCAAAGCTCTTAGCCACGCCGCCTAGTGAATTGATGAGGTCAACTATCTCAGGATTGATTTCACTTGAGAGTACCTGGTCAACAAGCTTTACCGATTCGGCATCTGTGTAGCGCAGTCCATTGACAAAGCGTGACTCCATTCCGGCGGCTTCCAGTCCCTTGCTAATGCGTTTGCCTCCTCCGTGTACCACCACCGGGTTGATCTCTACTGCCTCCAGAAACACCACATCGCTTGCCACACCAGTGCGCACCGCCTCATCTTGGCTGTCCATGAAGCTGCCACCATACTTCACCACAAAAGTCGCGCCGGAAAACCGCTGAATGTATGGCAGTGCCTCGAGCAGGGTGGTGGCTTTGGATATAAGTTCCTGCATGTCAGCCTCCAAGCGACGCCGGGTCGCTAATGTCACCCTTATTAAAGTCCACATATTCTTCGGAAAGATCAGCGGCGTAAAGGACCGCCTCGGCCTTACCGAGGTTTAGGTTGATGTGCAGGTCAAATTCCGCGGGAGCAACGGCGGCGCAGAGAGTCTTGAATGTGGTTCTGGTTGGGCGACCTTTTTTGAGTGAGTAAATAAGCTTCTTCTGTCCGGTGGGGCTGTAGGCGATGTCGACTTTCTCCTCGACCACTTTGGCGGCTGAGTATCCCAATGCATCAATGATGCGGCCCCAATTGGGGTCACCGCCGTTCCAGCTGGTTTTCACCAGGGCACTGTTGCCCACCGCACGGGCGCCGGCGTCTGCATCCGCAAAGGTTTTGGCGCCCTTGATCCGCACAGTGACTACACGTGTGATGCCCTCGCCATCGCATACGATCATTTTTGCCAGTTCAAGGCACACATGATTGAGCGCCGCTTGGAATGTCTTCAAGTCGCTCGTGCTCAGCTTGCCATTGCCGGCTAGGCCATTGGCGAGGATGAGCACGGTATCGTTGGTGCTCATGTCACCATCGACGGTGATGCAGTTGAAACTGTTGGCCACCGCCTCGCGCAGGCAGGTGTTAAGCGTGCGGGCATCGATCTTCGCATCGGTGGTGAGAAAGGAAAGCATGGTGGCGTGCAGCGGGGTGCTGGTCGGCCGCGCTCCGGTGGGGCTCATGCCTGGCTGGATCATGCCCGCTCCTTTGGCAATGCCGCCCAAGCGCACGGTTTTGCCGCCCAGCTTGAATTCAATGGCAATCTCCTTGGTCCGCGTGTCGCTGGTCATGATCGCCTCAGCGGCGTGATGCGCGGCGGTGGCTTTGTCATCCAGTTCCTTGACGATGGTTTTGATGCCCGTGCGGATATTGGGCATGGGTAGTTCCAGTCCAATTCGCCCCGTGGAAGCCACGAGCACATTGGTGGGTTTTAGCAACAGTTCATTGGCCAGGAGCGTCGCCATTTCGCGGGCGTCTTTTAGGCCACGTGGGCCGGTACAGGCGTTGGCGTTGCCTGAATTGATGACGATGGCCTGTGTGTTGCCTCTGGCAACATGCTCCACGCACACCTTCACCGGTGCAGCGCAAATCTGGTTGGTGGTGAACATACCCGCCGCCTTGGCTGGCACCTCGGAGACGATTACCGCGAGATCACGCTTTTGCCCCTTGTTGCTCCCTTTGCCCGTGCCGAGCCGTTTCACATCACAAAAAATCCCCGCTGCCAGGAAACCCTGAGGGGCAACTACGGAACCTTTAATGGAATGAAAAGACTTCATCTGTGATGGGGGCAAAAGCGTCGGGAAATGGGAAAAACAGGAAACCCGGCGCAGCTTTAGCGGCTGCGTCGACGAATAGGCTTCAATTTATTCTGCCGGTTCATTCGGGATTGCCAATGAAAGCAAGGGAACAGTGGTGTGTCAATATTCAATGGACAGGTCGGCGTGCGTTTTGCCGAATTTTCACAGGATATTTGACATTTTGATCATGCCGATCACGCCGCCTACGGCGATGAGGCCGCCAATGAGAGATCGCCAGCTGGGTTTCTCCTCCTTCATGTAAATGGCGAAGGGGATGACTACCAGCGGGGTGGTGGCGACGATGGGAAGGATGACGCCGGTAGAATTATTTAGGAGCGCCCACTGGTAGCAGGTGACGCCAAAGGCCGGGCCGGCCATGGCATTGAGGAAGAGCCAGCGGCTGCCCGCGCGCCATTGGCTGTTGGGGTTGGTCAGGTTGCGGGCATTGAGGGAGTGGGGGTTCTTCTTTAAATAAGCGTGTAGGGCAA
>CAYUXV010000144.1:0-4480 GCA_964448875.1 uncultured Verrucomicrobiota bacterium
CCTTCGCACCCCCAGTGCGACGCGCTAACCAAGCTGCGCTACGGCCCGACAAGTGAAGTGCGGCGACTCTAGCGCGATACGCAATGCAATCAATCCTTTTCATTATCCCTTAGGATAATGGTTGTATAATCATCTTGTTGCGGCAAACCCTCTGTATGTTGTTCTGCCGTTTGATGGATTTTCGAAACAATATTTGCTGATCTCTCTCCAATATTATCACGAAGCATTTTTAGTAATCGCTTTCTTCCGAACATTTCCTGATCAACAGAAAGAGATTCCTCAACACCGTCTGTCATCAATGCAATAAGGTCTCCCCGCTCGAGATTAAATGAATCGCTGGCAGTATATTCTACATCTGAACGCATTCCGAGCGGGACGCCTGTCCGCTTAAGGTCCATTTTTAATTTACCCTTACTGTCCAGCCATGGACACGCCGCATGCCCCGCACTGGCATATCGAAACGTACGTTCATTGTCATTCAGTTTAACAATTATCAGAGTTACAAATCTTTCTTCGTCAATGTCCTCTGACAGCACGCGATTCGCCCGTGTCAGAATATCTCCGATATCGTTCAGATAAAGCGCGAGAATTCGTAAATATGCCCGTGTCTCGGCCATTAAAAGAGCCGGGCCAATACCATGCCCTGTCACATCCCCCACCACAACCGCCAAGGCACCATCCTGCATGGTTATGTAATCAAAATAATCACCGCCAGTTTCGTCTGCTGGACGAGACACCCCGGCAATATCAAACCCTTCAATCAGAGGTGGTTTTACCGGAAATAAACGCTGTTGGATATCATGTGCGATCCGCATCTGTTCCTCTGCGGCACGAAGGTTGGCATCCGCCTCACGATGTGCCGCACGCTCACGCGCCTCACGGACTTCACGTTCGACTGCTGGCACCAGACGGGCGAGGTTACCCTTCATCAGATAGTCGTGGGCACCACTTTTCATTATGGCAACAGCCATGTCCTCTCCAATTCCACCAGAAATCACTATAAACGGAAGATCTCGACCGCTTTCCTTCAAAAGACGCAATGCCGATGGCGCATCAAACTCAGGAAGATTGTAATCCGCAAGAACCACGTCATACATACCAGTATTTAAGGCTTCATACATCTGAGAGCCGGTTTCTACTCTGGCAGCTGTAACGTCGTAGCCTCCCGACTTAAGCAATTCTTCGAGCACCTTCGCATCCAGCTCTGAATCCTCAACAATTAGAACGTGCAATGAATCACTCATGACAAACCTAAAAGTTCAGCAGCCTTCGACTTAATATCATGAGAGCACATCAGTGATTCGCCCACAAGGATCGCGCGCGCGCCGCATTCAGCCAATCGATCCACATCAGATCTTGTATGAATTCCGCTTTCCGCGACCAAAACACCACCCCATTCTTCAAGTTCTGTTGCAAGATGTTCTGTCGTTCCCAAATCCACACTAAACGTATTCAGGTTTCTGTTGTTAACTCCTATCAATTGCGACCCGATATCCTTTGCACGTCGCAGCTCACCCACATCGTGAACTTCCACAAGAACAGCTAATCCTGCATTTGTTGCCACATCATTCAAATGAGCCAAATGCTCATCATTCAAAATTGCCACAATCAGCAAAATTGCATCAGCACCAAATTCCACAGCTTCTTCGATTTGACGCTCATCAATAATAAAATCCTTCCGCAAAAGAGGCAACCCACCTGCCTCTCGAATAGCACGGAGATACTCAAGCGAACCTTGAAAAAAATGTTCATCCGTGAGCACCGACAAACAGCTCGCCCCAGCATCCTCGTATTCACACGCAATAACAACTGGATCAAAATCTTCGCAGATAACTCCAGCAGAAGGCGAAGCTTTCTTTACTTCAGCAATTAGCGCTATATCCCCTAGCCTTGGGCTTTTTAACGCACCGATAAAATCACGCCTGCCACGCGTATTAACCCTATCGCGCAGAGACTCTACAACGACAGAACTGCGTGATTTAGAGGAAAGCTCTGCTTTCTTATTAGCTACAATATCGTCAAGAATACTCATCCATCATCATCATCAGCAGCTACGCGCTTGGTTGGACAGCCGGCCTGAAGCCAGCCATCAACAAATTCATCTAAAGCACCATCCATTATCTGCAACACATTGCTATTTTGGATCCCTGTTCGTAAATCTTTTACCATCTGATATGGCTGAAACACATAGCTCCGAATTTGATTTCCGAACGACACACTGCCTTTCTCACTATAAAATCGATCCATCTCAGCTCTCTTGCTGTCCTCTCGCCTAGCGTGAAGTTTCGCAAGTAACAACTTCATTGCACTATGTTTATTCTGATGCTGGCTGCGCTGTGTCTGACTAGCCGCCACGATGCCTGTTGGTTCATGAGTAATCCTCACGGCCGTCTCAACCTTGTTTACGTTCTGCCCGCCTTTGCCGCCACTACGATATGTATCTATACGTAATTCAGAAGGATTCAATTCGATGTCACCTTCATCCTTAATTTCAGCTATCACGTCTACGCTTGCAAAACTGGTATGGCGTCGCTTGTTTGAATCGAACGGGGAAATACGGACCAATCGATGCACCCCACGTTCGGCCTTAGCATAACCGTAGGCATTCTCACCCGTAATAAATAATGTAGCACTCTTGATTCCCGCAACTTCACCAGGGAGAATTTCTGTTACTTCTGCCCTCCATTCCCTCGATTCGGCCCATCGCTGATACATGCGAAGCAACATGTTTGCCCAATCACAAGACTCGGTTCCGCCTGCCCCGGCATTAATAGATACAATGCAATTGTTCTTATCTAAGGGATCACCAAGAAGCGCATGTAATTCCAACGCATCTATCTCCGGTAGAAATACATTCAGATCATCCTCAACTTCAGATGCTATCTCGGCCTGATCCTCAGCCCCGCCATCCTCACCCAATTCAACCAAGGTAAGTAAATCCACCAAACGACCCTCAGCAGCAATGAGCGGCTCAATCTTCTTCTTCAAGTGGGAAAGTTCATCGACAACTTTTTGTGCTTGTTCACGACTATCCCAAAAGTCGCCGGCCGACATTTTTTCCTCGAGCTCAACTAAACGAGATTGCACGGCAGCAACGTCAAAGAAACCTCCGTAATTTAGAAAGACGCTCTTCTGATTTTACTAACTTTTCCTTGGCTTCGTCGAACATGCAGTCACCTTTACGTTAATTCAGCCTCTTCTGCCGAGTCATTTTTTTGTTTCATTTTCCAAGCTATCATCAAAAAACAAATAATGACACTGCCCCACCCCATCCAGTCGCCTGTGCGTTGATAAAATGTAGACCGGCCACCTTTGTAATTCATAAGAGGCAATTCCAGAACCCTAACACCCGGCTCATAAATACTTCCTTGCTCAAGGCGGTGGATTTTTCCAAAACGATCAACCCAACAAGTTAGCCCATTATTTGTACACCTAACCAGCGGTCGCCCTGTTTCAATGGCCCGAAAAGCTGCCATACGTGCGTGCTGCCACTGCTGGTTGCTTTCCCCAAACCAACCGTCGTTGGTTAGATTTAAAATAAAATCCACTTCATCAGTCGCTGCTCTCCGCACAAGTTCAGGCACAACATCCTCAAAACAGATAACCGGTGCGGCTTTCGCTTTCCCTAAATCAAAAACAATAGGACCGTTGCCGGACGTGAAAGTTCCCACTGGTGCAAGTTTCTTTAAAAAAGGCAACCAGTCACCCAAAGGCACGTATTCGCCGAACATAACGAGGTGCTGTTTACTGTAGCTTGCGGCTACATCCCCGTTTTCATTAAAATAGAAACAGCTGTTGCGAATCTGCTCTCTTTTGAATTCTTCATTAGCAATTACTCCAATTGTTTCATCAGCACCTACGACCATTGGTTTGCCAAGGGCTGTCACAAGCTGTCCCAAATGACCAGTCACCAAACGGCCTTCAGGATCTTCAGCTAATCGAATCACACCAAATGGTGCCGACGCCTCGGGCCAGACAATCAAATCTGGGTCTGTTTTGTTTGCCTCCAGAGTAAGTGTGCCCAATGCTTTGGCACGTTCACTCGTTGCATGCTTATTATTTCCAAGACTGCTAAAAATGACGTGCTGTGGGATGCTTGGCTGAACAAGAGCAATTCGAATTATTCCTCTCTTACTAAACTGATTTTCCCGTGTGTTGGTGTATACACTAGCAACACTCATTGCGATTATGAGAAACCCCACCGCCGGCCCAGCCTCTTTTCCAATGCGTCCATACCGTTTTGCTCCTCTAAGATGGATGCTTCCTGTTGTCGCCACCAATAGGCTAACAGAACACCACACAACAATCAGCGAAATGCCAAGAACACCCGTAATTGACGCAATCATAGCCAAAGGTGTTAGGTCGAGCTGAGAGTTCGCGAGATAGTTCCATGGAAATCCCGTAAACATCCATCCTCGCAAGCATTCTAGCCACACCCAAGCAAGCGCACATTGGAGAGGCCATAGAAAACGCTGCACCC
>CAYUXV010000145.1:0-21644 GCA_964448875.1 uncultured Verrucomicrobiota bacterium
TGGTTTTTCATCAGCATCGTCACGAAGGCAAAGCTGGTGATGAGATAACAACACAACGGCAGGAACACATGCTGCAACAGGTCCGTTGCCTTTTCCCAGAGGGTCGTGGGGCGACGCAGGAGGGCTGGCCCAGTGCGGGTAACGTCCACGGGCTTGCCCTCAAGGAACGGCTCGGCGTGCAGCGAAAACCTGCCTGCGTCAATCCGCTTCACGAAATACTCCGCATCGGTCAATAACGGCGGGTTGGCCGGAGGAGCCTCTCGCTTGAACCAAACCGAGTCGCCATCATTCAGCCCGTGCGACTTGGCCGACCAAAGTTCTGTGTCGGCATTCACAGTCAGATCACGGACGGGCATTCCGTCAAAATCCTCACTTACAAATCCACCAGTGGGAAACCACCCAGCCCGCGATGCCAGAAACACCACCAACAGCGCACCCAGCACATAACCTGGGATGGAGTAACCCATGAAGATCGCTACAGAGCTGGCGTTGTCAAACGGTCCGTTGTGCTTCATCGCCTTGGCAATTCCCAACGGGATACAGACAAGGTAAGTGATCAGGAACGTCGTCAGCCCAAAAAAGGTCGAAACAGGCAGGCGGCTCTTGATCATGTCCCACACCGGCTCCTTGTTTTTGAAGGACTCACCAAGGTCGCCCTGCAACCCGCCGGCGTATTCACGAAGGTAAACCTCAGCGGTTGGGGGGGCGCGCCCCGCGGCGGATGCCTTTAACAAGGCTCCCTCCGTCTGTTCGAGCTGCCCCACAGCCTGAGCAGCATTCCGGTCCGTCAACAGCTTGAATACCCCGGCAACTTCCTTCTTGTTGAAAACATCCAATTCGTCCGCCAACTCGTGGGCTTGTGTAACCGCCTCGGCCCATCCCAAGCCCCTTCCTTGCTCTGCACGGGACAGGAACCCCTCTAGTCCACTGCGCAACTCAGCCACTTCTGCTCCCTTGGCCACAGCCAGCTCAAGCTTGTCGCTCGCATCCTCCAGCTCCGTGCCCACTCCGTCCAGCGGATGTTTCATTCGAACGAGCCAATCCACATACAAGTCTTCCGGATTTACAATTTCAACATCCCCCTGCTTGTCACGCTCCAGCCGAACAGCCTCAAACACCTGTCGCACCTTGTTTCCGGGGCGGTCACCTTCCACCTCGTCTATGAACCCATCCCGGTCAGTGTCCAGTTCCGCAAATTTTACCTTGTCTCGCATAAACTGGGGAACCTCACCTCGCGCCAAGAACCCATCCCCATCCCAGTCCAATTCCATGACCGGAAACGTCGGAATTCGCTTTTTGGACTCAGCCGTCATGTTACCCTCGGCGAATTCGATTTCCTCTAAGTGACGTTCCCTTGGCATCGCGCCCAACCATATGAGATAAGCCTGCCACCCAGGCTTGTCGTAGCCATAAAGCTCCTTCATCTTTTCGAGATCCTCCTTGCTGACCGCCTTACCGGTGGCCGAGGTATCGCTGCCTCCACCCTCCTGACTAGCCTGCCGCATCTCCATCATCGCTCGCTCAAGCGGTCCACCCGGCGCGATCCGGGTGACACAAAACACTATGATGGTGATCACCAGCAACGTGGGTATCAGCAGCAAAAATCGCCTAATGAAATAATCGCGCATCAGAGGCGACAGGGTGGCCAAACCTACTGTTCAAATCCAGCCAAAACGCATCGACAAGACCTGTGTCACACGGCAATCTCCGGCGATGAACCGTCTCACTCTTGGCCATTCACCCGACCCGGACGATGCTTTCATGTTTTATGCGCTCGCCAAAGGGCTGATTGAGACCAATGGGTACGAGTTTGAACATATTCTACAAGACATCCAGACTCTCAACGATCGCGCCACACGTAGCGAACTGGACATCACAGCCATCAGTATCCACGCATATGCCTACGTAAGTGGCGACTATGCCCTACTACCAAGTGGTGCGAGCATGGGCGACGGTTATGGCCCAATGCTGGTGGCTAAGACAAAATTTTCTAAAGACGAAATTATCGGCAATAGAATTGCTGTTCCCGGTGAGATGACCAGCGCGTTCCTAGCGCTGCAGCTTTGGCTTGGAAAATCAAAGGAAGAGATTGATTACGTGGTTGTACCTTTCGATAAAATTTTCCACACCGTGAACAGCGGGCAGGCGGATGTTGGCTTGATAATTCATGAGGGGCAGTTGACATATGAAAACGAGGGGTTGATATGCTGCGTCGATCTCGGCCAATGGTGGGGCGAGGAAAACAACGGCCTCCCTCTACCTCTTGGCGGCAATGTAATCCACAAGCGAATCGCCAAGGTCGAGCGCAAGGCATTGAGTGATCTGTTAACCGAAAGCATACAGTACAGCCTCGACCATCGGAACGAAGCGGTGACGCATTCACTTCAATACGCTCGGGATATGGGCATGGAGCTTGCCGACAAGTTCGTAGGCATGTATGTGAACCACTGGACACTCGACTATGGCGAGAAAGGTCGCGAAACAATCCGGCGATTTCTCGGGCGAGCTCATGAATCGGGATTGATTCCGCACAGGCAGAAGTTGGAGTTTGTGGAATGAAGTATCGCCGATTTGGGAAAACGGAGTTGGAGATGCCCGTGTTTTCATGCGGCGGGATGCGTTACCAACACAAGTGGAATGATATTCCGTGGAGCGAAGTGCCTGACGAAGGACAAAAGAATCTGGAGGCAACCATTCATCGTGCGGTAGAGCTGGGCATCAACCATATCGAGACAGCACGTGGTTATGGCTCCTCGGAAATGCAACTTGGGCCAGTCTTAAAACAGTTCCCACGCGAAAATCTCGTCGTGCAAACTAAAATCGCTCCATCCGCAACTCAAAAGGAGTTCCTTAACACATTCGACAAATCCAAGAACCACTTGCAGCTTGATTATGTAGACCTGCTGGCGCTGCACGGCATCAACAACAAGCAACGCCTTGACTGGTCACTGGGCCCAATGGGTTGTGTGGCGATGGCGCGCCAGTTGCAAAAAGAAGGACGTGTTCGGCACTTAGGATTCTCTACACATGCGACGACTGACATTATAATTAAGACAATTGAAAGCGGCGAATTTGATTACATTAACCTTCATTGGTACTTTGTAAACGACCTGAACTGGCCTGCCGTGAAGGCTGCTTCTGCGCACGATATGGGCGTGTTCATCATCAGCCCCAATGACAAAGGAGGCAAACTCTACGCCCCGCCTCTCAAGCTCAAGAGACTATGTTTGCCACTTCATCCGATGCAGTTTAACGACCTTTATTGTCTCAACAGACCTGAAGTACACACTCTGAGTTGTGGTGCAGCCAAACCATCGGATTTCGACGAACACATTGCTGCACTGCAGCATTATGATAATATCGAGACGATCATCGCCCCAATTGAAAGATCGCTGCGATCCGAAATGGAAACGGTACTTGGCTCTGATTGGTGTAAGAACTGGACCAAAGGACTGCCAAACTATCTGGACGTACCGGGGCAAGTTAATATCGCTGAAATTCTACGGTTATGGACTTATGCGAAGAGTCTAGATATGACCGATTGGGGGAGAATGCGTTACAACCTACTCGGACAAGCAGATCACTGGTTTCCTGGAGAACATGTGGCCAAATTTGAAACCGAGAAAGCGGCCACCGTCATTAAAGAAAGCCCATTTTCCAGCCGTATTCCGGAAATTTTAACTGAGGCACATGCAATGCTCTTGGACACTGCACAGAAACGCCAAAGCGAATCTGATTAATCAGTTCTTCTTCGGTGTAGGCTTGGGTTTGTCAGGCTTTTTCTCAGCCTTTTCGGGATTGGTAGCTTCGAGTTGCTCCTGAATTTCCTTCGTCAAATCGTCCTGACCAGTGCTGTAAACCACAACAAGTTGTGAAGGTGCTACAGCTGATGCATCGAGAACAAATGTATAACCCCTCTCCTTGGCCTTAGCACTAACAAGTCCGCGTATCTCTTCGATGATTGTCTTAACTATTTTCTGTTGAGCGTTGGTCAGTTCTGTATTAGTCGCCCGCTCAAATTGCTGAACAGCCTGCTCTATCTCTCTAATTTCAATTACCTTGCGCTCCATTATTTTCTTGAATCGTCCACGCTCTGCCTCCCCAAGGCCAGGATCTTGAAACTGCTTGAGCATCTTCTGGTGCTCAGCAATTTTCTTGCCTCTTTCATCAACCATTTCCTTGACCTCCTGCTCCTTGTTGAGCCGTTGTTGCCGCAGCCCTTCTACAGCTTTTTTTGTCTTCCAATACTCACTGTAAGTTTTGCGCATATCAACGGTGGCAATCTTTTGTTCGGCCGCATCGCTCTGCACGACAAAATTTGCCGCCAACAGAATTGAAGGTAGAATTCGCTTTAGTGCTTTCATGTTTATTGAATTAAAACGCCTGCGTGTAGCCAAAGTTAAAATTAAACTGACCACCTGTGTCGTTGTAGTTGTCCGTATTTATAGGAATAGCATAGTCCAACCTCAGTGGACCAAGGAAAGGAACATCCAGACGCAAGCCCACTCCCCAATCATCATTGTAGTCTCCAAATTTATAATCGTATGCATCACTGGAAATGTTCCCTATGTCATAAAACACGGCAAACCGAGCCCAGGATGCAAAAGGTGTAGGCACGCTGTATTCAAGAGTTCCCATCCACATGGTCTTTCCACCTATCACCTCATTAACAGAATCACGTGGACCCACCTGGCGATAGTCAAAACCACGAAGCGTGCCGCTGCCTCCCAATGTATAACGCTCCAGAAAGGGGACTTTTGTCGAGTCTCCGTAGTTTTCTACCACTCCAGTTCGCGCGATAAATTCGACCACATGCCCTTCTCCCAAGCCTTGAAAATATTGAGCAGTGCTAAAATCCAGTTTGTAAAAATCCATCTCGCCGCCAATCGGCCCTCCGGCAACATGAGCGGCCAACTCTGAGCGTTGACCTTTTGTAGGCAAATACCCACCTCCCCTTGTATCATACGTAAGTGATGTCCCAAATTTAGAAATAGTGTTGCGCCCCCATAGCTCTTCATTTCAGCCGATGCACTATCTATAATGTCGACAATCCCCGAACTCTCAACCGTGTAATTAATTCCCCCACGAAGATAATCTACACCGAAGAGCGTCCTTTCAAGCCCCAAGCGCATTCCCGCCTTAGAAACGTCATAATAATCGCTGTAATACTCATACTCACTGGCATAAAGACTGGTGTTGAAGCGTAATTTGCGACCAAACATCCACGGCTCTTCATAGTCCAGCAAATAGTCATCTCGTTTTGAACCTAAAACGGCTCTAACACGAAACTTTTGACCGCCGCCTTGTAATGGGTGGGGTCTCCTCCACCGCATTATGTCGAAATTTTCCTGTGAGTAAAACACGTTTGCAAGCGCTCCGTAGTCGGTGCTGAAACCACCACCAAATCCTGCGCGTCCGGTGTCACGTTCTTTAACTGAAAAAACCAGGTGCTCACGATTGACCGTATTCCCGGGACCAGAGCCAGCAAGAGGCTCTT
Source organism: uncultured Verrucomicrobiota bacterium (assembly GCA_964448875.1). Classification (GTDB taxonomy): domain Bacteria; phylum Verrucomicrobiota; class Verrucomicrobiia; order Limisphaerales; family UBA1100; genus UBA6614. Next base: position 5,498 of record CAYUXV010000145.1, read on the forward strand.
GGGTAACCCGCACATTTTGAAAAAGGCGTAAGCCTTCGATTCGTTCCTGACTAAGTTTAACTCGACCCATGTCAAATGGCTCACCAGGCGATATTGCCAACTCTCTTCGTATTACGGTATCCTTAGTCTCTACATTGCCCTCTATCCTAATTAACTCCACTAGAACTGGAAGTCCCTCCTGCACAAAATACTCCAAATCTATCTGACCGGTATCCGGATTAGGACGCTGGGTCACATCCACGATTGTACGGATATAGGATTTTTCACCATACAAATCCTCAACTGCCTCCAAGTCAGACCCTGGTATTTCCCTTCGTAAATACATCGGCTTGAAAACAGTACCCTCCTGCAAATGCAACCGCGACTTGAGTGTCGCCATCCGTATCACGGGATTTGCTGCATCGTTTTCAACAAAATTAGCCCCTTCAAATTTGCCATATTTGATATTGATGCTCCCAACCCTATATTGCTGCCCTTCGGATATCCGGTAGTAAACCGTAGCCATTCTTATCTTATCTAGCTCTTCGTGGTATTGACCATAAGCTCGATCTACATCTGCATCAGCTGCATTCAGGAGTTTTTCCAGATCCTCATAACTGCGCTCAACACCTTCGATTTCGACAGATTCACCTGATTCAAGATTGTCCAAATATCCTTCAATCAGGTCATATCGTGCCTGCGCCAAACGCCAACCCTTCCGAGCATCATCAAACGCCAACCCTTCCTGAAAATCCAACTCAGGGGTGCCTACTATGTCCACAGCCATATCCAGATATCCCTCTTCAAGATAGATGCGACGCAATTGCCGAATGTCCTCCTCCTGCTTGGATTTCATGATACGCCCATCCCCTGTGAACCAAGTAATGGGATTCAACCATCGTCGTCGCTCCCGGCTTTCAATAGTTTTACCGAGTTTCTTTTCTTCGAACGCCAACGGCAACGATGGGCCAGCTACATAATGAGGAGACTGACTCACAGATGCTATGTCAATGCGTTTGACATAATTCAAAGCATCTTCACGTGTAGTGTGTAAGGTGAATTGATTAGTCGAGATAACTGCCAAGTAATACTCTTCGAGACGGCTCATTGAGGCTCCACTCGCCAAAGTCGGGAGGCCCACAGGAGCGCTTGTGCCACGTTCTTGAGCAAACAGAGTAACAGGATCACCAGTAACAAGTCTGTGAGCATAATCAGTAGTTAATAAGTCAGCAGCCATGTCAATGCGACTAATACTAAGCGCGCGCTGAAAACGTATTTCATCTATTCGCACCTTCTCCCCCTCATTAATCTCATAATACACATTGAAGCCGGGAGTCGTTATCTCTGTTACTCTCGCCTGATAGTAGCCTTTACTATGATAAAAATCTTCCAGTGCCTTTACATCGACGCTGATCTTCTTCTCCGAGTATGGCTCCCCCTGCTTCAAGGTCAGCAACTGACGAAGTTTGCCCTCCTTATATTTCAATCGGGAAATCGAATAGACCGTTTCACCATCACGCCCTCGGATTCCGACAACCCCGGTTTTTGGTGTGCGCTCAATATTGTAAAGTAACACTACTCCATCACCTTCTTTGCTCACGCCAACCCGCACATTGCGCAATTGACCAGTCGCCATCAGATTTTTTACATCCTCATTCTCTCGACCGGGCTCGTAGGCATCTCCTACTTTGAGACGAATATGGCTACGAATAAAGTCCTCCTTCACACCTTTCCTATCAGGCACAGCAAACTCAATGTTAACCTGCAATATTTCGCCTGTAGGGTTCTGAGCAAACACTGAAGATACCAAAAGGACAGGCAACGCTGATAACATCCATCTCGCTATAATCTTCATTTCCTTAATCCACTGGAACATCTTCCGGACTTATCCGGGCTGCACTCTCAAATTTGGTGTAATTTTTCAGGAACGTCAGATAAACATCACCCGTCGGTCCATTACGTTGCTTAGCAATAGCAAGCCCCACAGCCACACCCTCGCTAAATTCCTCCGCTTCATCATCGTCGCTGTTAGCCTTAAATAGCAGGGCTACAATGTCCGCATCCTGCTCAATGGCCCCCGACTCACGAAGGTCCGAGAGACGCGGCTTGCGGTTCTTGTCTCTTTCAACCTCACGGTTCAACTGGCTAAGGACGATTACCGGCAGCTTCAATTCTTTAGCTAAAGCCTTAACGCCACTCGAAATTTCGGCGATTTCCTGCTGTCGATTATCCCGTGCCCGGCGCGAAGTAGAATTAAGCAGTTGTAGATAGTCAACCACAATGAGTTGAATGTCATGTTGATGCTTCATGCGGCGCGCCTTGGCTCGCAACTGCAGAATTGAAAGGCCCGGTGTGTCGTCAATATACAACGGTGCTTGATGCATTCGGCCTGCTGCTGCAGTCAGTTTTTTAAAATCGCTCGGTGCCAGCAAGCCGGCACGTGCATCATGGTGATTCATCCTCGCACGTGAATATAACATACGCATGACCAGTGATTCAGCGGTCATTTCCAAACTAAAAACACCTACTGGCTTCTTTTCCTCCAACACAACATGATCTACGATGTTCATCGCCAGCGAAGTCTTCCCCATGCTGGGGCGCGCTGCAATGACGATCACCTCACCAGCATGCAATCCATCCGTCATTTTATCCAAGTCGGCAAATCCTGTTGGCACACCGGAAAGGCCTCCTTTGCGTTGGTGCTGTGCCTCAATTTCAGAAATCGCATCATTTACCAATGCCTTCATGTCGCGTCGATCGCTACCAACACGTTCATCATTGATCTGGTGGATGCGTGTCTCAACCTCATCAAGCAGCTGATCCACTTCACCATCGTTTTCATAAGCTTGCCGTTGCATATCCGTGCAAGCACACAGCATTTTTCGAAGCAGGTACTTTTGCCAAACGATTTCAAGGTAATAAGACAGGTTCGCTGAAGACGGCGTCATACTTGTGAGTTGAGTCAGATAGGCCAATCCTCCTACAGTCTCCAGCTGATTCCGACTACGCAGTCGTTCTCGAAGCGTAATCATGTCCACCGCCTCCCGCGCATCATACATTTGTATCAGCACATTGAAAACAGCCTGATGTTTCAGGTCATAAAAAAAAGGCGTCTCTGAGGAGCCATCACCTGTCGCACCTGCGGCGGCAACAGTTCTTGCCGACCCCATTCTTTCGAGGCATTCACCCATGCATTGCTGTACATCGATGAGTAAGCAGCCGATAACACCCTGCTCCGCCTCGATTGAATGCGGCGGTTGGCGACCAATTCCAACCTGTTCAGACACAACCTCACGCCTGGATGGCGCTTGAGTCAAATTCTCCGCAGGCAACAGGGATGCCTCATTATTCGCGTCAATCATGTGGGAACAGCAAACTGGAAACGATACACTAGACGCAACGTGGAGTTGCTGACACTCCTCAATAAATATTCACGAAAAGTGAGTGAACAAAATATGGCGTTTATGCCATCAACGGGGCCACTTGACCATCTCGAGAACCACCAACTTTACTTGACCTCTGCTGCCTTACTGTTCTCTGACGAGTCTGATTCCTTCTCCAAATCAGGCAGAGGGTTTTCGCTCTCCACCTTGACTTTCAATAAACCGGTGATACCCGAATGCAGTTTTAATTCCACCTCATGATCGCCCAAGTCCCGTATAGGCTGTTCTAAACCAATCTTTCGCTTGTCCAATTCCACATCAAATTGGTTCTTCATACCATCACAAATCATGCCAACCGTAACAGACCCGAATAGTTTTCCGGTCTCACCAGACTTCTTTCTGATCACAAGCGGTGGGAGTTTGTCGAGGCTCTCTTTAAGCGTTTTCGCATCACCTTCTTCCTGTGCCTCGCGCTTGACACGCTTCACTTGAAGGGCTTCAAGGTAACGCGTATTGGCCGCACCAGCCATTATGGCACGTCCCTGCGGTAGCAAAAAATTACGCGCATAGCCCGCGGCAACCTCAACCTTGTCTGATTCGGTGCCCAAGCCAACTACGTTTTCCGTTAATATAACTTCTGTCTTTGCCATGATAAAAATTCCTTTTCAAACAAATACAACTCACCCGATTAAAACGGCACGTCATCATCATCTGGCGAACTTCCATCCGCATTTTGAGGCGAACCTGCTGAAGCAACTGGCTGGGAGGCATCGGTCACACCACCACCGCCGTCCCCACGAGAATCAATAAACTCAAAGCGATCCAAAACCACACCCAATTTACTACGTTTTTGGCCCGTTTGTTTATCGTCCCACTGGTCAAGTTTCAGTCGGCCTTCAATCATAATCGGCCTACCTTTTTTCAGGTACTGAGCAATTGTCTCTGCCTGACGCCCAAAGGCATCTACATCCACGAAAGTAGTTTCCTCCTGCTGTTGACCATCCTTATTACGCCAGTATCGATTGACCGCTATGCCTAGTTTGGCGATTGCGTTACCACTGGAGGCATAACGCACCTCCGGGTCACGAGTCAGGTTCCCCATCAGTATGACTTTATTATAATTAGGCATTACGTCTTTTCTTATGCAGTCAATGCACCCTCGGATTCTGAGGTTGTTCCAGATGCGCAAGCACGCGTAATCTGAACACGAAAGACTACCGCTGATTCTGCAAAAACTTCCTCCATCACTGGAAGCGCTTTCGGATCGCAATTAAATATCAAATTCACATAGTAGCCCGCTGTGTGTTTTTTGTCAGCTACACGTGCAAAAGGGCGCTTGTCCAATTTCTGCTCTGCCTCAACCTTTCCCCCGGCCTTGGTAATATACTTCTTAACCGACTCGATCAATTTAGTCGGATCATCCGAACTGCCAGCAGTATCCAGAATAAATAGCGCTTCGTATCTTCTCACTCTTTCTCTTCCGTTTCTCTGTTTTTCTTTGCGGGCGGTAATACCGACCCATTAAAATCGTTCATGGCCATTTGGGCCCCTTCACTCAACCAACTACAAACCTGATCGGCAGACCTCTTTAAAACCCTTTCTATCAAATTCGATTCAGCCTCGCCAAAGGTCCCCAGCACATGACCAGTCAACCCACCATCACCACGTACTGGCTTGCCTATCCCAATACGTTGACGAGCAAAGCCACTGCCTGCCACATGGAGTTCTATCGACTCCAAGCCGTGATGCCCCCCACTGCCACCCTGCGGACGTAGCCGTAATTCGCCTAGCGGGATACTTACATCATCCACGATGATCAGCAATTGGTCGAGCGCGATTTTATAAAATCGCACCAACGATCCTACCGCCTCGCCACTCAGATTCATATACGTCTGCGGCTGACAGAGAACCACCCGTCTATCATCAATATTCACGAGGGCGACTCGCGCATTAAATTTCTTTTCCTCAACCCAATTACCACTCCACCGATCAGCTAAACAATCCAGCGCCATAAAACCCGCATTGTGGCGAGTAGCTGAATAGCGACCCCCTGGATTACCTAACCCCACAATGAGATACCACGAGTCCATGGTCGAAAACCCGCATTTGCTCGACGACTATTCCTTAACCTTCTTTGCTCTATCACCATCTGAGTCCTCGGCCTTGGCTTCGCCCTCGGCCCCTTCACCGCCTTCAGCACCCTCCTCGCCCTCGACACCTTCTTCACCTTCCTCGGCGGTTTCCTCAATTATCGTACGCGGCTTGGCAACCGAGTAAACTGGGTTGTCGCCATTGGCCAAAATCTCCACTCCCTCTGGCACTTCCAAATCCTTTATGTGCAGCGTGTACCCAATTTCCATTGCGGATACATCCGCAACCAGCATATCAGGGATATCCTTCAGCAGACCGCGAACACGCACCCTAAAGAGAATGTGCTCCAGCAATCCTCCATCAACCTTCACGCCAACCGCCTCACCACTACTCTCGATTGGTACGTACACCGTAACCGGCGCATCCTCTTTCACCGCATGTAGATCAATATGCAAAAAATGTCCGGAAAGCGGATGGTGCTGAACCTCCTGTACGAGCGCAAGATTCCGTTTCCCATCACAATCCAAATCAACCAGCAATGCCTCAGACGTTGCATTTTTTACCAGATCTTCAAATTTTTTGACATCGATCTCAACATCAAGTGATTCCAATTCACTCCCGTATAACACACCGGGAACACGACCCTCGGCACGTAGTTTCTTAACCGCGTTACGCTTTTTAACTGAGCGCGGAAACGCCTCCAATGTTACTGATTTCATACTAAAATTCCTTTACCCGATTCGTACGCCATCAAATTCAAACAGCGAGGTTACCGAAGAGTTGGTGTGAATCCGCTGAATTGCCTCACCCAACAGTTTCGCAACCGACAGGGTAGTGATGTTCACACCCTTGAATTCGGAGCGCGGAACACTATCAGTTGTGATAAGTTCGTCAATATTCGATTTTCGCAGTCTTTTTATCCCTTGATCACTTAGAACCGCATGTGAGACACAGGCGATAATTCGTTTTGCCCGACGTCGGCGCAACAACTTGGCCGCTGTAACCAGGGTGCCCGCTGTTTCTGTTAAATCATCCACTAAAAGAACCGTCTTGCCGTTGACATTCCCAATAACAGATACCGTTTCCACCTCCGTATCACTCATTCGCTTCTTGGCCACAATCGCTAAGCCTGCGTGTAGCATCTGTGAATAGCCGTGTGCCATCTTAATTCCACCCACGTCCGGACTAACCACCACCAGATCTCCCATCTCCTTTTTCTTCAAATAATCGTACATCACCGGAGCTGCGAATAAATGATCCACCGGAATATCAAAAAATCCTTGAATCTGCTGTGCATGCAAATCCATCGTCAATACGCGATTGCAACCCGCCGCCACCAAAAGGTTTGCCACCAGCTTTGCGCTGATGGGCACACGCGGTTGGTCTTTGCGATCCTGCCGTGCGTATCCATAAAATGGTATTACCGCTGTTATTCGATTAGCGCTCGCACGACGCAATGCATCGATCATGATGAACAACTCCATCATGTTCTGATTCACCGGCGGCGAAGTGGATTGCACGACAAACACATCCTCCCCTCGTACATTCTCCTCAATTTTGGCAAACGTTTCACCATTCGGAAAATCGCGCACCATGCATTTCCCCAACGATACACCAATCGAATCACAGATTGCTTCTGCAAGTTCCAAGTTTGATCTGCCGGTAAAAATCTTCAAGACAACAAGGCGACGTGCATGTAACTACAACCACCCACCTCCGGAAACCAGCAAAAAAGTTCGGAATGTTGGAATAATTTAGCCGTCAGGAAGCTCCTGCTTTGCCATCCCATCAGAGGTCTGTTTCTGACGAAAACGCTCGTACGCTGTCCGATATTCCGGATACTTGTTGCCCAGAATAGCCGTAGCCAGCAAAGCAGCATTCTTGGCCCCCGGCTTTCCAATAGCCATCGTACCTACTGGGACACCTCCCGGCATCTGCACCATGGATAACAATGAGTCCAATCCCTCCAAAGACCATGCTTTCATTGGAACCCCAAGAACCGGCAACGATGTAAACGCCGCTGTCACTCCAGCTAAATGCGCTGCGCCACCAGCCGCAGCAATGATTACCTCTAATCCGCGATCCACTGCACCTTTTGCCCAGTCATGCAGAAGATCAGGTGTACGATGGGCTGAAATCACTTTTGCTTCACAAGGTACATTCAGTTCCTTCAATTGATTAACACAGTGTGACATCACATCCCAATCCGAGTGACTGCCCATGATGACACCGACTAATGGTTTTGATTGATCACTCATAAGACGCGCGGAAAATAACTAAGACTTAAGGAATATCCAATGCCAATTTTCGGAAGATGATAAAAATCTAAAATCTATGGTGTCGCAGTCTCTCCTCATTTCATTACAGAACACCTAGTAGCAATAAGAAACTTACAGAGGTGAACCCTTTGGCTTAGCCGGCTCAGGCTTAACCACAGCGTTATGATGAATGGTGCACTTTGGCAACGCCGCCTGCAACTTCTCCACCTCTTTAAGAAATAGCCCTGGATTTTTGGTAAGAGTGAGCACCCGCAAGTCTTTTAAATCTGAGAGTGATGCCAATTCAACTATCTTGTTGTCGTGTAGATTGAGCCGCTCAAGTTCCACCATCCCAGCCAAAGGGGTCAGGTCTTGAATGAAATTTTCTGACAGGTAAAGGGTTTTTAATTTTGTTATCGCGGAAAGAGCTTTCAGGTTTGCAATACGATTATGACGTAAATCCAAATACTCTAAACGGCTCAGCCCTTCTAGAGGCGTTATGTTTTCAACCTGATTGTCGCTCAAGATCAATGAACCGAGATTCACTAGTGCCGATAAAGGCTTTAAATCAACAATCTGGTTTACGCCGAGGTCCAAAAAAATCAAATTCTTCACGCTCGGCATCGACGTCAAGTCGTCTATTTGCTTGCCGTCCAAGTCCAAGCTTTTGACATTTGCCAATTCCTCGGAGGATAGAGTGTTGTTCCCCATCGGTTTGCCGATGGACTTGTGCATGGCTATGTTAATAAATGCTGCCGATTTTTCTTTGCCTGCCGGTGGCAGATTATCGGTAGGGCGATCCCTAGCCCCTTCTGGCTTCAGTAAGGTGTGTACATCCCGATACTCACACCCCGCAATAAGGAGAGCTATTAGGCTAAAAAACAAAAAACGCATCGGGCTGTTTAAAGCACTTCACCTAGTCCGGCAACCATTATAATGGATTGGATAAAACAACTTGTTTTCAAAAAAACAGCCAACGTCCCTAAAACTGGTCAGCCTCCGCCTACTCCAATAGTGAAGGCGGGCGCAACGGTTTTTATATCGCCAGCTTGAAGATTAAACAGCTGGTTAAGCAGCATGAATGTGCTCTTGGTTTCCAGATCATTGTTGCGCAGATAAAACCAGCTCCCGCGATAAGGCACCGCCAGAAATGCACCTTGTGGGCGGGCTTTGGCAGAATGAGCATTGAACAATCGGCCGGTTACTTGCCCCCAATCGAAGACTTCTCCCCCCGGCTGCTTGGTTACTGTCACCAAGCCTTCCTTTTCGTCGGCATCCGACACGCGTATATTGTGGGAGAGAAAAAACATTATACCCATCATCGACCGCGTACGAACGGCTACACCGTTGGCAGGCTTATCAAAAAAGTTGCTCGTAAGGACCAGTTCAGTTGAATCAACTGGCACTTCCAGCAGCATGCACAACTCTCGAAACTTGCCTGCCAGCTCCGCACCGCCTTTGAAACGAAGCACCAAGTTTCGCACCATTTTCTTTGCTGCGTTACCGTTTGGTTGAACAGCAGCGGCACCCAACTCCATCGCATCGGCTTGTTGCAGCTCACGCAGGATATCCACTAGCGTGCGAAACCGTTCATACCTGGGCTCGCCCGTGGGCGTTGGACCGCTGGCGTTAGCAGCATTGTCCAAGTTGTTGGCACGTTCCACGCACAAACTCATCACTCGCTGCACACTCCAGCCACTTTGAGTAAGTGTTAACAGTGCCTCTAGGGGAATGGGCGATAGCATTTGCTTTAAAAACTGATTCCCCCGAAGAGGCGTATAACTCACGGTCGGATTCTGTTTATAGGTAACCGAACCTGATGGCGAGGCAGTGTCGCCGCCAGCGGACACAATGCTCACGCCGGCACTCATTTCGCTCTCAAGAGATGAATTCACCGCCACACTTCCGACTTCCAGAAAATACGGATTGTCGCGATACCGCAGCCGCACAAGATTTAATAGAAACTGTTCATTCAGGCTCCGCGAGATAACCTCATTATACAGAGGATGCGTCCGATGTACCTCATTTGGTCCAAAAGATTGGCAACCGACTATCCCTAGGACTCCGACGAAAAGAAGAAATATTTTTACCATGTGCAAATTGCTTCCTGAAAAATTCAGTCGAAACCAGTAGCAGCCACGTCCGCAGGCTCCAAGCCCTCGTTATTCGCAGCTTTTTTCCCAGTAGCCTGATCGAGCTTTTGGAGCATATCAGTAGCCGTAAAAACCTTTGGCATCACAATAGGCTGACTGCCAACACCTGATGGATAAACCAGCACAAGTGGCGGCCCGCCCCGGCCAAACCGCTGCATTTCCTTTAAAATAATCGGATCCTTATCCGTGAAGTCCGCTTTCAGCACCACCACACCAGCAGACGCCAGTTTCTTCCGCACTTCAGGCACGTCAATCGCAGTTTTCTCAATCTTTATGCAAGGCGCACACCAAGTCGCCGTAAAATCCACCAACACAGGCTTCCCCGCCGTTTGTGCCTCCGAAATCGCATCCATACTCCACGGCTGCCAGTTGATTTCACTTTCGGGCTGCTTCTCAGGTGGGTTTTGGCCCACCTCAACAGCTTTTGAAGCTGCATTGCTCAATGCATCTAACACTATTCCAGGAGTAAGTAACTCAGGCAGAATCTGGGGTTCCTCATCCTTGTTGGGTGAATAAATGAGTACCAACGGGACGCCGGGGCGTCCATAGCTCTTAATAAACTGTGCCATGGTCGGATTCTTATCCGTAAAATCCCCCTTAAATACCATTGCTCGTGTGACTTCAACTTTGTCTCGTACCGAATCAACTTCAATACTTGTCCGCTTGTTCGCCTTACAGGTCAGGCACCAATCAGCTGTAAAGTCTACCAACACCGGGTGCCCTTCAGCACGCGCCTTGGCCACAGCCGCTTTACTCCAGGGTTTCCAGTCGAGTTTATCCTGAAAGACAAATAAGCAACCGAATCCAGCGCCAACGAAAAACACGGCAAAAAATCCAGCCAATACACGTCGACGTGTGCCGCGTTGGATAAATTCCCCAAAAACCCAAGCTGCCAGTGCTATGAGTGCCAGCATTAGGGCCACCCGCAACACTCCTTCACTTTTGTCTCCGAAGTGCCCTCCGGCCAGTGGCATTAGCCAAATAGCTGCCACCAGCAGTGGGAATCCCATTGCGATCTTGAATGACTCCATCCAAGCCCCAGGTTTAGGAAGAAACTTTAGCCAGTCGGGTTTAAAGCTCAGGACAACGTAAGGCAAGGCAAGGCCAACCGCCACGGTGACAAAAACCAGCAGGACGACAAGCGCGGGTTGCGTGAGGGCAAAACCAATGGCCGTACCAAGCATCGGGGCCAAACACGGAGTCGCCAATGCAACCATCAGCATGCCATTGGCAAACGCGCCGGCGCTTCCTTGCTGACGCGCCATGGAATCTGCAGCCGTAAGGGTTTTCCCACCCAAAGTAATTTCGAACACGCCAAAGAGATTCAGGGCCACCAGAGTCATCAACCCTGACAGAAAAAGTAGGAACCATTTATTCTGCATCTGCATCCCCCATGTCTCACCACCTGCTCCAGCTCGTACAGCCAGCAATAAGCCCGCCATTACAAGAAAAGAGAAAACCACACCCAAACCGTAAAGACTGCCCAATCGTCTGGATTGCCCAGGAGATTCCTGATTCTGATTCACAAACCCCATCACCTTGAGGGCGATAACCGGGAGCACGCAGGGCATAAGGTTCAAAATTAATCCGCCGGCAAAAGCGAGCAGCAACATCCAACCCAGCTGACCCCAGTCAACTGATGAATAGGCCTCATCCTCCTTGGGCACCTTGGCCTGCCATTTTGCAATAATCGGAGCGTCAGCAGAGGATTTGTACACATCGCCCACCTTCAAGTCGGTCTGTACAATTGTTTCACCCTGCACACAGGATACCTCGCATTCCTGCCAAGTCACTCTGGCCTCCAGTTTCAAGTCGCCGGACTGCATGTCAGCAGCCAGTTTCAACGGCACAATGAGCACCACTTCGTCATGGTAAACATTCTGTTTTACCCCAAACGCCTCGTATTTCTCATGCTTTGGCCATCGCATATCACCGGCGGTTACTCCCACGGGCAGTCGCCAATGAATTTTCGGTGCCTCACTCTTGTCGCCGGGGTGCTTCCAAAAAATGTGCCATTTGTCCGGAATTTTAAACCGGATACCGGCCATCACGGTCTTCCCGGGCTTAGCCTCATCGGCATCAAGTAGCAGCGTGACCTTGGTTTTCGCACCGGTGGACGTCGTTTCATCACCCACGAGTAGTGTCGTGGTCTTGTCCGCATCATACTGGACACATATGTCCTTACATTCCTGCCATTCGGCAATAAGCCGGATTTCGTGTTCGCCCACCGCAAGTTCTTTGTCCAGCGTCAATGGCACCTGCAGCAGCATCTCATCTTGATAAACGTTAAACGTATAGCCATTGGATTCGTACTTCTCGTACTTTGGCCATTGGATTTTGCCAGCGGTGATGCCGGCGGGTAGGCGCCACTTCAACTCAGGAGGCAGTCCAGGGCCACCCGGATCTTTGTAATATACGTGCCATCCCTCAGGAATTTTGAAATGCACACGGGCCATTACGGTCTTCCCGGGCTTCGCCTTGACCGCATCAAGCTTTAGCGTCAGTTCTGAGCCTTCACTGCCACCGAACGGATCCATGTCCGGAAAAAGCTGTAAAGGATTATTTGGAGTCGGCTCCGGTTTGCTACCCGCATTCAGTGCCACCTCATATCCCTTGGCACCGATTCGCATGACCCCCCTTACTTCATCAGGCCATTTTCCCTCAATAGACTCAACCTGCTGGGTTAACTTTACGAATCCTTCCTCGTGTTCCACTTCCACATCGGCCTGTACCATGAATTCATCTTTTGGATCGAGGTATGGGAAAAACTCAACTTCAGTCTGTGCATCCTTCACCGGAACCCGAAAGGCAAGTGGTCGCCAATGATTGTCCGCTGCAGGACCAGCCCATTCAGCCTGCAACTCCTTCTTCTCTCTCGGATCCGGCAAGCGAGCACGCCATCGAGAAAAAAACTGTGCATCCTTACTGAGTAGGTTTTCTTGCACCACCGTCAACTATGCTGTCACACGACTGTTCCCTTGAACACATTCCTCGTCGGTACATTCGAGCCACTTAACATGGGCTTTTAATTCAAGTTCGCCCAACCCTAAATCCGCCGATATATTCAGCGGCACTATCAGCATCACTTCCTGCTCATAGACATATGCGATGGAGCCAAAGGATGGATGTTTTTTAGGCAGCGGCCACCGGATTTCTCCAGCGGAAACGCCCTTGGGTAATTTCCAGACAATCGATGGGGCTTCGCCAACCCCACCATGGTTCAGCCAGTACGTATGCCACGGCTTCGGAATTACAAGATGCAGTGCAGCCGCCACCGTTTCGCCGGGCCTAACAGTCGAATGCTCCAAACGTAACTTAGCTTGGCTTTTCGCTCCAGGAGACTGCAGCAAATCCTGCGCCGGCATCAATCCGGCAAATAGGACAAATAAGGTGACTGACAATAGTCGCTGCATCACCAGTACCATGCCAGATTAGTTCGAAATTTGCGAGAGGATTTGGAAATTGGTCATTTGCTCCCGTCATGTTAGCATTCAGCAATGCTCGCTGGCAAAACACACAAAACTTCCACCGAAGAAGTCAACTGGCGTACCGGCAACGAAAGCCTGGTAAAATTGACGCATGCAGCTGCAGGAAAGGTAAACACTTTGCTTCAAAGGCAAGGTCGCCCGGAAGGCGTACTGCGCGTAGCTGTAATGGGCGGTGGTTGTAGCGGCCTTCAATACAAAATGGACCTGCAAGACGCCCCCGCCAACCGTGACATACTTGTGGAAAGCCAAGGTGTGCGAGTGGTGGTAGACCCCAAGAGTGCACTATACGTAACAGGTAGCGAGTTGGATTACAGCGACAGCCTTGAGAGTGCCGGCTTCCAGGTTAACAATCCCAACGCCGCCACGACATGTTCATGCGGCGAAAGCTTCAGCGCTTAAATGGACTACTTCGAGCTCCTTGACGAGCCGCGCAACCCTTGGCTGAACACAGAATCACTTAAGGAAAAGTTTCTCACTCGAAGCATTGAGTGCCATCCCGACAAATTCACAGATTCTGAAAAAAAAGAAACTGCACTGAAAAAGTTCACCGAGCTAAATGTTGCCCACGAAAATTTACGCAATCCAAAAAACCGCCTTGCCCATCTTCTTACTCTTGAACATGGCAAAAAACCTCCTGAAGTTCATGACATTCCACCGGAAACGGCTGATCTGTTCATTGAAGTAGGCGCACTGCTAAAGCCCGTCGACGAATTTCTTGCCAACCAGGAACTACAAAGCTCGTCCTTATTGAAAGCCCAAGCTATGCCAAAAGCACTTGAGTACTTTAAAAAAGTAAACGGACTTCAAATGAAGATTACAACACAACTGGAAAGTTTGGATCGAGAAATGCAAAACCTTAATGAGTCCTGGAAAACAAAGGAACAGCTTGATCTTATTGAAACCATTTACCACAAGTTAAGCTATCTCACTCGTTGGCGAGATCAATTGCAAAACCGCTCAATGCGGCTTACTTCTTAACGTCAGGATTCATCTTCGCGACTTCTCTTTCCGTATACCTCAATTTTTAAACGGACAATCGGGCAACCAAAATGCAAAAACTCTTATGTCTAACCCGCAACCCATAAACTCCAATGCAGTCGGGTTACTACAATATCAACCCGCGTTGAAGCTGGACACAAAGCAACTCCTGTTCTATTGAAGATTCCGCAGCGCGTGCCGTCAAATGTTTGGCAGAGCACGTTCTGCGGAAGTTCATTTGAGCCATTATGAAAAGTCACAAACCTATCTTTTGCCTCGTTACTCTCACTCTTGTCTCAACAGCATTGGCCGTCGATTGGCCGCAATGGCGTGGACCTGACAGAGATGGCGTCAACCAAGAAAAAAATCTCCTCGAAACGTGGCCAGAGAGTGGTCCCAAAATGCTTTGGCGCACCAGTGGAGTGGGTGATGGCTTCTCCAGCATCGCAACCTCCGAAGGCGTGCTATATACGCTAGGCGACCTTAAGGATGCCTGCTATCTCATTGCGCTGAATACCGACGGCAAGCATCTATGGAGAGGCCGCGTAGGCGATCCTGGTGGGCATCGCAAATATCCCGGCCCACGCTCAACGCCAACGGTCGCTAATGGGAAGGTTTATGTCTTGGGGCAACAGGGCGATCTGGTTTGTTTTGACATCAAAACAAAAAAGGAAGCATGGCGGGTCAATGTCTCCAAGGATTTCGGCGGGTCAATGATGAGTGGATGGCGATGGAGCGAATCGCCTCTAGTTGATGGCGGCAAAGTGATGGTCACCCCTGGTGGCAGTAAAGGAACTGTTATTGCGCTGGACAAAAATACCGGGAAGGAAATATGGCGATCAAAAAAATTTACCGATCGAGCGGGCTATTCATCACTCATCATTCGCGAAATTGGAGACATTAAGCAGTATATCCAACTTACCGGTGATAGTGTCGCAGGCATTGATGCTGAAAGCGGAAAACTTCTCTGGAAAGCACCACGCAAGGGGCGTACCGCAGTCGTTAGCACACCAATTTTTGACAAGGGCAGCCTGTTCGTCACCAGTGCCTACAATGTGGGCTGCAACGGCTTCAAGGTCAGCTATGAAGGCGGCTCTTTCAAGGCTGTTGAAACCTACAAGCATGATGGCAGTGCAGGCATGGCCAATCACCATGGCGGGGTCATCCGCGTGGGCGAATATGTGTATGGATCCAATGGCGGACGGTTGTCATGCATTCATCTAGCCACAGGCAAAGTCATGTGGAACGAGGCGAGTGCCGGCAAAGGCGCAATTCTTGTCGTAGACAACAAGATCATCCTACGGACTGAAAAAGGCCCAGTATCGTTGGTTGAATTAAACCCAAAATCCTACAAGGAAACCAGCCGCTTTGAACAGCCGGACCGCACCCGTCATCGTGCATGGTCTCACCCCGTTGTAAGTAACGGCATTCTGTATCTTAAAGATCAGGACACACTGTTCGCCTATGACCTGAGGAAATAGACCTCACGAAAAACTTAACACTGGCCGACCCAATATATGTCGGCCTTTTTTCGTTGCCCCATGCCCCGCCATCGGTAGCATCACGCGTATGAAGATTTTCTCTACTCTTGTCCTCGTTTCCGCCATAACACTTCCTTCATTTGCCGGTGACTGGCCACAATGGCGCGGCCCCAGCCGTGACGGCGTCTCCACAGAGAAAGGCCTGCTGGACGAATGGCCCGAAGACGGCCCCAAACTACTTTGGAAAGCTACAGGTGTGGGCGTTGGCTTTTTCTTTTTATGTGTTGTCTGTAACCTCATCTACACCATGGGCGACGGTATGGACGCTAGTCACGT
>CAYUXV010000146.1:0-3445 GCA_964448875.1 uncultured Verrucomicrobiota bacterium
CCCAAACTACCGGTAATAATTGGCGAACTTGGAAATGGCGGACCCAAGGCAGGGGAGAACATGCTAGCCATACGAGCTGCTCAAAAGGCAGCGGCGGCCCGCAAGGAGTTTGACGGAACAGTCAAGTTCGTATCAACAACCGCTTTCGCGCGACCCAAGGAGGACTCTCCCAATGTAGGTCACGGTCATCACTGGTTTGGAAACGCGGAAAGCTACTTCCTCATAGGAGATGCGCTGGGACAGGCGATGGTTGAGCTGCGGAAGTGATTTCCATTTGCCGTGCGGAGAATTTTTGGCATGCTGGACGTATGAACCGCGTCCTTTGTTTATTCTTTACGACCATGCTCTGCGGTGCGGCCGAACCAAACTCCAAGACCAATGCGAACCTTCAGAAAATTTTCAAACGCTACCCGCAGACCGACGTCAACAAGGACGGAGTACTGACACTCACTGAGGCGAAGACATTCCAAATAAAGCGACGGGAGCGGGAAGCCAATCGACCACAGCTGAAGCCCACACATGCGGACATTGCTTACGGAATGCACAAGAGACACAAGCTGGACCTTTGGCTTGCAAAAAGTGACAAATCGACTCCGCTGCTTATCTGCATTCATGGAGGTGGGTTTAAAGGGGGAGATAAAAGTAAGTATCAACAACAGGTTGGACTCATTAAACGCATGCATAATGCAGGGATCTCGGTGGCAGCTGTCAATTATCGCCTTACTGAAGGCGGCAAACATCCGTTACCCGTAGCCTTTCACGATTGTGGCCGCGCGCTACAGTTCCTGCGATACCACGCAAAAAAATACAACCTGGCAAAAGCCCGTTTTGCCGCTACAGGCGGATCGGCAGGTGCGTGCACATTGATGTGGCTCGCGTTCCACGAGGATCTTTCAAATCCAAATTACGGCGACCCTGTCCTACTCGAATCGACCCAACTCGTTGCCATAGGACCCGATAATGGCCAGCCAACGCTTGACCCTGCCACGTTCCGAAAGTGGTTCAATACCGACAAACTCCCCGAGCATCCTGCCATGCGTGCGATCTATGGACTGTCGGGCGAGGGCAAAATCGAGTGGACACAACAACTCGCCGCGCGTGCGCGCGACATCTCTCCCATAACGCACCTCTCGACCAAAGCACCACCATGTTTCATGGTTTACACCACCGGCAATGTACCCGTGGACCAGAACACGCGACCAGGCGTGTGGGTCCATCACCCGCATCTGGGCATTAAGCTCAAGGAGGCCATGGACAAGCTCGGCATCGAGTGCCATGTGCAGTACAAGAATGGTCCTCCGGTGAAAGGCTATCGCGACCAACAGGATTTCCTCATTAAAAAACTGACCGCCAAATAATATGAAAATGTTTTTGAAAGACGAGTGGGTGGAACGCGATGAACGGATTGACGTAGTCAATCCGTTCAATGGTGAAGCGTTTGACACGGTTCCATTGGCTTCGGGGAAGGACGTAACCGCGGCTGTGGATGGCCTGATCGATGGAGCAAAGACCATGCGTGCAATGCCCGCTTTGCAGCGGTGTGAAATCCTGCGCCGAGCCGCGACACTAATGCGCGAACGCATGGATGATCTCGGCACAATTATCTCGACTGAGGAAGGCAAAATCCTGGCTGAAGGCAAGCTGGAGGTGACGCGTGCAGCAGAAACCATCGACCTCTCCGCCGATGAAGCCCGGCGCATCACCGGCGAGGTTCTGCCATTGGATGCGGCCCCCGGCGGTGCGGGCAAGTTTGGTTTCACGCTACGAGTGCCCGTGGGCATCGTGGCGGCCATCACGCCATTTAATTTTCCACTCAACCTCGTGGCGCACAAGGTGGGTCCAGCTCTTGCCGCCGGCAACGCAGTGCTCATCAAGCCTGCTTCAGACACACCACTCTCGGCGTTAAAGCTGGTGGAGATTCTGCTCGAGGCAGGTCTTCCCGCGGATTCCATCGCATGTATTACCGGTCCAGGCAGCTCGATTGGAGCGGCTATTTGCGCTGAAGACCGGATTCGCAAGATCAGCTTCACTGGCAGTGCCGAGGTCGGCAAGGCCATTTGCGCCTCCGCCGGGCTCAAGCGTGTGACCATGGAGCTTGGCTCCAACAGTCCGCTCATCGTGCTAGATGATGCGGATCTAGAGAAGGTTGCTACAGCTACAGTGGCCACCGGTTTCGCGAATGCCGGACAGGTGTGTATTTCCTGCCAACGCGTCATTGCAACCGAGGGCATTCACGATAATTTACTCGATGAATTGCATCCGCGCGTCACGGCATTAACCGCTGGTGACCAGTTGGCAGAAGGCACCAATATTGGACCGCTTGTTCGCGAGGGCGATGCGAAGCGTGTGGCGGACTGGGTTAGCGAAGCCGCGGACAATGGCGCACGCCTTTTATGCGGTGGTGATCGCAGTGGTTCGGTGGTACAGCCGGCGTTGCTGGCCGATGTGCGGCCGGACATGCGCATGAGTTGTGATGAACTCTTCGGCCCGGCCGTAGGCGTTACACGCGCTGCAAACATCGATGAGGCCATCACTATGGCCAACGATACCAACTACGGCCTAAGCGCGGGTATCTTCACCGAGAACCTCGATGCTGCTCTGCGTTTTGCCCGTGAGGTGGAGAGTGGAAATTTGCACATCAATTGGGGTCCCATGTGGCGTGCCGACCTCATGCCTTATGGAGGGTTAAAAGACAGTGGCCTTGGCAAGGAAGGTCCCAAGTATGCTATTGAAGAGATGACCGAGACGAAGATGATTGTCATTCACGGGTAGGTTTATCAAAACAATAGAATGTGTTTTGGGAATCGAACCCAACGAACATCAAATTCCCCGTTTTCTTGGGAAATACAGCTATCATACTCATCTCTCATAAACCCCTGAGAGACCCAATTCTCTCAATGTTCTCACTTTGTCTCAGTGATGTTGGTGTGTGGGATTCTTCGATTCAATGATTCTCAGTGTTTCTCAGGGGGATTGGGGAGAATAATGGGATTGAGGTGGAGAGTCTCTGAACTTCTCTGAATCAGGATGGTAGGGTAGGATTCTCTCAGCAATGAAAGTACTGATTCCAATTGTTATAGGTTTGGATGGTAATGAACGGCGTGATGATCGTGGAGGAGCCGTGATGAAGAGTACTTGCATGTTAAAAACATCGACCTTACTGCTTGCGAGTCTTTGTGTTGTTTCACCGTTGATGGACGCCACGGACTGCTTCGGCACCAAACCAAATATTCTGATCATTCTGGCGGATGACTTTGGTTGGGGGGATGCAAGTTGTAATAACCCGGATACGCCGCTCAAGACACCCGCTATCGATCGCATCGCAAATGAGGGCATCCGCGTTACGAATGCACATACGCCTTCGGCGGTTTGCACACCGACGCGCTACGGATTGCTCACGGGACGCTACCCATGGCGCTCCTATCTAAAAAAGGAAGTGCTGAGA